>JAKBAX010000022.1 GCA_021808785.1 Actinomycetes bacterium | reverse complement strand
AAGGGCGTGGGACAGTCCGGTCGTTCTGGGGTCCCTGGCCGGGTCGGCTGTGATCCTGACCGGGTTCGCCCTCTGGGAACGCCGTAGCGACCATCCGATGCTGCCACTGGGTCTGTTCCGCCAGCGTCGGTTCTCCGTGGCGATGATGGGAATGGGCTTCGTGCTCTTCTCCTTGATGGGGGGGCTGTTCGTACTGACCCAGTACCTGCAGTTCTCCCTGGGGTACAGCGCGCTGGGCGCCGGCCTCAGGGTGGCCCCCATCGCCGGGGTCCTCCTGGTCGCCGCGCCCTTCTCGACCATCCTGGTTCGGCGATTCGGAACGAAATTGGTCGTCTTCGTCGGGATGGGAATGATCGCAGCCGGGTTCGTGCTCCTGTCCCGGGTCACGCTCCACGGCACGTATCTGGATGCGTTACCGGCCTTCGTCGCCATCGGCGTCGGAGTCGGCTTGTCAATGGCCCCCTGCACCGACTCGGTGATGGGGTCGGTCCCCCTAGATGAGGCCGGAGTCGGCTCGGCGACCAACGGCGCTTCGCTGCAAGTGGGCGGGGCATTGGGCGTCGCTGTGCTGGGTAGCCTGCTCAATCAGCACTACCGTGCCCACCTCGGCCCGCAGTTGGCCGGGCTCCACCTACCGAGAGCCATCTCGGACCTGATCACCGGTTCTCTCGGTGGGGCGCTCGCAGTAGCGGAGAAGCTCGGCGCCCCAGCGGCAACGTCGCTCGCCGTGGCCGCTCGCGAAGCCTTCCTGAACGGAATGGACTCGGCGGTCCTGACCGGCGGCCTGGTGGCGTCAGGGGGTGCGGTACTCGTGCTGTTGCTGTTACCGGCCCGTGTGGAGCAGGAGGGCGCCCCGGCTCCGAACCGGCCTCGAGCGGCTGCCGGTGGCTTGAACATGCGGTGTGAGGGGTGGCGCATACGGCTCCGAGCGAGTGCCGCCGCCTCGCCGCAGGCCTCGGAGACCGAGGCGCCGGACCGGTAGCGCCACACGGCTCTAGCGGTGGCCGCCCGCACAGTCCCCTCGTCTCCGGGGGCCAGCCTCTCGACCCAGACGCGCACGGCTCGCGCCAGTAGCCGCTCGGCCTCTGTGCCGAGATCGAAGGCATCGTGGCATTGGGTCCCTGACGGAGCGTCAGCCTCCAACGGCCGATACGCCTGGAGATCGTAGGGGTCGTGACAATGCGACATGGCTGGCTCCTTTTCGCCAATGATCGAGCGGCCGGACCTTCTCGACCAGAGTCCTTCGGCCCCGCTCTCGGTCATCGCCGGGTGCAGTAGCGGTGCACCGATCCGTGACCTTTGGCCCTGTCGGAAGCGATGACGGAGGCCTTGACTCTCCACAAAGGCCCGAACACCGAGAAGGAGAGGCTCAGATGGCTCACGAAGCGGACACCGAATCGATGCAGGCGCCCGTCGGTGCCAGCGTGTGGGAGGACGAGCTGTTCTCACACATCAGAGCCCACATGGAGCGGGAGCGAGGTGTACTAGAGGAGTATCAGGCCGCCGCGCAGGAGGCCGGGTCAGAGGCCTTCTCCTACCTGGTGGGCATCCTCTGTGACGACGAGCGCCGGCATCACGAGTTCTTCCGTACCCTGGCCGAGACCTTGAAGGCCGATGCGGAGTGCAGCGGGGCGGCCCCCGCCATCCCCCACATGGACTTCGGCCGAAGGGACATGGGTCGGGTTCGTCGGCTCACCGAGCAGCTGCGGCAGAGCGAGCGCGACGATGCCGAGGAGCTGAAGCGGCTCCACCGGATGCTGCGTGACGTACGTGACACCACCCTCTGGGATGTCATCGTCACGCTGATGCGCAATGACACCGAGAAGCACATCGCGCTGCTCGATTTCGTGCTCGACCACACCCGGACCGGTCTGTTGCGCGGCGGTAGATGACATGCGCCGGCTCGATGCGGTGGAGCCACCCGAGGTCGTGGTCGAGTCCGCTCTCGAGGAGCTCAGCGAAGGAACCTGCAAGGAGTTGCTCCAGGCCAACCACTTCGGTCGGATCGCGGTCAACGGATCGGAGGGTCCTGAGATATTCCCGGTCAACTACTGGTACGAGGACGACCGCATCGCCATCCGCACGAGTCCAGGGACGAAGCTGGCGGCAGCAGCCCAGAACGTAGTGGGGTTCGAGATCGACCACGTGGACGATGAGGCCCGATCCGGCTGGAGCGTCCTAGTGGTCGGCAATGCCTACGAGGTCACGAACTCCATCGATACGATCAGCGTCGCGGTCCAGGGCGCGCCGATCGACAGCTGGGCGCCCGGTCCCAAGACCTCGCTGGTGCGCATCGAGCCGCGGTCGATCTCGGGGCGGGTACTTCGGAGCGGGAGGAGCTGAGCAGGTTCGCGCCTTCGCGACGCCGCGGCGGAGTCACTTCCAAGGCATCATGTGGTGGCGGACCACCGCCAGCCCGAGACATCCGGATGGTCCTCGCCGAAGCGGCGGGTGTGGTCCCGGGCGGCCAAGCGAGCGTCGACCATGGCCTGTCGGGTCGCAGCTGCTCTGGGGCCCAGGCCAGGGGTCCGGTCGATGACGTCCATCACCAGGTGGTAGCGGTCGAGGTCGTTGAGCATGACCATGTCGAACGGGGTGGTGGTGGTTCCGTTCTCCTTGTAACCACGGACGTGGATGTTGGCATGGTTGGTCCGGCGGTAACTGAGTCGGTGAACGAGCCAGGGATACCCGTGGAAGGCGAAGATCACGGGACGATCCGTGGTGAAGAGGGCATCGAACTCGGCGTCGGAGAGCCCGTGGGGATGCTCGGCCTCGGGGAGCAGGCGCATGAGATCGACCACGTTGACGAAGCGGACCTTCAGTCCCGGCAGGTGCCGGCGCAGCAGGTCGGCCGCGGCAAGGGCCTCGAGCGTCGGAATGTCTCCTGCGCAGGCCAGCACGACGTCCGGGGCGTGGCCGGACTCCTCGGTGCCGGCCCACTCCCAGACTCCGATCCCGCGAGCACAATGGGCGATCGCCTCGCCGATACCGAGATAGTCGAGCGCAGGTTGCTTGCCGGCCACGATCACGTTGACGTACTGACGGCTGCGCAGACAATGATCGGCAACCGACAGGAGGCAGTTGGAGTCGGGCGGCAGGTAGACCCTCACCACGTTGGGCTTCTTGTTCATGACCACGTCCAGAAAGCCTGGATCCTGGTGGGTCGAGCCATTGTGGTCCTGACGCCACACATGAGAGGTCAGGAGATAGTTGAGCGAAGCGACCGACCGCCTCCATGGGATCGCCGCCGCCGCCTCGAGCCACTTGGCATGCTGGTTGAACATGGAGTCGACTATGTGAATGAAGGCTTCGTAGCAGGTGAACAATCCGTGCCGACCGCTCAGGAGGTAGCCCTCGAGCATTCCCTGGCAAGCGTGCTCTGACAGCACCTCGATCACCCGACCCTCCCGGTCGAGGTACTGGTCGTCGGAGTCCACCTCGGCCATCCACCGGCGGCCAGTGACCTCGAATACGGCGTCTAGGCGGTTCGATGCCACCTCGTCGGGGCCGAACAGGAGGAAGCTCCTCCGGTTGGCCGCGATCACATCCTTGATCCACCGGCCGAGGACGCGGGTCGCCTCGTGCTGGGCCTCTCCTGGACGCGGTACTTCCACGGCGAAGTCTCGGAAATCAGGAAGCTCCAGATCGATCAGGACCTGGCCACCGTTGGCGACCGGGTTTGCGCTCATCCGCCGGCCGTTCTCGGGGGGGAGGCGGAGCAGGTCGGCGGCCGGCCGCCCCTCGGCATCGAAGAGCTCATCGGGTCGGTAACTGCGTAGCCATGCCTCCAATGCCTTCCTGTGGGACCCATCCGTGCGGGCGTTGGCGATGGGAACTTGATGCGAACGGAAGCTTCCCTCCACCCGCTGCCCGTCCACGACCGGCGGTCCTGTCCATCCCTTGGGGGACCGCATGATGATCATCGGCCACTCGACGGGGAACGCCGCACCCTTGTCGTGCGAGCTTCGCGAGCGGATGTCCGCCAGCCGGTCGAGGCAGGTGTCGAGCGACGCGGCCAACGCCTGATGGGCAAAGGCCGGATCGGCTCCCGCCTCGATCGTGACGGTGACGGGATCGTAGCCGTATCCCCGCATCAGGTCTTCGAGCTGGCGATGCGGGATCCGGGCCAGGATGGTCGGGTTGGCGATCTTGTAACCGTTCAGGTGCAGGATAGGAAGGACGCACCCGTCGCTGGCCGGGTGGAGGAACTTGGTGGCGTGCCAACTCGTGGCCAGAGGGCCCGTCTCGGCCTCACCATCTCCGACCACGCAGAACACCGTGAGCTCGGGTCGGTCGAAGGCAGCCCCGACCGCGTGGAGCAGCGAGTAGCCCAGCTCCCCACCTTCGTGGATGGATCCCGGCGTGTTGGGGGCCACGTGGGAGGGCACGCCGCCCGGGAAGGAGAACTGACGGAACAGCCGGAGCATGCCGGTCCGGTCCCGGCGTACCGAGGGATACAGCTCGCTATAGGTACCTTCCAGCCAGGAGCAGGCGTTGGGGCCCGGGCCGCCGTGACCTGGTCCCATGACGTAGATGGCGTCGAGATCGCGTTCTACGATGCAACGGTTGGCGTGAGCATAAATCAGGTTGAGCCCAGGCGTCGTGCCCCAGTGGCCGAGGAGTCGGGGCTTGACATCGTCGGGTGCCAGCGGACGGTCCAGCAGGGGATTGGCCATGAGGTAGATCTGGCCCACCGAGAGGTAATTGGCGGCGCGCCACCAGGCGTCGATCCGCCCGAGCTGGGCCGCCTCGAGCGGCCCCGGGGCTGCCCCGAGGTGCCACAGGGGTGGGGGCACGGTCCGGCCGGCGGGCACGGGGGTGTCGGCGGCGGCGGTGCCGAGGTGAGCCGAGGGTGCGGGCGTGGTCTGGTCGGCCACAGATGGACCTCCTGGTGAAGGACTGGTCACCGACAGTCTGCCCGTGTCTGGCGATGTCGTTCGACCGAGTAGAACAGAGTGATGTGAGGGTGCTCGCGGTGAACGCCGGATCCACCGGGATCAAGGTGCGGATGGTCGAAAGCGATGGCCGCATCAGCTCCTCGGCGGACCTGGCAGCACCGGGTTCGGACTCGGTGACCGACGTCTCCGCCATACTTGCGTCAGCCGGGCCGCTGGATGCCATCGGTCACCGGTTGGTGCATGGCGGACCGTATTTCGATCGGCCCGTGCTGGTGGACGAGCAGGTTCGCGTCGCCCTCGAGGGGCTCAACGAGCTGGCTCCCCTGCACAACCCACCGTCACTGCGGATGTTGGACACTCTTCGCCGGTTGGCGCCCGAGATACCGTCGGTGGCCTGCTTCGACACTGCTTTTCACGCCCGTCTGCCCCGAGTGGCCCAATTGTATGCTCTGCCCACCGAGTGGACGGAGCGCTGGGGCATACGTAGGTACGGGTTCCACGGCCTGAGTTGCGAGTGGGCGGTGTCGCGGCGGGCCGAGATGGTCGGCGGCCCTGCCGAGAGAGGAAGGGTGGTCGTCTGCCACCTCGGGGGCGGGGCTTCGGTGACGGCCGTGTGCGAGGGCCGGTCGGTCGACACGACCATGGGCTTCACACCGACCGAGGGTCTGGTCATGGCCACCCGAAGCGGTGACGTGGATCCCGGGTCCCTGGCCTGGTTGGCGGCCCGGGGGATCGGCCCCGAGGCCATGGCCGACGCTCTCGAGCGTCGCAGTGGTCTTCTGGCGCTCAGCGGAGGTCGCTCCGGAGACATGCGCGAGCTGCTTCGCCTTCGTGGTGGCGGTGACGAGAGAGCGGGTACGGCCATCGGGGTCTACCTGCACCGGCTGAGGGGGAAGATCGCCTCTGCGGCGGCGGCGATGGGGGGGCTGGAGGCCCTCGTGTTCACCGGAGGGGTGGGGGAGAACGCACCCGACATACGGCTCGAGGCGTGTCAGGACCTCCGGTTCATGGGCGTGACTGTCGACCCGGCCTCGAATCGGGCGGTCGGCGACCAGGACCGGGACGTGACCGCGCCGGCCGGGCGCGTACAGGTACTCGTGATCCACTCTCGCGAGGAGCTGGTCATCGCCGGGCACTGCCGGCAGTTGCTGAGCGCCGGCAGTGGCTGAGCGCCGGCAGCGGCTGAGGGCCGGCAGTGGCTGAGCGCCGGCAGTGGCTGGGCCCCGGCATGGGCCGAGACTCTGCCGGTCATGAGGGCACGGCGGCTTCTCCGTCGTGCTGGAAGTGCTGGACCGAGGCATCGGAACCCGGGAAGAAGAGCGCCTCGTGCCCGTCATCCTCCCACCTCACGAAATATGGAGGCGTGCCGTCGGTGCCCCTCACCTCGAGCACCTCGCAATCGCGGTCGGGCTCACCGATGTGGTGTCCTCTGATGATGATCCTGTCCCCGGCCTGGGCTTGCATTGGTCTCTCCTTCCATCCCTTGTACTCGTTGCAGCTTGCTCCTCTGAGGGCGAGGCGGACAGGGCCGTAGGTCCTCGTCTCGTAGAACGACCGGGGCCGGCCGACGTCGGCCGACGCCGATCGGCAATAGGACCAAAGACACTGGTGCCGGCCATGACGGACCCTTAATCTCAGCGTCGCACAGCCTGGTGAGATGCACCCGGAGGGAGGTCAGGTGACCGCAAGCGGCGTCGAACTGGCGAATGGTGACCGGTGCGAAGACGGCATAGACCTCAAACGAGAGACGATCCGGTCTCTGCGTGACCTCAGTCGCGCCGTCGATTCTGATCTGGAGACGGCCTTCGCCGACCCGACCTCCACCGACGTGCTCGGCTTGGCCGACGCCAGCGCCGCCCTGCACCGGGCCCTCCTGGCCCTGGAAGCCATCATGGTGTGAGCGGCGTCCAACGAGCCGTCAGTGGTGGTGGACGATCACCACGGCGGGCGTGACGGCATGTGCCGCGACCTGCTGGCTGACCGAGCCGAGGAGCAGTCCGGCGAAACCTCCGTGGCCCCGGCAACCGACTACGAGCAGGTCGGCATCGGCCGCATGATCGATCAGAGCCTTTGCGGGTGATCCCCGCAGGGCCTCGGCTTGCCAGTCGACACCGGAGGCGGTTCCGAGGACCTTCTGAACCTCTGTCTCCACCTTGGTTCGGGTATAGGCCCGCAGGTCGTCATCGGTGCCGAACTCGGCTGACAGCCAAGCTCGCACGACGCAGAGTCGGCCCTTTCGCAGGGAAGCTTCCTTGGCCGCCCATTCGAGTGCGGCTACAGAAGCCTCCGAGCCGTCGAAACCCACGACGATCGTGTGGTCATGGCCTTCATGCATGGGTGCACCTCGCTCCTAGCTGGACCGGCGTCAACTCTCAGACGAGATGATGAGCCGAGGGCGGCCCGGCTCATAGGGTCCAAGGGCCTGGATTCGGACACAGTTAGGAGGGGCCGAAAGTCTCTACGGTCGGCGGGGCGCGTCGGGGCACCATGACTGATCGACCCGGATCGGATCGTGAGCAGAAAGCCTGGCCGCATGTTTACGCCGATAGATGACCTTCCGACGGATCTGCAGATCGCCGTCCTGCACTCGCTCGACGCCCCGTCCGAATGGGAGCGTACATGGGACATCGGCTTGACCGATCCCGGAGATGCGTACGAGATCGCTCCTCTATGGGGCCGGGACCGGGTCGCCGGTAGGTGGCCGGCCGCCTTTCCGATGAGCCACTCCAACGGTAGCCGGCCGTGGCGTCGAGACTGCGGAGCGCCCGGCGGCAGCCAGCATTCGGTGGTCCCGCTCCAACAGGACGCCTGAGGCCGATGGGCCAGCCGGTGTCGGGAGTTGGCGTGACCCGGCGATCCGTGTCGCGCTCCTGCGCGGCGCAGTGATCCTCGACCTGGTCCGTGGGCTCGGGTTCCAGGACCCGATCATCGCGCTTGGGACTTGTGACTCTGAACCTCGGCTTCCCCATAGTGGAGAATCGCAGCAGAGGAAGGAGCAGAACGTGCGATTCCGTGACCGGGTTGACGCGCGACGTCGGCTGGCCGACCGGTTGCGGTGCCTGCGTGGGGCACAGGTGATCGTCGTCGGTATGGCGCGAGGCGGGGACAGGACCCGCCATGCTGCAGTCTCGGGTGGCGCGGTGCTGTGGTCGGCCGAGAAGGTGGAGCGGTCATGAGCGGACGAGGCTCGTATCGGAGCCTGACCTTCATGCGGTTGATATTCCAGGACTTGGCCAGTCGGAGGACGAGGACCGGCCTGACCGCGGTCGCCGTCGCGATCAGTGTCATGGCTATCGTCACTCTCAGCCTGGTGACGAAGAGCCTGGAACGGTCTGCCGCCGCGGTGTTGCAGATGGGCAACGCCGACTTCATAGTGGCTCAGAAGGGCGCTCCGGATATTCTCAGCAGTGTGGTCACCGACACCCAGGTGGTGGGCGTGTCGAAGACAGCCGGCGTGCAGTCAGCGGTAGGCGCCTTGATCGATACCTTCCGGCTCGATGCGGCCCACCCTCAGTTCCTCCAGATCGGCTTGGCCCCTGGCGAGCTGGCGCCTTTCGGCGTCAAGATCGTCGCCGGCCGAGCCTATGGGGCTACGGCGACCAACGAGATCATGCTCGGATGGCAGGCGGCCCAGGACATCCACAAGAGTGTCGGGGACTCGTTGAAGGTCGGCGCGACCTCGTATCGGATCGTCGGGCTCTATTCCCTCGCGCAGGTCTCGGGGGACACGGCCTCCATGTTCCCGTTGATACCGCTGCAGGCGTCGGAGCACAAACCGGGAACGGTCACGCTAGTGGCGGTTCAGGTCCGAGCTGGAGCGTCGATCGATCAGGTCCGAAAGCGGATCGCAGAGGCCAATCCGAACCTGGCGACCGTGCGGTTGGCGTCGGAGTTCGGGCGAGTGGACCGCAACCTGGAGTTCCTGAAGGCGGCGCAGAGCGGGGCCACGATCATCGCTCTGCTCATCGGGATCATCATCGTGATGAATTCGATGCTCTTGTCGCTCATCGAGCGGATGCGCGAGTTCGGCGTCCTGAGGGCGTTGGGCTGGTCGAGGCGACGCTTGGTTTCGCTGGTAATAGGGGAGGCGGTAGGCATCAGTGTGATCGGTGCCGCCCTGGGGGTGGGTCTGGCCGTGCTGCTCACCTTCTCGTTGGAGCACGGCTCCTCGCTCCAAGGGTACTTGCAGCCGCAGTATTCGGGGTGGACCTTCGGGATGGCTCTGTACAGCGCGATCGGTATCGGGGTGGTCGCTTCCCTCTATCCGTCGCTCAGAGCGGGCATGCTTCGTCCGGGCGACGCACTGCGCAAGGAGTAGCACGAGGATGCAAGAGCCGATTCTGCAAGCCGTCGCCGTTCGGAAGGCGTTCGGGCCGGACGTGGTCGCTCTGGACCGGGTCGACCTGACGGTGGTCCGGGGTGAATGGCTGGCCGTCAGCGGGACATCGGGCGCGGGCAAGTCGACCCTCCTGCAACTCTTCGCCGCGCTCGACCACCCCACCAGTGGCCGGATTCTGTACCGCGGTCAGGACCTCGCGTCCATGGGGGATCTCGACCACTACAGGCGCCGCGTCGTGGGTGTGGTCTTCCAGCTGCACCATCTGCTCCCCCATCTGAGCGTCCGGGACAACATAGAGATAGCCATGATGGGCCGACACCTTTCCCGGCGGGATCGGGTGGCCCGGGTGTCGGAGCTGGTGGCCGCGGTCGGCTTGGAGGCCCAGCAGATCCGGAGGCCACCTGAGCTGTCGGGCGGGGAACGGCAGCGGGCCGCCATCGCGCGGGCGCTGGCGAACTCTCCGGAGGTGCTTCTCGCCGACGAGCCCACGGGAAGTCTGGATCCCGAGAACGTCACCCGTCTCCTCGGTCTGCTCGAGACGCTCAACCGCGAGAGCAGGACCACCATCGTCATGGTCACCCACGATCGTGACGTGGCCGAGCGCGCCGGGCGGCTGATCCACATCGATGCCGGGCGGATCGTCGAGGTGGAGGGAGCCGCGTCATGATCTCCGAGCCGGAGGTCCGCAGTGCCGGTACCGATCGCCTGAGCCCCCGGATGGTGGTCGGGGTGGACGGATCGGATTCCTCCATGCGGGCGCTCGAGTGGGCAGCAGCGGAGGCTGAGCTGCGCGGTCTCTCCCTGCTCATCGTGCACGTCGCGTTCGCCCGCCGGGAAGCGCTCGAATCGTTGGCTCCGGGGATGTTGCCGGCGGAGCAGTCGCTGCTCGACCGGGCCGTCGCCAAGGCCAAGGCGCTGTCCCCGGGTACAGCCGTTACCGGACGGATCTGCGAGCCACCCACAGCGAAGGCGTTGATCTCCGAGAGCGAGGGTGCCGAGATGCTGGTGGTGGGATCGCGCGGTCTGAGCGGGCTGGATGTGCTGGCGCTGGGCTCGGTCAGCAGCGAGTGCGCCCGTCGGGCCACCTGCTCGGTGGTGGTCATCCGCCCACCCGACCGTCGATCGTCCTCCGGCGCGGCCGCCGGCCGGGGGGGCGCTTCGACCCCCGCCCACCCGACGGCCGAGTCGGGCTAGCGCGGTCGAGGCCTGGGGCAGATGCCGGCTCCCTCGACCGGCGGGTCGCCTCCGGCTGCGGTCGGGCGAACCGCCTCCTTTCCACCATGGACCCCCTCGCCAGGATGGCTCGCGGATGGGCTGTCCGCCGGGGAAGTGGCGGACCGGATCAGCCGGGGGGCGGTCAATGAGGTGGCGGGCCAACGGTCCCAGAGCTGGACGCAGATTCTCAGGCGCAACGGGCTCACCCGGCTCAACGGCCTGCTCGTCGCGCTCGGGGGCGCCACTCTGGCCACTGGCTCGGCGCCCGACGCCACGTTCCTCGCCATAGCGCTCGTCAACACGGTCGCGGGGGCATTCGAGGAAGCTCGAGCCAAACGACAGCTCGACGCGTTGGCAGTCATGACCTCGCCCAGGGCCCGCGTGATCAGGGACGGGAACGTGATCGATGTTCCGCCCGAGGAGGTCGTGATCGACGACCTGCTCGATCTTCGTCCCGGAGACCAACTGGCGGTCGACGCCGTGACCGTGGCCGACCAGGCAGAGATCGACGAGTCGATGGCCACTGGGGAGTCGGAGCCGGTGACCAAGACCGCAGGTGACATGCTGACATCGGGCTCGTGGTTGGTCTCCGGTGCACTGCGCGCCCGTGTCACCGCGGTAGGGTCCGATTCGTACGCCAGCCGTCTGGCCGATCGAGCCCGCCGCTTCAGCCTGGCCGACTCGGAGTTGATGAGCGGGATCAACCGGCTGCTGCGCTGGCTGTCCTGGACGATGGTGGTCATCGCTCCGGTCCTGTTCGTGCGGGAGTTGCAGTCTCAGCCTTGGCGGGTTGCCATTCGCCTGGCGGTAGCCGGTCTGGTGGGGATGATCCCCGAGGGCCTGGTGCTCTTGACCACTTTGGCCTTTCTGGCCGGGGTGATGAGGCTGGCCAGACAGCGGGTGCTGGTACAGGAGCTCCCGGCGGTCGAGACGCTGGCCCGCGTCGACTCCCTTTGCGTGGACAAGACCGGCACCTTGACAGAAGGCCGGGTCCGATTGGCCCAGCTGATCGTGGCGGAAGGGGAACGGGCCGAGGTGGAGGCGGCTCTGGCCGGGCTGTCCGAGTCCCGTACGGCCAACGCGACGATGGCGGCCATCGGCGAGGGCCTCGAAGCTCGCGACGCCCGATGGGTGAAGGAGGCCGAGGTCGCGTTCAGCTCGGCGAGGAAGTGGAGCGCAGCCCGCTTCAGCGGTCACGGCACGTGGGTGGTCGGCGCGCCCGACGTTATCGGCGCAGACGACCCGCATGGACTTCGGCCGACCGCGACGAGCCTCACCGAGGCCGGCTCGCGCGTCATGGTCTTGGCCCGGACCGGCACCCCGCTCCACGGCGAGCTCCTCCCAGATGGCCTGTCACTGGCCGGGATAATCGAGTTGAGCGAACGAACCCGTCCGGCCGTAGCCGGCACCCTGTCCTACTTCGCTGATCAAGGGGTGACCGTACGGGTGATTTCAGGGGACAGCCCGATCACGGTCCGGCGGGTGGCGGACAAGGTCGGAGTTCCCGGCGCGGAGCGGGCCGTCGACGCCCGCTCCCTACCCGCGCCGGGAGGCCCCGAGTTCATTGCCGCCGTGGAGGAGAACCGGGTGTTCGGGCGGGTCACCCCCGAACAGAAGCAGGAAATGGTCGCTGCGTTGCAGGCCCGCAACCACGTCGTGGCCATGACAGGAGACGGTGTCAACGATGTGCTTGCGCTGAAGGACGCCGATCTGGGAGTGGCCATGGGCTCGGGGTCGGCCATCACGCGAGGCGTGGCCCAGGTCGTGCTGCTCGACGATGACTTCGACGTGCTTCCCTCGGTGGTGGCCGAGGGCCGGCGGGTGCTGGCCAACATCGAGCTGGTCGCGGTGCTCTTCTTGGTCAAGAACGTGTACTCGCTCATCATCTCGGTCGTCATCTCGATCACCGGCTGGCCCTATCCGTTCCTACCACGGCACCTGACGTTGATCAGCGCCGTCGGGATCGGTATCCCGGGGTTCTTCCTGGCTCTTGGCCCGAACGAAAGGCGCTTCTTGCCCGGGTTCTTGCGCCGGGTGGTCAGCTGGTCGGTGTTGGCCGGGTCCGTGACCGCGATCGCAGTACTGATCACCTATGCGTCTGCTCGGGGCGAGGGACTGTCCGGTGACGCGTCACGCACAGCTGCCATCATCGTCTGCGTCGTGGTGACGTTGTGGGTGCTGTGGGTCACGGCGCGCCCCATGACCCCCTTGCGGGCGCTCCTGGTAGCCGCCATGGCGGCGATCTTCACGGCGGTCTACATGACGCCCGGCGTCGACGCCTTCTTCTCGCTCCAGCATCGGCCCGGTGCCGACGTCACGCTCGAAGCGTTGGTGTTCGGCGGCACCGCCGCCTTGGTCATCGACCTGCTCTCTCGTTTGATGCCGACCCGGAGCCGGGCGGGGCGCACGCGAGCGGGTCGGTGACGCCGCCCGACCGGTGGTCTGACCCCGGCGGGGCCGGGGCAGGTTCGTCACCGAGGGACAGGTAGCTCTCCTCCTCTTGGGTGGTGTGCAGCTTCAACACCGCGTGCAGCCCGTACAAGAGGCGACGGAGCTCTGCGATCTCCTCCCCATCGGGGCCTTCGGGACCGATCTCCCCGAGGAGCTGCCCGAGGCGCCGGATCTGATGGGCGATCTCGACATGAGCCCGGCTCATCGGCCCCGTCGGGTCGCTGCCACCGAGGAGTCGTTCGAGGGCCGGATACAGCAGGTCCTGCTCGGCGCTCTCGTGCGGTGCCACCTCTTCGGCCAGAAGTCGGTACAGATCCCGGACCTCGGCCGCCGCTCGGGGGGGCGGGACCCGGTCCAGCAGGTCGGCGCAGGCGCGGATCTGCTCCACCGCCGCCCGTACGACCACGTGCTCGGCCTGGAAGCGCCTGGTCAAAGAGGTGCCCTCCTCGTCGAGGCGCAGCTCGGTGCCTTGCGGGCGCAACGCCCGCAAGGCGTTGACTATCACCGCCACGTCTATTCCCTCCTGCCAGACCGCCCCCCAGACGGCGGGGAGCCATCCGAATCCGGCGATCGCCATCGCCGTCAGGGACATGGCCATACCGGCCATGACGCTCTGCACGGCTATGCGGCGCGAACGCCGGGCGATCGATCGGGCTTCGCCCAAGCGGTCCAAGCGGTCCACTGTCAGCACCATGTCGGCGGCTTGTGAGGACGCCGTCGCCCCCCTGGCCCCCATGGCTACGCCGACGTCGGCCAAGGCCAGGGCGGGGGCGTCGTTGATACCGTCGCCGACCATGACGGTCGGGGCCCGGTGACGCTCGAAGCGGACGACGTCGAGCTTCTCCGCCGGTGATCGATCGGCCAGGACCTCGTCCACGCCGAGGGCGGCGCCCACCGTTTCGGCCACCTCGGGACGGTCCCCTGTGACCATGACGATCCGGTCGATGCCGCTGCGGCGCAGAGCCCGCACGGTTCGGGACGCATCCGGCCTGACCGGATCGTCGAGCATCAGCACCCCGGCCGGTTGGCCGTCGACGGAGACGAACACCGTCATGGACCCGTCGAGAGCGGCCCGTCGACGGGCCGCCTTGGCCCAACCGGGGGCGCCGCTGATCCCGACCCATTCGGCCTTGCCCAACGCCACTGGCTGCCCCGCCACCAGTCCACGGATGCCCCTTCCAGGGACCTCCTCCACCTCGGTGGGCAGGAGGAGACGACAGCCGCGCTGGCGGGCTGCTCGGAGCACGGCCTGGGCCAGGACGTGAGGTGAGAGCTGATCCAGCGACGCAGCCATACCCAGGATGGCATCGGCCGACAGAGGCCCGGCCGGAACCACGTCGGTGACGGTCGGATGTCCGGTGGTCAGTGTCCCGGTCTTGTCGATGAGCACAGTGGTGCACCCGGCCAGACGCTCGAGTACGGCGCCCCCTTTGGTGACGACTCCGCGCCGAGCCGAGCGTGACAGCCCTGCGACCCAAGCCACCGGTGCCGCGAGGATGAGAGGGCACGGAGTGGCGACCACGAGGACAGCCACCGCCCGGGACACACCCCCCGCGGCCCAAGCCGCGGCTGAGGCGGCCGAGGTCAGAGCCAAGAACCACAAGGCATACCGATCTGCGAGCCGCACGAACGGCGCCTGCGACGCTTCCGCTTGCTCGACCAGGCGGACGACGCCGGCGTAGCTGCTCTCGGCGGCCGGTACGGTGACCATCACATCGAACGGTGCTCCGGCGTTGGCCGCGCCGCTGCGGATCGGATCACCCGCGGTCCGCTCCACGGGTCGCGACTCGCCCGACAGGGTGGACTCGTCGAGTACGGCGTCTCCCAACAGGTTGCCGTCCGCCGGTACGAGCTCCCCCCCTGCCACCATCACCCGGTCACCGGGGACGAGCTGCTCCACCGGGACTGTGGTCAAAGCGCCGGCCTGGTAGAGGTGGGCCGAGTGGGGAGCATTCTGCAGCAGTGCATCGAGATCCCGCCGGGCCCGTCCCGCTGCCCAACCCTCCAGGGCCCGCCCACTGGTGATCATGACTCCGATGACGCCGGCCGCCAGTAGTTCGTCTGTGGCCAGGGCACCCACCACGGCCAACAGTGCGATGATGTCGACGCCGATCCGTCCCGCCCTCAGGCTCTGGACCGTCGTCCAGAGCGAGTACACCCCGCCGACCACTCCGGCCGCCGCCCACAACCGGTCGCGTGGCACGGGGGATGCGCCGGTCGCGTCGAGGAGTCCTCCCGTGGCCAAGCACAAGATGGCGACTGCGAGTAGTACGGCTGGGATGAGCGTGGCCAGCGGCCACCTTCGTGCCCACCCGTCGGCACCAGGTACTCGCCGGGGTACAGCCTGCATACCGGAGGAGTCTCCGGCCGGGCATTCGACGGGGCCAGGGGCCTTTGTCACCTCGCCGGTAGGTCAGGCCGCCAGAACGTCCAGGCGCTCGGCTATCCCGTCCGCCCACCGATCGATGGCCGGCCAGTCCCGGAAGTCGCCGAACCTGCCCCCGGCCAGCCGCAGGAAGATTCGACTGGCCAGCGGGAACTGGCTGGGCTTCACCACACCGGAGAACAGCTGGTGGCCGACGGGTCGCAGGTCGCCGAGCTGGTCGAGTATGGCGGTCTCCTCGGTGCGGGCCATCCTGCGAACGGCCTTCGGCAAGGCATCGGGCATCCCGACGCTGAATATCCAGAACGGGCGGTCGAGAAGAGCTCGTCGATTGGCGTTGACGAAAGTTGTCGCCGGATCGAGCCATTGGCGGCCGTGGATCGCGCTGCCGAGCACCACCACGTCGACCCCGTCGATGCCACCGGCAGAGCTCACAGGCCTGGCCGAAGCGTGATGGCCGTGGGCCCGCAGGCGTGCGGCTATGCGGTCGGCGATCTCCTCGGTTGATCCGTCGGCCGTGGCGTATGCCACCAGGACTCGCATGGTCACCACCTCTTGGTGCCATCATCTATCCGGTTCGCCTGGCGCGCCATGGCCGAAGGGCCCTTCTCGTGCTGATACCGGCGCCGCCGGACGAGCTCTGCGGCCAGGCCCCGTAGCCCTGGCTGATAGCGCTATCATCCGGGCATGACGGAGTACACGCCTCGCCCCGAGCACCATTTCACGTTCGGCCTGTGGACGGTCGGCAACCCTGGTCGCGATCCGTTCGGCCACGAGGTGCGGGAGCCGCTCGATCCGGTCGAGTCGGTGCGCCGACTGGCCGATCTGGGGGCGTACGGGGTCAACTTCCACGACAACGACCTGGTGCCGCACGGTTCGTCGGCGGCGGAGCGGGAGTCGATCGTGAAGCGGTTCCGCCGGGCCTTGGACGACACCGGGATGAAGGTGCCGATGGCGACGACCAACTTGTTCTCCCGGCCGGTCTTCAAAGAGGGTGCCTTCACGGCCAACGACCCCGCCGTCCGGCGGTTCGCGCTACGCAAGACCTGTGAGTCGATCGACCTCGGGGCCGAGCTCGGGGCCACCGTCTATGTGATGTGGGGCGGACGCGAGGGGGTGGAGGCCGACGCGGCCAAGGACGTCCGGCTGGCCCTGGACCGCTACAAGGAGGCCGTCGATCTCTGCTGCGAGTACATCCGTGACCGCGGGTATGACCTGAGGGTCGCGCTCGAGCCGAAGCCGAACGAGCCGAGAGGAGACATCTTCCTCCCGACAGTGGGCCATGCCCTGGCGTTCATCAACGAGCTGGAGTGGCCGGACATGGTTGGGCTCAACCCGGAGTTCGCCCACGAGACCATGAGCGGCCTGTCGTTCACGCACGGGGTGGCCCAGGCGCTCTGGCACGGCAAGCTGTTCCACATCGATCTCAACGGTCAGCGCATCGGCAGGTACGACCAGGACTTCCGGTTCGGTTCGGAAGGCATCCGGGACGCCTTCTACCTGGTCCGCCTGCTGGAGGACAGCGGTTGGGGCGGAATGCGCCACTTCGACGCCCACCCGTACCGCACCGAGGACGCCGAGGGCGTGTGGGAGTTCGCCCGGGGTTGTATGCGGACATACCTGATGCTGGCCGACAAGGCGCGCCGGTTCCGGGAGGATACGGACATCCGCGCCGCCCTGAGCGAGGCCCAGGCCGATCGGCTGGCCGAGCCGACCCGGCCGCCGGGCGGCCTCGAAGAGATAAGGGGCGCCGACTACGACGAGGCCGGCCTGGCGGCACAGGGATACGGGAACGAGCGTCTCGACCAGCTGGTCACCGAGTTGCTCCTCGGAACCAGATAGTGGGCCTGGTCGTCGGGGTCGACTCCTCGACGTCGGCGTGCAAGGTCGAGGTACGAGACGCCGACAGCGGGGCACTGGTAGCTTCCGGCCGGGCCCCCCACCCCCCGACCTCTCCTCCTAGGAGCGAGCAGGATCCCGCTAGCTGGTACTCGGCCCTGGAGGAGGCCTGCGCCAAGGCAGGTGTCGGTACCGCCCACCGACCGGTCGCCATCTCGGTGGCCGGTCAGCAGCACGGTCTGGTGGTGCTCGACGGCCAGGGGCGGGTGCTCCGCCCGGCGAAGCTGTGGAACGACACCGAATCGGCGCCCGACGCGGCCGAGTTGGTGGAGACTCTCGGACCCCAGGCCTGGGCCACGTCGTGTGGGTCGGTGCCGGTAGCGAGCTTCACGGTGACCAAGCTGAAGTGGTTGAGACGAACCGACCCCGAGATCTTCGATCGGGTGGCCACGGTACTGCTCCCCCACGACTGGCTGACCTGGCGTCTGACCGGCAGGTTCGTCACCGACCGGGGCGACGCGTCGGGGACCGGTTACTGGTCACCCGCCGAGGGCCGCTACCGACTGGACCTGCTGGAGTTGGTCGACCGCTCGATCGACTGGGCCGGCCGGCTGCCCGAGGTGCTCGGGCCCGACGAGCCGGCCGGGGACTGGTCCGCCGAGCAGGCGCTGGTCGGCCCGGGCACCGGGGACAACATGGCGGGCGCGCTGGGCGCCGCCGCCCGACCCGGCGACCTGGTCCTGAGCCTGGGCACGAGTGGCACGGCCTACACCGTCGCCGAGCGGCCGAGCCACGATCCGACCGGCACCGTGGCCGGGTTCGCGGATGCCACAGGTCGGTTCCTCCCGCTGGTCTGCACCCTCAACGCCACCAAGGTCACCGATTGGATGGCCGGGTTGCTGGGGCTGGACCTGGATCGCTTCGACGCCCTGGCGGCGTCCGCCGGGTCGGGGGGAGTGGTGGTGGTGCCGCACTTCGACGGAGAGCGGACCCCCAACCGCCCTCTCGGCACCGGGCTCGTGACCGGCCTGCGCCCCGGCACCACGGCCGCCCATCTGGGCCGGGCCGCGGTCGAGGGAGTGGTGTGCAACCTGCTGGCGGGCGCGGCCGCCCTGCCGGCGACAGACGGCCGGGTACTGCTGGTGGGGGGCGGCGCCCGGAGCCGGGCGTACCGCCAGGTGGTAGCCGACCTGACCGGACGGGCGGTCGTGGCCATCGCGTCCGAGGAGCTGGTCGCACGAGGAGCGGCGGTACAGGCGGCCGCAGTGTCGCACGGGCGCCCCGTCGACGAGGTGGCGGCCGCATGGGGAGAGAGCGACACGGTGGAGGTCGAGCCGGCTCCCGGCTTCGATGCCGACGGGGTCCGTCAGGCCTACGCCGCCGCGGTGGAGGTCGTCGCGGGGGGAGCCGGGTGACCTGGGAGCTGCGCTGGCACCCGTTCCGGGCCGAGTGGGTGCTCTTCACCTCCCATCGGGGGGGTCGTCCCTGGCATGGATCGGTGGTCGACGACCCCGATCCGCCGGTGCCGGCGGCCAATGCGCTGGCCCCTCTCGGCCGGCGCATCGGCGCCACCAACCCCGACTACCGGGGGGTGTTCGTGTTCACCAACGATCTGCCCGTCTTCTCGGCCGACGCGCCCGTCCCGACGGTCGGCGACGATCTGTACCGGACCCGCCGGGCGGCGGGCACCGCCGAGGTGGTCTGCTACCACCACGATCCCAGTCGGACTCTCGCCGATCTCGACGACGACGAGGTCGCCGCCGTGGTGACCACGTGGCGGGACCGCACCATGGCCCTGCAACAGATGGAGGGGGTGGACCACGTCCTGGTGTTCGAGAACCGCGGCGCGGCCGTCGGCACATCCAACCCCCACCCCCACTGCCAGATATACGCCGGCTCCCTGGTCTACGCCATCGCGGCGCGCGAAGCCGACGTCGCCGTTGAGCACTTCGAGCGCACCGGGCGGAGCCTGCTGGGCGACGTCGTGGGGCGCGAGGCGGCCGGCCCGAGAGTGATCGCCGAGGGCGAGTCGTTCTTCGCCTGCGTTCCGTGGTTCGCCCGCTACGCCTACGAGGTGCTGGTTCTGCCCAGGACGCCGGTGTCCACCCTCTGCGATCTCGACGACCGGGCCTGCCGGTCCTTGGGCCTGGTGCTGAGAAAGGTGGTGCGCTGCTATGACGCCCTCTGGGGCATCCGTATGCCCTATGTGCTGGCCGTCCACCAGGCTCCTGTGGGGGATCACCCTCACTACCCGTTCCACCTCGAGTTGCATCCGCCGCTCCGGGCGCCGGGACTGCTCAAATACCTGGCCGGCCCCGAGATCGGAGGTGGGTCGATGACCAACGAGTCCGATCCCGACGAAAAGGCCCGGGAGCTGCAGCGTGCTGTCGGCTGAAGAGGCCCGGCGGCTCTTGTGCCGTCTGGGCGACCACATCCGGGAGCAGGTCAGGGGAGCGGCCGGCATCGACATGGCCGCGGTGGCCGGGGCCACCGCGGCCGACACCATCTACGCCATCGATCAGATCACCGACGACGGGCTGCTGGCCTGGTTCGATCAGCACTGGCCGGATGTGCGGATCGTCTCCGAGGGTCTCGACCGCCCCGTCGATGTGGGATCGTCCCCGTCGTGGACGGTAATCGTCGACACGGTCGACGGCACCAGGGGGCTCATGTACGGCAAACGCCCGGCGTGGTCCCTGGCCGCCGCGGCCCCTTTGGGTGGGACCCTCGCCGACGTGGTCGCGGCCGCCATGACCGAGCTTCCGATCCCGAAACAGGGTGCCGCCGATCAGCTGAGCGCGACCGGAGCGTCACCCGGAGTCACCGCCGAGAGGATCGACCTGAGCACCGGGGCCCGGCGGACATTCCGACCGAAGCCGTCAGCGGCGACCGACCTCGAGCACGGGTTCGCCAGCTTCGCCAAGTTCTTCCCGCCCGGCAAACCCCGGCTGGCGCAGCTCGAGAGCGAGCTGTTCGCCCGGCTCGGGTGCCGTCACGTCTTCGATGACCAGTACCTCTCCTCGGGAGGCCAGATGTACGAGCTGATCACCGGCCACGACCGCTTCGTCGCCGACCTCCGCCCGCTCGTCGCTGCGGGGGCCCTGGCCTGCCATCCCTACGACCTCTGCGCGGCCATGCTCGTCCAACGGGCCGGTGGCGTCGTGACCGATCCGTGGGGGCGGCCGCTCGACGCCCCCCTCGACACGACCACCCCGGTGGCGTGGGTGGGCTACGCCAACCACAGCCTGGCCGAGACCATCGGTCCCCAGTTGGCGGAGATCCTCGGTGCCTACCTGGACGGGTAGGGCTCCGGGCCGCCTCGACTTGATGGGCGGGGTGGCCGACTACTCCGGAGCCCTCGTCCTCGAGGTGGCCACCACAGTGGCCACGACCGTAGTGGCCGAACCGGCCGACGCGCTCGTGGTCGGACCGGCCCGCCTGAGCCGGGACGAGATGGTCCGCCTGGCGGGCATGGACTACCCCTCCCTTCGGGCGGAGCTGGCCGGATTGCCCAAATGGGTCCTGTACCCGCTGGGCGTGGCCCTGGTCCTGGTCCGCCACGCCGTGATCGAGCCGCCTGCTGTCGAGCTGCGCGTCACCTCCGAGGTGCCCCAGGCGGTGGGGGTGTCGTCCAGCGCGGCCCTGGAGCTGGCGACCGCCCGGGCTCTCACCGGTGAGGCGTTGGACGGCGTGCATCTCGCCGCTCTGTGCCAAGAAGCAGAGAATTCCGTGGTGGGCGCCCCCTGCGGGGCCATGGACCAGATCGCCGTGGCTGTCGGGCGACCGGGCCGGATCGTACCGATCCTGTGCCGGCCCGGGGATCCCTATCCCATGGAGCAGATTCCGGCCCACCTCGAGGTGGTCGGTTGGCCCACCGGGACCGAGCACGACGTCACCGGCCTGCCCTACCGGCGGGCCCGGGCGGCGGCGTTCATCGGCAAACGCCTGATCGAGCACGCGACCGGCCGGCAGTGGGACTGGATCAGCGAGCTCCCGCCGGCCGCCCTCGCCACGCTACCCGAGGTCGTGGCCGGAGAGGCGTTCCTCGCCGACCTGGCCCGGACTGGTGACCCTCTCACCGAGGTCGAACCCGGCGTCGATTACCCGGTCCGGGCGGCCACCGCCTTCGGACCCGCCGAACACCGGCGCAGCGACCTGCTGCTGGCTGCCCTACGGCGCGCCGACACCGGCCCGGCCCGGCGGTTGTTCGCCGCCAGTCATGCCGGCTACCAGGCCATGGGCCTCGGGCACCCGGCTGCCGACCGGGTCGTGGCCGATGCTCTGGGCTGCGAGGGAGTCCACGGGGCCAGGTCCAGTGGTGGCGGTAGTGGAGGCACGGTAGCGGTGCTCTGCGACCGTGGCGCGCTCGATCATGTGGAGGGCCTCATCCGGTAGGGGCCCGGCGTCGGGCCGAGGTGGCCGCGTCAGTGCTGTTGCGCACGATCAGCCGGGGCTCGACGGTGATGTGGGTGTCGCCGGCCCTTCCGTCGATGGCCCGAAGCAGGAGTGACAGACCTTCGCGACCGACGGTGTCGAAGTCCTGTCGAACTGTCGTCAACGGCGGGATGGAGAAGGCCGACTCAGCGATGTCGTCGAACCCCACGATGCTCACGTCGTCGCCGACGCGCCGACCGGCTTCGTGCAGGGCACGGAGCACACCGAGTGCCATGTGGTCGTTGGCGACGAAGACCGCCGTGATGGATGGGTCGGCGGCGATCCGCTGCCCGGCGGCGTAACCGCTCTGGGCGCTCCAGTCGCCGGTGTGGGCGCGAGGCGGTCTTCGGCCCCAGCTGCCAAGTTCTTCCCGCCAACCGGCGGCCCGGCCCGCCGCATCTATCCAGCCCGACGGTCCCCGGACATGGTGGACGGTGGCGTGGCCCAGCTCGAGCAGGTGCCGCGTCGCCAGGCGGGCCCCGGCCCGCTGGTCCACTGCCACGGAAGGATGGCCCGGGGCCTGGTCTCCGCAGAGCACCACCAATGGCAGGTCGGTGTCGATCCGGCTCAGCGCGTCGACGGCCGTTTGCACGAAGGCGTTGACGATGATGCCCTCCACGTGGGTCGACTGCAGATGCTCGATGGCCTGGCGAATCGAGCCTTCCCCGATCTTGGCGAGGATGACGACGGTCGTGGATCGGTCGAACTCCCGTGCCGCGGCCGCGATGGAGAACACCGTGCTCGACGGCCCGTAGTGCGAGGCCCCCACCGAGATCACCCCGATGGTGCCGGAGCTGCCTCCGGCCAAGGTGCGGGCCGCGGTGTGCACCCGATAGCCGAGTGCCCCGATGGCCTCCTCGACCCGGGCCCGCGTCTCTTGCCGCACCCCCGGGTAGCCGCTCAGCACCCGCGACACGGTCATCGACGACACGCCCGCCAAGCGTGCCACGTCAGCCATGACCGGTACCTCTGTAGCGGGCGACCCCTTGTTGGCGGGGCGACGGGGCTGGCGGGTCATGCCGACAAGGATGGGCCCGGGCCGGCCGGCCGGTCAAAACCGCCCGATTGATGTTAGCGGTATCAGCTACAGTCGTCCCGGCTCAGAGGAACGGACGGACGAGGGGGAGTTTCTTGCGTCGTAGCTCATTCAACGAGGGCTGGCGGGTGCGGCCGAAGCCGGACCTGATCGAGGAGCTGGTGCGGGGCACGGCCCACGGCTGGTCTGCGGTGCGCCTGCCCCACGACACCATGATCGGCCAACCCCGGACCCCGGAGGGCACCCCGGCGGCGGGCTACTTCGCCGGCGGGGTGTGGGAGTACGAGAAGGAGTTCGACCTGTCCGAGGTGGCGCCGGGAGGGCGCGCCGTGGTCGAGTTCGAAGGCGTCTACCGGAGCGCCCGGGTCTATGTCAACGGCCGGCTGGCGGCCAGCCATCCCTACGGGTACTCGAATTTCCATGTGCGTCTGGACGAGTTGGCCCACGACGGCGAGACCAACCGGATCCGGGTCGAGGCGACGGCCCGCGACGACTCGCGCTGGTACTCGGGCGCAGGCATCTACCGGCCCACCTGGTTGATCACCGGAGGGCCGCTGCATATCGCGGTGGACGGTGTGAGGATCACCACGCCCGGGGTGGACCGGGAGGCCACGGTGGTGGTGATCGACACTACGATCGAGAACGACGGCGTCCGGCCGGTCGGAGCCCAGCTGAGGACGGAGTTGGTCGACCATCACGGCAGAGTGGTGGGCTCCGACCGGGCGCCCCTCACCGCTCCCCCGGGTGCCTCGATGACTGCGCACCAACGGATCGCCGTCGCGGCGCCGAACCTGTGGTCCGTCGACGACCCGAATCTCTACACCTGCCGCAGCGCTCTGGTCACCGACGAGGGGGAGGTGGACGACGAGGTCACCACCTTCGGTATCCGCTCCGTCGAGGTCGACTCCACCCGAGGGTTGCGGATCAACGGCCAGCCGGTGAAGCTGCGCGGCGCCTGCATCCACCATGACAACGGTGTGATAGGGGCGGCCACCCTCGGCCGGGCCGAGGAGCGACGGGTGCAGCTGCTGAAGGCGGCCGGCTTCAACGCTCTGCGCAGCGCCCACCACCCGATGAGCAAGGCGATGCTCGACGCCTGTGATCGATTCGGCATGCTGGTGATGGACGAGGCGTTCGACGCCTGGACCATCGCCAAGGTGGCCGAGGACTACGCCCGCTGGTTCGCCGAATGGTGGGAGCGCGACGTGACGGCCATGGTCGTAAAGGACTTCCACCGTCCGTCGGTGATCCTGTACTCGATCGGCAACGAGATCCCCGACCTGGGCCACGCGGGGGGCGCGGCGCAGAGCCGCGCCATGGCCGAATTGATCCGCTCCATCGACCCGAGCCGTCCGGTCACCAACGGGATCAATGCCCTCTTGGCCATCGGTACCGCCGCCCTCACCGACCCCCTGCGCGCCGCCGCCGGGGACGGGGGCATCTCCGCCGGGGACGGGGGCATCTCCGCCGGGGCGGCGGACGGGGAGATGGACATCAACGACATGATGACCAAGTTCGAGCAGTACCTGCCGGTGCTGCTCCGACAGGAGATGGTCGACCAGAAGCTGGCCGAGGCGAGCGCCGCCCTCGACGTCGTGGGCTACAACTACGCCGACGCCCGCTACGAGATGGACCACGACCTGCACCCGAACCGGGTCATCGTCGGATCGGAGACCTATCCCTCGAAGATCGACGAGCTGTGGCCGATGGTCACCGCCATGGACCACGTGATCGGCGACTTCACCTGGACCGGGTGGGACTACCTGGGCGAGTCGGGGATCGGTCGCACCGGTTACGATCCCCCCCACGCCGGCTTCGGCTTCCTCGGGCCGTACCCGGAGCTGACCGCCGGCTGCGGTGATATCGACATCACGGGGTTCCGCCGGCCCATCTCCTACCTACGGGAGATCGTCTTCGGCCGGCGCTCGGATCCCTACATAGCGGTCGAGCCACCCGAGCACTACGGCCGGCAACCGAGGGTGCGGACCCCGTGGTCCACCTCGGGCGTGGCGTCGTGGGCGTGGCCCGGCCACGAGGGGGCCCCGGTGCGCGTCACGGTGTACTCCGACGCCGAGGAGGTGGCCCTGCTCCGCAACGGTGTGGAGGTGGGCCGTAACCCGGCGGGGCCGGCCCACCGGTACCGGGCCGAGTTCGACACCAGGTTCGAGCCGGGTGAGCTGCTGGCCATCGCCTACCGGGAAGGGGTGGAGGCCGGGCGGGCCGCCCTGCGCAGCCCGAGCGGCGAGGTGCTCCTCGCGGTGACCCCGGATCGCGCCGTGGTCCGCGCCGACGAATCGGATGGCGCGTTCATCGATATCTGCCTGGTCGACACCGTGGGCACCGTCGTCCACGGCGCCGACCGTGAGGTGTCGGTCGACATCGTGGGCCCGGGCGAGCTCGTCGGTCTCGGGAGCGGGCAACCGAGCACCGAAGAGAGCTTCCTCGATCCGGTCCACACCACCTTCGACGGCCGGGCCCTGGCCGTCGTTCGCCCCACCGCGGCAGGGGCGCTGACCATAACGGTCTCGGCGGCCGGATGCACCCCTGTCAGCGCCAGGGTGGAGGCCCGATGACCCGGGGTGGCGATCAGGCCTCCTCCGGCTCCTCGAGCCGGTAGAGCACCTCGCCGGCGTCCTCCACGACCAAAGCGGTGGGATCCGATCTCCACTCGGCCACGTCGATCGACGCCGGGTGGCGGTAGCCGAGGTTGACCCGGAGCACCGTCTCCTCCGGGATGGCCGTGGCCAGCGTCACCCGGACCCGCCGGACCTCTCCCTTGCCGGGCTCGTAGGTGCCGGCACCGAAGAGGTGGGTGGAGTGGGCCAGCTCTCCCCAGGGGTGGTCCCGGTACCGGTCCCATTGGGCGAGGAAGAAATCCCGGCAGTGGTAGCCGATGTCCAGCAGACCGGGATGCATGGCCGACACCTCGGTGATGTGGGGGGCGTAGAGGACGACCTCGCCGCCGTCGGCGACCACCGGCTCCACCTTGTAGAAACCCTTGGCCCCGGTCCACAGATCGGTGTATCTGGGTGCCACCATGGCCAGCACCCTCGGCACCGGGCGTTGGAGGTACCGGACGTGGGTCGCGGCCGCCACCTCGGCGGCCGCGCCCCACGCGTCCAGCGGGGACCCGAAGGCCAGGGAGGCCAGCTGTCCACTTCGGTGATCGACCACACCGCAGAGGGCCCGGCGGTCCCCCGGCACCATCCCCGCGGCGGCCTCGATCACGGCCCGTACGGGGGTGATGCCGGGCGTCCCGATGATCTGGCGGCTGGTGATCAGGGCGCCCAACCAGTGGGTGAGATCGATCAGCTCTTGACCCGACAGGCCGGGGAAGAGGTATTTGTGGCCCCCCGAGTACCCGACGACCTCATGGGGCAGGACCGGTCCGACTATCAGCGTGATGTCGCTTTCGGTCACCAGCCGGTTGACCCGGACGTCGACCGCATCGCGGATGCGCCCACCGGTGAGCTCGGCGACCGACGCGTCGGACAGCCGGCCGACGGTCGCGAAAGTGGAGGCATCCCACCACTTGTGGTTGACCACGGGGAACGGCAGGGGGCCGGTCATCTCCCCGATGGCCTCCTCGGCCATCGCCGCGTGGGTGCCGAGAGCCACCACTGCGGTACAGGCCCGGACCCGCCCGTCGACGGCGTCAGCCACCGCCTTCAGCACCGGGGCGAGGGGAAAGCGCCTGGTGGAGTCAGGGATCACGATGCACAAGGACCGCCCGTCCAGATCAATCGGGCCGAGCCCGGCTCGAACGAAGTCCCTCACCCGGTCCGGATCGAGCGACTGGGACGGGCCGCCGATGGTCGCAGTCATGCCCCCTCCATGAATGCCAGCGTGCCCGAGCGTTCGAGCGAATGCAGGGCGGCAACCACCTCGTCGACGAATTCCCCGTCACCCCACGATCCGATGGCCCCGTTGACGAGGGTCCGCCGGCCGGCTCCGCCTACCTCGACGGCACGCAGCTCATCGGCCGAGGGGTCGCCCGGGCTCGGAAGGGTCGTCCCTTTGACCGCCACACCGGCCACTGCGGCGATCCACGCCGCGACGACGAGTGCGAAGCCGGCCGTGGGTCGGCCCCTGGACCGGCGGGCTGCAACCACCGGTTGGAGCCGCTGGGCCAGCTTGCGGGACCCGTCCTCGCCGACCTGCCGGCAGGTGTGGCCGAGGCCGGCGTTGGCGAAGCGGCGCTGCGCCTGCTCGGCGAAACGGGCCGGGGCCAGGGACTCGGCCAGGTCACACACCTCGATCGTCTCGGCGACGAGCCGCCGCACGAGCGGCCCGACGACCGGATGCCCCACCGCCTCCGCGATGGTGGTGCAGCCGGCGACCAGCCCGGCGTAGGCCGCGGCCGAGTGCGGCCCGTTCAGCAGCCACAGCTTGCGCCGCTCGAACGGCGCCACGTCGCCCACCACCTCGACGCCCACACGGTCGAGCGGAGGTAACCCCTCGGTCTGCTCGATGACCCATGACCGGTAGGGCTCGGTCGCCACCGCGGCCCGGTCCTCCAATCCGAGGGCGCGCCCGATTCGGCCGAGCACCTGGTCGTTCGGGGCCGGCACCATCCGGTCCACCACCGAAGATGGGAACGTCACCCGGTCGGCAATCCACGCGGCAACTGCGGAGTCGAGCTCTCCCGCCGCGGCCAGGACGCGCTCTCGCAAGACCTTCCCGTTGTCGGCCACATTGTCGAGCGAGACGACCACCGGTGGGCCGCCCCCGACGCCACGGCGGTGGGCCAGGCCCTCCGCCAGCACGGCGGCGGCCGGAGGTGGCCGCCCTCCGGGCCCCGTCTCATAGCCCTTCTCCGTGATGGTGAGAGTCACCATCTGCACCTCCGGTTGGGCGATCGCCTCGACGGCGGCGCGGGCACCGGTGCTCACCCGGGCGAAGGAGCCGATCAGCCGCAGCTCCGCCCCCTCCTCGACCGTGTAAAGCCCGTCCTGCGGGCGCAACTTCTGCTCCGGCTCGGCGCTGCGGAGCGATATCCCGTGCACGGTCGCCGCCCATCCGGCCCGGAGCAGGTCGTCGGCGTACACCCCGAGGTGGGCCCGGGCAAACGCACCCACGCCGAGGTGGACCATTCGCGCTGCCACCCGGCGGTCGTAGGGGATGAGCAGGTCGGGGCGGACCCGGGCCAGCGCGGCCTCGGACAACCGTGGACGCCGCGCCGCGCCCGTGATCGTCATCGGGATCCGACCCGTCGCATATCCTCGGGCTCCGTGCAGAGCGGCCGCCGGGTCACCATCTTGGACGTGGCCGAGCGGGCCGGGGTCCACCCGGGGACCGTATCGAGAGCCCTCACCCGCCCGGAACGGGTTGCTCCAGGCACTCGGGAACGGGTGGAGCGGGCGGCCCGGGACCTGGGATTCGTGCCCAACCGGGCGGCCCGCCGTCTGATAACCGGTCGCACCGGCAACATCGCGGTAATCGTCCCGGACATCACCAATCCCCATTTCGCGGCCCTGGTACGGGCCGTCGAGAGAACGGCCCGAGCCTCCGACATGCAGGTACTGCTGGCCGATACGGGCGAGCACGAGCGCGAAGAGGCA
>JAKBAX010000296.1 GCA_021808785.1 Actinomycetes bacterium | reverse complement strand
CGCCGCGACGGCCGCGCGGGACGCCCAGCAGGCAGACCTCCATCGACTCCTGGTGGTCTCCATCGTCGCGCTGGCCGTCATGGTGGTGGTCTCGCTCGCTCTCGGCTGGGTCGTCGCCGGACGAGTACTCCGACCGCTCCGCACGATCACCGCCACCACCCGCCAGATCTCCGAGGACAACCTCCACCAGCGCCTTGGGCCGCTGCCACTGGTCAACCTGGTGGGTGGGGAAACCGAGATCGGCTGCGCAACCCTTCGGCTGATCGGTGCAGGTGCATAGGGCTGCTCTATGCAACGGCGCATCCGCCCCCGACACCGGCGGGAAGCCGCAGCGTGCGGGCCGCACCGCGCCGCGCCCGGCTGCATAGGGCATCGTGCGCGAAGCTGAGTAGGTCCCGAGAAAAAGCCCTGAGAAACCCCGATCTTCGACCTCTGGCCGGACGCGAAAACGCTGGTCAGGCGCCTGTGCCCTAAGCACGAGACGCGCTGACCAGCGTTTCAATGGTGGCTGGGGTTCAGGGCCAGCCCACGACCATCGGGTTCAGTCCCGGCGAAGTAGCTGGTGACGGCGCCCGCCCTCTGCAGCCGCCCAGGCGGCTGCCCTACTCGATCACTGCCGATCGGGACCACCTTCCCCGAGAAACGACGAATCTCCTCGGCGTTGGGAGATGACGATGAGCCGCGGTCACGCCGCGTTCCCACCTCGATGCTCGAGCCGTTCGGCGATCCAAACCTTGATGACCGACTGACGGGTGACCCCGAGCCGCTTGGCTTCTCGGTCGAGCCTCTCGATCATCCAGGAGGGGAAGTCCACGTTCACCCGCCGTTGCTCCAGACCGGGTCGCCGCGCAGCTGAAAGGTCCAGGGCTGACGTCACATCCTCGCCGGCATCGAAGCGCTCGTCGAACTCCTCAGTGCTCATCTTGCTCATAGATCCTTACCTCCTCGCTCCGTGAGCGTCGTACCGAGATGATCCGGACCCGCAGGTCACGGTAGGTGACCACCGCCGACCAGTGGACCTCGCCGATGCGTGCGACGACGAGCCAGCGAGGCTCGCCGACCGTACGCGCCGGCACCTCGACGCGATGCGGGTCCTCCCAGAGATCCTGGGCCCGCAGGAAATCGATGCCGTGCTTGGCCCGGTTCGTCGCGCTCTTCCCTGCGTCGAACTCGAATTCCACGACCTCATGGTATAGAAACTATACCCCTTCAGCACACCCGATGGCTGGGCTCCGGTACCGCTCCGCTCCCTCGGCCAGCGCGTGTCGGCGAAGCGGGGGCCGCGCACGCCTCAGCGGCAGACATCGACGTCAACGGCGAGCCGCTCGGCCAAGCCTTCCCAGCCGGCGTCGGTGACCTTCACCACGCGCTTGGGGGCACGGAGCACCCATCCGAGCTCGACGAGCCGGGCCAGCAGCGCGGCGCCGAGCCAGCCCGCCAGGTGCGGGCGCTGCTCGGACCAGTCGATGCAGTAGCGGGTGAGCGGCCGGCGCGTCGGCGGGTCGAGCGCCACACCGAGCGCGGCGAGCCGAGTGGCGCCGTCGTCGGTCATGGCGCAGGTGCTCTCCGCATTGCCGGGCGCGATCCTCGGCGTCCCGCTCGGCATCGGCCTCTTCAAGCTCGCATCCAGGGCGTGAGCAGCCTGCCATCGGCACGGTGGCTGATGGTCACGGTTCTGGGGACCTTGCTCGTGGTCGCGGCACTCACCGGCATCCCGGCCCGAATCGGCACCCGTCGACCCGTTGCCGAGATGCTTCAGGCTGAGACCGCGTGACGCGGGGCGACCGTAGGGTCCAAGGCTGGTAGTCAGGCGGGTGCCTCGGTCAACCAAGATCGCCTTCGCGCCTCTCGCTTTGAGCGCTCGTAGGGAGGTCGCACCGGCGAATCCTTCATGCGCTGCATGGTCTCGGAGACGGTCGCTCGGCGTACGACGTGCCCCGGGTCACCGTCTCTCTGCAGACCTCTGAGACGGTGAACGTCAGCCGACCGCGGTCCTCGCCACGCGCCCCGAGGGCCAGCACCTCGTCCCTGCACCAAGCTGCTGCTGGGGCACGTCGTCCCAGGCAAATGGCCGATACTGGGACGCCAGTTCGCATCCGGCGGCACCATCTCCACCCGCGGGGACTCAAACCCCGGTATGGAATGGAGCGGCTACCGCGCTGGTAACGACGAGACCTTGAGTAGGGCGCCTGAATGGGGCTGCCCTAGGGCTACCCCATGCAGGCGCTCAAGAGCTCGACTCGGCACCCGAAACCGCAGCGCACGGGCCGCGCGCGCCGCGCCCACTCGCACAGGGCAGCGTGCGACAAGGTGAGCAAGTCCCGGGAAAGCGCCCCGAGACACCCCGATCTCCGACCTCGGCCCGGACGCGACACCGCTGGTCAGGCGCCAGCCTGGGATCCTTGGAGCTGAGCGAGAAGGCAAGCGTCCATCGGCCCCGAGAAGGTGGATAACTAGTCCCGATGGCCTTTCGGTATCGGCCGTGCCAGTCTGAAGCGCTCCAACTTCTCGCGATCCGAGCGTGCGGGTTGGCGTGCAACCCGAGCAGGGCTGCTGTCTGAGGAAAGGACGAGGGCTCGCCGTCATGAACGGTTGAGGAGCTCGCGAGCCTCAGCGATGAGGTCGCATTGGCGCTTCCAATGGTCACCAACAATCCCGAGCACGAGGTGATCAGCGCCGGCGTCCCGGTACAAGGCGAACTGCTCGGCCGCGTGGGCTGGGGTGCCTACGATCGGGACCGTAGCCGCATCTTCGAGAGTGAGACCGTAGTGGACCAAGCCGGCCATTACCTCTGCTGGGACGCTCGGCGTGGGTCCGGTGTCGAGCAGGACGCTGCCACCGAGAGCGATAGCCGGACGTAGTCGCCCCGCCTGGCGGGCGAGCTCACTCAACTTGGCTTCGGCGGCGACGAGTTGGGGAGGCGTGAGCATGGAAGGGAACCAGGCGTCGCCTCGTTGCACTGCGCGCCGCATGGCAGCACGGGACGCGCCGCCTATCCATATCGGGGGCAGTTCGGCAGCTGGTGCCAAAGTGAGCGGCTTCCCTGGCGCGACCTCGGTTGGTACCCCGGCGAGAAGCCCTGGGAGTATGTCCAGGGCGGCGTCGGTCATACGACCTCGCTCCGCCCAGGGGATTCCGAGCGCCTCCCAAGCGGCCGTGCCGTGGACGTCTCCTCCGGTTCCGACGCCGAGAATCACGCGACTGCCCGAGAGTTGCTGGAGGGTGGCGATCTGTTTGGCCACCCATGCCGGCTGGCGCAGGGCGAGGATCATCACGCCGAAACCGACGCGGAGCCGCTCGGTAACGGCGGCCACGGTGGCCAGCATCAGCGTGCTCTCAAGCGTCGGTGCGACGGTCGCCAGGTGATCCCCCACGAAGAGCGCGTCGAAGCCGAGGCTCTCGGCGTGGCGGGCGTAGTCGGCCATCTCGTCGGGGCGAGTCCGAGCGGAGGTGAGCATGAGGCTGATGGACAGTTTCGTCATGGCATGTGCGAACCAGTGGTCGAGGCAAGGTCGGGCCGCACGACGAGCAAGGTCTTGCCGATGGTGGCTCGGGAGGAGATGGCGGCATGTGCGTCCGCGGCTCGATCGAGCGCGAACGTTTGCCCGATGATCGGCCGCAGCCGGCCGGCCGATGCCTCATCCAGGGCTCGGCGCGTGAGCTCGTTCAGCGCGGCGGCATCTCGTGGGACCGAACGCAGCACAGTCACGCGGCGGTTCGCCGCTTCCGCTTCGGGGATGCGCGTGAAGGTGCCGCTGGCCATGCCGTAGGGGACGAACCGTCCGCCTTCATCGAGAAGGCCGAAGGACGTGGTGCCGATGTGGCCGCCCACACCATCGAAGACCACGTTGAGCCCGCCGACCTCCGCCCGGACGCGCGCCGCCCATCCCAGTTCGGTGTAGTCGACGGCGACAGCAGCGCCGAGGTCGCGGACGAGATTCACCTTCCGCCCCCCACCAGCAGCTGCCACCACGGTGGCACCTGCGGAACTGGCGAGTTGCACGAGGAGGCTCCCTACCCCGCCGGCCGCGGCCTCGATGAGTACCGTCTCTTCCTTTTTGATCTCTGCGAGATCCACCAAACCGACCGCCGTGCGACCATCCGCCAGGAGAGCGACCGCGTCGGCCAGGCCAAGCCCGGCGGGCACGTCGAGCAACCCGGAGGCGTCCACGGCAACCTGCTCGGCATAGCCACCCGACCCGCCGGTGGTCGTGACGACCCGGCGCCCGACAAGGTCAGGACCGACGTTCGCTCCGACAGAGGTGACGACCCCGCCGACCCCGTTGCCAAGCACTGCTGGTCGCTGCGGGAGCATCGCCGGGTTGGGTGGCTTCCCGGCCCGCACCTGGGTCTCGACGAACGTGATGCTCGCGAACTCGACAGACACCACCGCTTGGCCCGGTCCGGGTCGTGGATCCGGCCGCTCTTCGATGACGAGGCGCTCCGGCGGTCCGAAGGCCCGAAGCACCACAGCGCGCATTTGGTCCTCTCCTCGTACCGGAGCAATCTACTCCGTTATGCATCCTAGCGGAGGGATCCACTCCGGATGACTAGCATCGGCTGCGTGAGGAAGCAGGCCGACCCGCCTCGCCGAGGCCGCCAGGCAGAGGCCGCCGGCAACGACCGCCGGCTGCTCGATGCTGCCCGAGACGTCTTTGCGGCCCGTGGCGAGGCCGCGACGGTCTCGGCCATCGCGGAACGTGCCGGGGTCGGCATCGGCAGCCTCTACCGCCGCTACGGCAGCAAAGAAGATCTCCTTCGACAGCTCTGCACCCTCGCCATGGAGCAGACCATCGACGCAGCCAAGGAAGGGCTTCAAGCCGATGATCCTTGGACGGGACTCGTCAGCTACATACGAGCCTGCGTCACCCAAAGGACCGGGTCCCTTGCTCCTCTGGCTGGCACGATCGTAGCCACGCCGCAGATGTGGGCGACGGCCCGGCGAGGCCGGCGCTCCCTTGACCAGCTCGTCGCCCGGGCCCACGAGGGCGGCCGCCTACGCACCGACGTGACCCCACTCGACATCGCCTGGCTGATCGAGCTGTTCGGTCGTTTCGACCCCTTGGATAAAGACAGCATCGTCAGAGAACGCCTGCTTGCTCTCGCCATTGATGGCCTCAGCACCAGTAGCCAGAGCGGTCCGCTCCCTGGGCCCGCTCCCGGCACCCGACACTACGAGCGGCGGTGGGGGTCCAAGTAGACGATCCGACGGCCACGCGCACCCTGGGGCCTCGAACCTATCCCCGGCCGAGCTCCTTCAAACAGAGATGGCGTCGTGAGGCGTGGACCAATCCGTGCTCGCGACGGTCGGGAGCCCGAACTGACCGGCTCGGCCAGGAGGGTGTGTCGCAGCGTTCTTACCGTCTGGCTCATTCGAGTGGCTGGTGGGAGACGGTGGCTGGCTCGCGCCCTGCGAGGAGGTACCCGCCGGCGAAGGCGACGGCTGGCAGGCCGACGAGGATGAGTAGCAGGTCGGTCACGGGTACTTGATCGATGGTGGTGCTGAGCGTCTTGTGGAACCAGCCGATGGCGACGAGGTAGGCGGCGCCGGTGCCGAGCAACGCGCCGAGCAGCGCGAGCGCGCCTGCCGTGACCCCGGTGAGGGTTCGCCGGGTCGTGGTGGTGGCTCCGGAGGGTCCTCAGGTCGCCGGCGGTCTCGCTTCGGATCAGGCCGACGGTCATGGCGAGCACGCCGAGCGCCAGCAGGATCCCGGCCGCCGCGGCTTCGTTG
>JAKBAX010000021.1 GCA_021808785.1 Actinomycetes bacterium | reverse complement strand
CGGCGTCCCCTCCGGGACGATCGGGCCACGGCGAATGGCCTGGAGCTGTGGCACGCTTGTGGCACGCCGACCGGCACCTACTGGGGGTACCGGTCCAGATATAGGCTCTGACCAGCACCTTTGTGAGAGGACTGAACAGAAGTGCGGTGATCTGCTCTTTCGCGGTCGATCCGTGGGGCAGATTCCAGGAGCCGGGGTGCCGGATTACAGGACGCGTTACAGCAGGTCAACGAGGGTGTCGGCCAGCGCAAACGACCGTCAACCGGGGTAGCCGCGGCCACGCCGGACGCCTCCGGGGTTCGTCCGCCTCCCTTTCTGCCGTCCGCGCCACCGTCGCGATCGGCGCCGAGACGACAAGGTCACCGGCTCGCGCCTGCAGCGTCCCAGGCGCTGGCGGCAACCTCGGCGAAGCAGGCCGATCCGTCGGCCCCGGTCATGCGGTCGAGTGGTGCGGGCGGCAGCCGAGCTCAGCCGGTGGTCGGTCGATCCGGTCGGCGGCGTTTGGATGCAGATTGCTTGGCGTCGGCTGCCCATGAGCCGCCTCCCCTGACCAGCAGGGGAGGCGGCTCTTGGTCGTGGGGGCGGGCGGCTTCCCGACCGAGGGCCAGAGTGCGGCTAGGTCAGCTTCCAGGCCCAGGGCTGGTCGGGGTCGCTTACGGGCGGCACGAAGTAGTAGCCGCCGGCGATGACCTGAGAGATGCCGGGGGAGGCCTGGACTTCGAGGTTGAGCAGCGGGTCGATGCCTGCGTTCGGAACGGGGAAGTTCGGGTTCTTGAGCCAGGCCTTCATGATGAAGTCGACCTGGGTGGAGAGGGTGCGCCCGAAGGCGATGAACAGCAGCCCCCGCTGGAGGGTTCCCGAGTTGTTGGCGACGATGAGGGGGTAGCCGCGCCGGAAGATGCGCCGGTTCGTGTCGGTTGACTGCGGCCGGCGGGGGTTGGCCCGGCGGATGTGGCTGTTGGGCGGGACGGCGGTGAGAGCCGGGTTGGCCGCGAAGGCGGGCGGGTCGGTCTGGTGGGCGAGCTCGTTCGGGTTGTCCAGTGCTGCGCCGGAGTACTTGTACCGGCCGACGGCGTTCTGCTGGCCGCCGAGCGGCTGCTGGTCCCACGCCGTGGTCTGCATGAGCGTTGCCCGGACGGCCATGTAGGTGCCGCCGGCAGCCCAAGCCGGCTCGGGCCCCGGAGTCGGACGCAGTGAGGTCGGGAAGCTCGGCTCAGGCTGGCCGGGTTGGTTGTAGCCGGGCTGGCCAGGACCGGGGGCGGGCTGGGGACCCGGAGCCGGGGTAGGAGGTAGGTCGGGGGCCCCGGGCTGGCCGCAGAAGATGAGCGCGGCGTCGGCAGAGTTATCGGGGTCCAGGTTGGACAGCCCGTCGTGGAATCCGATCAGGGCCCGGGCGACGCCCGGGGCGAGCTGACCGCGATGGCTGGCGCCGTTGCGCTGCTCGCCGGTGATGGTCCAGATGATGCTGAGCTGGCCGGCCATGGTCAGTTCGATCCTGCGTAGGACGTGCTCGACGAGGTAGGCGCTGTCGGCGCAGATCTGCAGCACCAGATCGCCCGAGTTCGGGTTGATCGGCTGGTCGGCCTGCTGGGCCCAGTCGATGGGGAAGATGTCGGCCGGCTGCGTCGCCGTCATGCCGAGCGCGGTGAACCCGCTGGCGGAGATGCCGAGGGTGATGGTCAGATTGGTGGTGTCGTAGCCGGTGTCGGTGCCGAGCTCGCCAGCGTCGGACGGCACCGTACCGGGTGCGGTGTCCCGCTCGATGGCGTCGATGTCGGCCGCGTACTCCCGCCGGACGAGTTCGCTGAGATTGGCCAGAACGGCTGCGGCCGGCTGGCCGGGTGTGAAGGTGAGGGCGGCGACGCAGACATGCTCGGGGGCGCGATCGGCGATGCCGCGTTGGATGTTGGTGGGGGCCATGGGCCCTCCTTTCAGATCGGTGGGGTGCCGCCGGGCAGGCGGCATTGCGGGTGACCGACCAGGAGTGCCACCATCAGCGTTGTCTGGATGGTTGGTGGTGGTACTCACGGCCGATCGTCTGTCGGGGCTTCGCCGCAGGCGGCTACCTGCGGCGAGGCTTCGTCATGGGGTCGGGGTGCTGCAGCTGTCCTTGATCACCTCCTGGGCTCCACCTTCATCGTCAAACAACACGCCTGTGATTCACAAGGGGAACTTCCTGTGGATAACCAGCGGGCCTGGGGCCTTTCCCCCGACCGGAACGATGATGCCATAGCGGTGAGACCCCGAGCGGGTGCTGGAGCGGCGCCACAATGCGATCCGTAGCGTAATCGTCTATGTGAGTTATCGCGTTGGGGATATAGTTTGCAGCGGTGGCCATTGGCCGACCGAGCCAGTGCCATCGGGGGTCACCGCGGAGGTACCGGAGTATGGAGTCACAGGAGACGAGTAGCCAATTACGGAGCAGCCGGGCCACCGCCGAGAAAGCCGGGGCGCCGGGTTCGGAGTCGGCTGCCCCGGGAACGTCGCTCGCCGCTCAGCGGGCCCGGAGGAAGCGAGAGTTGGCCGCTCGCCCGCGGCGCTTGAATCAGGTGGCCGTCAAGTTGGCCGCCGATGTCGGCGACCGGCGACGGGCGGACTGCCCCATCCGGAAGTCGTTCGCCAGGCGGGAATCGACCGACGCCCCGCTACCGCTGCTGGCGCAGCTAGTCGGGGCTCGGGCCGGCCGCGCCGGTGAGCCGCGCCTGAAGCTGTACCTCACCACGCTGTTCCTGGCCCGTGAAGGGACTGACTGGCATGTTGACGGGGTCCCCGCTGCGACCTGGGCGACGTTGTGTGGCCTCGACAGTCCGGAGGGCGCCGGGGCGGTCCGCATCAATGCCGCCATCGGAGCGCTGGTCGATCTGAAGGCCATGGAAGCGGACCGCCGGCAGGGTCGCGAGCCCCGGCTGCGGGTTCGCCGCGAAGACCTGCAAGGCCCCTGGACCTCGCCTGTGGGTGTCGCCGGCACGGCCCACGCCGCCGAGAATCTCTACGCCCAGTTGGATCGGGGGTTCTGGGCCAACGGGTGGATCACGGTGTTGTCGGCCCGGGCCGTAGCGGCTCTGTTGATCCTGCTGGACGCCACCTGGGAACGTGACGCAGACAAGGAGCCCGAGACCACCGGGGCCGACGGGGCCAGTGGTCCGTACAGGCGCACGGTGGCTCTGCGTTGGTGGCATCTCCCTGAGGATCAGCTCATCGCCAACTACGGCGTGTCACGGGACCTCTTCGACCGGGGGATCAAGGAGCTCATCGCCTGGCGCCTGGTCGAGCAGCGACCGCGTCGTATCGCCGACCGCAGCAGTTGGGGGGAACGGCGGTGGTATCGCGAGCTTCGGGTGCGCCTTGAAGTTCTACGTACACCGGCGGCCGAGATTGAAGCTGGACGTGAGGTCGGTAGGGTCGGTCACAGCAGCGAGGCTGTCGCCCTATCTCTGAGGTGGCCCATGGGCGACGAGTAGCCAGCCGGCCGGCAGAGCTTGCCCATCACGCTGAGTGGCTCGCCTTAGGTCCGGGATCCGAAACGACCGGTGCGCGATCACAGCACTCGGATCGATGTCGCCGACCTCGGCTCGCGAATGAGGCTGAATGCAGCGATCGGGGCGGACCCTCTCTTCCCCTGGCCGCCACGATCGCTGAGTCTCCGGTGGGTCGGGGACTGTTGTCACGGCCGACCCGCATGATCAGGGCATGATGGACGAGGCGATATTTGTCGATGGTGACCGATGGCGAGCGCTGACTGCGGAGGTGCGGGCTGCTGGCACCGCAACGCTCGTTACCCGCAGCGGGACCGCTCTGCTTCTCGACTTCGACCCAGCCAGGCCCTCGCTACCGTCGCGTTCCCGTGGAGGGCGGCCACCAGATGCGTCTTTTCGACTCAGGATGGCTGCCCATCGAGCCCTCCGGGCTGGCCGTGACGCCCTGCGGGGTCGTCATTGACAGTAACCAGTTTTGGTACCGGTCCACCCCAGTCCGGTTGGTGCTTAGCGGGCTGCTGCCACGATGGGTCGTCGAGAGCCGCTATGGACGCGGAACGTTCCGCGCCATCGCCGCAGGTCGATCGCCGGAGAGCCCTGGGCGCCCTCCGAGCCATGCAGCGCCTTCTACTGCCTCCGCAAGCCGACCTCTTAGCCGACGGCTGGCGTGCGACGTTGCGCGCCGCGGCGGAGCGGTCCCGGTCGGCGGACCCCTTCGCCGGCGGGTCCGACCCGCTGCATCTCAGCTACCACTGGACCGGGCCGCTCCAGCCCAGTCCACAGGCCTGCACGCTTCTCCATGGGCCGCCGTCCGCAGCCGCGGCGTCGTTCACCGCCGAAGTCGGCCAGGGCTGGTACCTCAAGCTCGCCGAGAACGGGGCGACGCTGCCGCCGATCAGCGAACGGTCTTGGCAAGTCGAGGTGGTCGTGCGGTCGCTCGGCTACCTCGGTACCTACCGGCGGTCACGCCGCACCGGACTGTGGTTCGCCGGCAAGCACCGCTTCCGCGAGAAGGGGAACTAGCAGCCCCGGTGCCGGGCAAATGGCCGGGTCCGGGCCGCGAGCAACGATCCGCCGTGGGGGCGTGCTGGAGCCAGGGATCGCATGCGGTGGTGACTGCTGGCCGCCCCGATCCGTCGGGGGGCTCGGCGTTCGATGCTCGCAGCCGGCTCGGACGAGACCCGAATGCGGTTGCTCATGCGGCGGTGTTCTGGCTCCTGGCGTTGTAGGCCTCGACGAGGCGCAGGTTGGTGGCCATGGAGGCGAAGCACAGTGCCAGGGTGCGCTTCGCGATCCCGAGCACGCGCAGGTCCATCTTCTCGAGTCCGAAATACTTAACTGCGGAGTTGTAGCGCTCGACCCCGCTGCGCCGGTCGTAGGAGCGGACCCAGTCCCGGGACCCGTGGACCGGCTCCTGACGGATGGCGAGGCCCATCTCGGGCGGGGCCGTGAACGTGGTGCCGCAGCAGGCAAGGGACTCGGCGCCTTCGGGAATCAGGTCCTGGATATCGATGCCTGTGGTCGACTTGGTGTAGAAGGGGCAGCTCACGCGGCCGGCCCTCGCCGGGCACTCGTAGCGCTGCGAGGTGCCGGGCACCCGCTTGCCGAGAGGACGGAAGGCGAGGGCGTCCTGGTGGTCGCGCCGCTCCCAGTACTTCTTCCACTCGTCGCGCGACGCGCTCGACCACGGGACGGTCAAGGGCACCGGCTCCCCCTTGGCGTTGACAACCGGCTCGCCGGTCTCGTCAACCACGACGTGGGGGGTGAAGGGGCAGTGAGGTACGCCGTTGATGAGAATGGCGTCCAGGTGAGTGCCCTTCCGGCCCACCTTGTTCGTCTCCAGGTCGTGGACGAGCCCGACGCCGCGTTCTGCCAGAGGCACGTGAAGGGTCTCCGGCCTGCGCATGGTGTAGCCGAGATCTGCCAGAAGAGTCCGGACGGGGTGCCCTGATGCGATGGCCGAGTCGACGATGTCCAAGGCGACGGGGGCGACCCCGGCCATGTCGTTGGCCGGGGTGACCCGCAGAACGACGGTGAGTTCCGGCAGCGTCGGCGTGTCGGGGTCGTCGTAGTGCTCGATCTCGCCGACGCCGACGCCGAAGTGGAGGTTGTAGCCGAAGAAGGGCTCGTCCTTGTCGGACTCGAAGCCCTGTTCGTCAAGGTAGACGTCGTTGGTGCGCCGGTTCCGGTCGCCTGCGGGGGTGCTGTCGGTCTTGGTGGGCGTCGAGCTGCGACGGGACTTGAACGGCGCGGCGCCCTTGCGGCGGCGGCGGCCAGGCCTGGCGTCGGGGTCGGCAGAGGCGCGGCGAGGATTGTCGATCTTGGCTGTGGTGTCGTGGTCGGTCCAGTCGATGGTGAGGGTCCGGTAGTGCAAGCCGTCGGGGATGGTCGCGTTGATCAGCAGGTCGGTGACCCGCTTGAGCAGGTCGAGGCGTTCCGCAACGGTGATGTCATCGAGGTCGCGGGCAGCTCCACAGTTCGACGGCGCCCGGCTGGGGGTGTGGGTCAGCTCCTCGTCGGCGAGGTGGGGCTTCAAGTACTTGCGGTCGATCACCTTCCCGGAGGTGGCGGTACCCGCCCGCGCATCGGGTGAGGCGGTGCCGGCCCGGTCGTCGGCGTTCGGCTCGCAAGTGGTCGCCCGCTTGCGGATCTTCTTACCGTCTCGGATCAGCGACGGGTTGCACGCGTCGGCGAGGCGGTTCCAGGCGTGGTCGACCTGGGACAGGGTGACCGCCTTGCCGGTCTTGGGATTGCGCAGAAGGCAGAGGGCTGCGAGGCAGTCGTCGGGGAGCTCGTTGACGGCGTCGGTGACATGGGTGAGCTTGGTCACGGAGCCCAGGTGGGCGGTGTGCAACATGCCGGTGAGCAGTGCCCGGTTGTCGAAGTAGCGGGGTCGGCCGACCGGCTTGCCGGTCGGGCCGTAGCTGCGGGTGATCGAGTCGGCGAGCTCCACCGCCCCTGAGCGGTCGATGATAGAGAGGGATTCGTAGAAAAGCCGCCGCTGGCGGCCCTGGAGGGTCGGGTCTGCGAGGGGGTTCGTTGTGGTCACCCGCCGGACCGTCCGAAGGCTTCGTTGCCCCGCAATCGCCGCTAGGTGCCCGTCCCACCGTGCAGGCTGCGAGGGTCCGCATAGTGGGTGAACTGCTCTTCTCTTAGGAGATGGCCGGAGAGGAGGCGCTCGGGTGCCCCGGTGAGCCGGCGCCCCGGCGCAGGTGGCTCGGCGCAGCTGAGCTGGTGCGCTTGGCTGCGCCGGGCGCCCGGGGAGTGGCGTGGCGGATCCCGCCTGGCGGCGAGTGGCTAGTTGCAGGTGCTGCCGTGGGGGCAGCCGTGGGTCTGATCGGCGTGGATCATCCACGCCAGCCTCTCGACCGGGGGCCGGGTGGGCAGGAGGGCGCACAGCTCGTCGAGTGAGGCGACTTTTGCGCCGGCGGCGTGGACGAGTGCCGGGAGCGGCGCCCCCGCCGCCAGGTGGGTCGACAGCCACCCGGCGCGGAGGCGGCGGGGGTCGAGGGCCACGCCGCTGCTGGCGGTGACCTTGCGTCTGACTGGCACGACCCGGGCACGGCTGAACCAGCGCAGCCCCGCCGCTTTCGTACCAGCCAGTGCAGCTACGTCTGCGGCGTGATCCCGGTGCACCACCACCCAGGTGTGATCCACCTCGATCTCCACGATTCCGTCGGCCTCACGTACTGTTCCTGCGGTCACGTGGTCGGGGCGACGACCGGCGCCGAGGCCGATTTGCCAGACGGCGTCGAAGATCGCCCGGTCGTCGGTGTCCAGGTCGTCACGGGCGCCGAGGAGCCGGTCAACCTCAGAGGACTCGTAGGGCAGCGCCACCGCGCGGGAAGCCGGCCCAATCGCGGTAGCCAGCCCGGCGAGGAAGCGGAGGCGGGACTTGTAGGTGGCGCGGGTTGAGTCAGGAACGCTGCCTTCGGCTGCGGTGGCCCACCGTTCGATGGTGCTCTCGCGCAGCAGCGCGGCAAGCGTGTTGGGGATGGTGGGGTTCGCGACTGACCAGGTGAGCAGGGCTGAAGCGGCGCCGAGCAGGTCTCGGGCCCGGCCCTCATCGTCGGTCACCTCCCACACCCGAGCGGTGATCGCATCCCCCAGGCCGTCCGCCCACACCTTTCGGGCGCCCGGGTCGAGCGGCCCGAAGTTGGCTAGGTCGGGGCCGGGCACGTTGCGCACGGCCACCGAAGCAGCCAGCTGGGCGACGTCGGAGAATGCGGCGATCAGGGAGGCCGGCGGGGCCGGCACGTCACCGTGGAGGCTGCGCCGCCAGCACGGCGGGCAAGCGGCGGGCGCCGCGGGGAGGTGACGCAGCAGCACGGAGGGAACCGTTGCGCTCGCCGCGGTGAGCACATCGACGGGCACCCCGTCACGCAGCGACTCGGTCAGCCAGGTGTTGCGCATCCGATGGGAGGACAGGGGGGGCCGTCCCGTCGCCCGGGCTAACCGGCGATCGAGGCGCTGGCGGCCGTCGGGGCTGTACATGCGGGTGACCGGCCGCTGCCCCGCCGCCGCCAGCCCCGCCCTGACTTCTGCCACCCAGGTGTGGCGCACCGGCACCCAGCCGCCGATCGTGTCGGACCACACCAGAAGGTGCCCTGCGACGTCGAGGGTGCTGTCGGCGCGCAGCGCATCGGCGGCAGACCCGATCAGCCCGGCACCGAGAGCGAGGCCGATGCCCGCACCCAGGGACGCAGCCTCGTCGCGCTCCATCCCGCCGGTGATCCCGAGCAGCGAACTCTGCTCGTCGGCGCTGTAGGGCGCTTGCGGGTCAGCCCCAGCGATCACCTGGCGGCGAGGGGCAGCCAGCCGCGACACCGCTGCGGCCCGGCTCAACCGCCGCAAGTCCGTCTTGAATGGCGACGGGTTCTTGTCGACCGCCTCAGCCGCCTTGATCGAAGCGTCGACCGCGTCGGCTGCGAACAGGCGGTTGGTGGGGGTGTCGGGGAGCTCGGCTCGGACGAAGGCGAGGTGCCGAGCCGCATGCGACAGCAGCCGCGATGCTTCACCGGGAGTAGAGGGCTTGGCTTTTCGCACCGCGACGCGGACGCGGTCGAGGTCGCCGTCGACCACGGCGTCACGGACAGCAGGCTTGGTGGGCTTGTAGTTGGCGATGCGCCGCTCGATCGCGCCGGGCAGGTCGGTCATAACAAGCACCGTCCGGGTTGGCGTGTGGCTGCAATCGACGGCGTGGTCGGCGCCGCGCCTGACCTGGGTGTTCCTGGGTTCCGGTACCGGTGGGCGGGCCTGCTCAGGCTGCCCGGCGGACCGCTGATGAAGCGGTGGCGTCGAGGAGACGGAGATTGGTGGCGGCGGCGGCGAATGCGATGGCGATGCTGCGTTTGGCGAGACCGAGGACCCGAACGTCCATCCTTTCGAGGCCGAAGGCTTTCACAGCGGCGTTGTACCTCTCCACGGCGCTGCGCCGGTCGTAGGAGCGAACCCAGTCGCGGGTGCCGTGGACCGGTTCCTGGCGAACGGCCCTGCCCACTTCGGCGGGAGCGGTGAGGGACGTGTCACAGCAGCGCAGCGACGCTTGATCGGGACCGACGAGCAGGCCGACGTCGGGCCGGTCAAGCGGCAGGCGTTGCGACGTGGGACTGAAGGGGCAGCGGACCTTACCGGCCGCAGCGGGGCACTGGTAGCGCTGACAAGCGCCGGGTCGGCGGCGGCCGAGGGGCCGGAACGCGTACCGATCTTGGCGGTCACGCTGGTCCCAGTAGCGAGCCCAGTCGTCGCGGGTGGCCTTCGAGCCGGGGACGGTCAGAGGGGTCGGCTTCCCGTCGGGGTAGGTCGCGGGCGGGGTGAAGGGGCAGTGAGGTACGCCGTTGATCAGGACGGCGTCCTGGTAGGTGCCGAGCCGGCCCTGCTTGGCCCGCTCGAGGTCGTGAACGAGCCAGACGCCACGATCAGCGACCGGATCATGCAGGTTGGCGGGGCTGCGCATGCTGTAGCCCAGGTCGACGAGCAGGGTGTCGACCGGGTGGCCCGCGGCAGTCGCGGTGTCGAGAAGGTCGATGGCTATGGGGGCGACTGCAGCCATGTCGTTGGCCGCGGTCAGGCGGAGACCGACGGCGAGCTCGGGGATCGCCGGCCCGTCGATGTCGCCCACCCCGGCGGCGACATGGATGTTGTAGCCGAAGAAGAGTTCGTCCTTGTCGGTCTCGAACCCCTCGCCGTCCAACGTGGGGCCGACCGCAGCGCCCGTGGGGCTTCCGGCGGTGGGGGCCGTCGTCGCGGCCTGTGCCGGGGTGGTTCTGCGCTTGCGGGGGCCGGGGCTGGGCGCGGACCAAGGCTTGCGGCGGCGGCGGCCGTACCGGGCGTCAGGATCGGCAGACAGCCGGCGCCCGCTCGTCGCCCTGGCGGTGCTGTCATGGTCGGTCCAGTCGACGGCCACGGCCTTGAAGCGCAACCACTCAGGGATCGTGGCCTGCAGAATTAGGTCAGTGAGCCGGTGCAGGTCGGCTGTGCGTTGGGCGGCGGTCTCGCCGTCGAGGTCGCGGAGGGTGCCCCGGTTCGACGCAGCCCGTGATGCCTGCGAGCCGGCTGCCGGGATAACCGGACCGGGGTTGAGGTATTTCGGGTCGGAGACTGTCATTCTCCCAGGGTCGAAGCCTTCAGCCGCCGGGGCTGCGGTGCTCCGTGGAATCCGCTTTCCGTCCCGGAGAGGTGAGGGGTTGCAGGCCTCGGCGAGCCGGTTCCAGGCGTGATCGACCTGGGAGAGGTTCACCGCCCAGCTGGTGCGGGCATCGCGGCCGAGACCGAGGCTTGCGAGGCAGTCGTCAGGCAGCATGTTGATGGCCCGGGTGACCGCGGTCAGCGTGACGGTCTGATGCTGGATGGCGGTGAACAGCAGCCCGGTGAGCAAGGCCCGGTTGGTGAAGTAACGGGGCCGGCCGACCGGGCCGGCCGGGCGGGTGATCCGCTCGGCGAGCTCAACGGCCCCGGACCGGTCGATGATCTCGAGGGCCCGGCAGAAGTTCCAGCGCTGCTGGTCGGCCAGCGTCGGCCCAGCTGCCGACACGGTGCTGGGCGACGTCATGCCCGGCTCCCGGTGACGAGGTGACGCCAAGCATCGACGGGCGGGGCGGGTAGGTGTGGGGCGAGCTCGACGATCGTGGTCGGGGTGGCCAGCCCGGCGGCATCCATGAGGACGTCGATGCGCACCCCGGCCGCGAGGTGATGCGCCAGCCAGGTCGCCCGGAGCCGGCCCGGTTCGATTGGCGGGAGGTCCAGTCCGCCGTCGATGCGGTGCAACACCGAGGTCGTGACGCTGCGCCGCTCCGGTTTCAGCCCGCCGATCAGGTAGCGGTCGCCGGTCGCCTCCGCCGCCTCTCTCAAGGCGTCGGCGTACCGGTCGATCACCGGCACCGAGCGGGGGCGTCGTCCCTGCAGGTGCACCCACAGCGCACCCTGGTCGGGTCGGATGTCGCTGCCGCGAAGGTGGCGGAAGTCCTCGGGGGAACAACCCGCCCCCACCGCGGCGGTGATCAGGCCGGTCAGCCGGCGGCGGCGGTCGGGGTCGCGTTGGCTGCCGGCGAGGAGCAGGAACGACTCGATCTCCGCCGTCGAGTACGGCGGGCGGATCTGCCCCCGGCCCAGGGCGGGCGGCGCGGGACGGTTGCCGGTGACATCGTTGGCGCGCGCGACGTGGCGGAGCCGAGCCCGGATGGTGGAACGAGTGGTCGGCGAAAACGGTTGGTGGGCCTCGGCCCACGAGCAGAACTGCTCGACTGCGGTGTCCCGCAACGCCGTCGATGCCGCCACCGGCACTCCATGTGTGCGGCACCACACGGCCAGGTGGGCGCAGGCGTAGAGGAGTTGCAGGGCCCGGCGGCGATGCTGAGGTCCGGCGGCGGTCACCCAGCGGCGCACCTCGGCGCTGACTGCCGACCAGGCGACGGGGTCGACACCGTCAGGCGCGTATCCGTCGATTACGGCAGCCAGATCGGGGGACACGGGAGGCAGGGTCGGGGTTTGTGTCATCGACGGCTACCAGTGACCGGCCGCCCGCCTGTTGCACACGACTGCCCTGGCTACCGCCGCCCTCGACTGGGCTGTCGGAGTGCCGCACGGCTGTTCGGGTTCGATACTTGGGTTCAGGTATGGGGCGTCGAGATGTGGGCGGTGGCGGGCGAAGAGCCCAGCCGCACAAGGAGCCACAACCAACCAATGTCCACCACCGAATCCATCCCGACCCTGTTCACCGACGCCGCCGACACGGCCAAGACTGCGGCGATGACGGCGTTCTTCGCCGTGGTCGCAGCCGAGCACCACCTTCCCGACCTCAGTTGCGACGGACGCTGCGAGACCGGCTCAGGGCAGCCGTGCCTGAACTTCGAGGTGAGGGCCCGCTCGCTTCTCGCCGCGCTCGGGCTGTTCATGCTCGAGATTGACTCGACCGTCGGCATCCTCGAGCTCGCCGTCGAGCACAGCGAAGTCAGCCCCGTCCACGGCGAGTTGGCAACCATGTCTGCGGTCGGCTCGCTGATCCGGATCTGCGACCGGGTCTTCAACATCCGCTCCGCCATGCTCGACATGGTCTGCGAACTCCCGCCGGGTCACACCGACACTGCTGAGGCCTGCAGGCAGGCGGCGTCAGCCACGCTGCCCGTACTCAACGCCGTGTCCGCCGTCGTGCGGGGCCGGCCGTAGAGAACCGCATGTGGGGCCAGCCAATCGGCTGGCCCCACAGCCGCGTCGCCCGACATTGGCGACTGACCTGCGCCACCCGCTGGAAACCGCCCACGACCACAGGAGAAGGTCAGGCGGGCAGAGTGAAGTAGGCGGGAATCATCGCCTTGAGGCTTTCCTCGGCGTAGCGCATCGGGGCAATCTGGACGGCCCAACGTGGGTCGCCGCTCTGCCGGTTCTGCGCCCCAGCCAGACAGGCGGCCGCAAGCGGCTCAAGTAGCTCCGGGTCAAACGCCTCAAGACGTACCAGCCCCAGATCCCACGGGGCATCAGCCCCGGCGGGTACCAGGCGCAACTGACTGCTGAACCGAGTCCGTTCATCTCGCCGGCGGGCCGGTAACTCCAGGATCGGGCCGAGGTGCCCGTGCGGCAGGTCGGGGAGCCCCTCCTCATCCCAGTACTGGACCCCGGGCTGTTTGACCACGCCGACCAGGTGGTCGCAGTCCACCGGCGCCCGGGAAAGGTCCCCGTCGATGATGAGGACGCTGCCCGTCGGGCAAGGGGCGTGTGTCCAGGCCAGATGCTCGACATGGCGGCGCATCCGGTCGACCACCGCCGCCTGTACCGCCTCCAAGTCCTCGGGGAACACCTCGTCAAGCACCACCAAGGGCATCTTGTCGACGTGGGGGCGGACCCGGCCCTCATCCAGCCAGGAGCAACTCATCACGAGCCTGGTGCATATCGTGTCGAGCCGGGTGCCGCCCCTGTAGCAGCCCGCCGCCGCGAACTCGAGGGTGACCGGCCGGCGATTGATGTAGCGGAGCAGAGCACGGGCCTGGACGCCGTCGATGAGGCCGGCCACCGTGACCGGAGCAGTAGTGACCCGCCGGATGCGGCGGTCCACGATCCGGGCGTGATGGCGAAGCTGGCTGCCGGTCCGGGGACGATGGCCGACCAGCGCCGGCAGCGACCGGTACACCTCCCGCAGGCTCACCGTCACGGGGGGTACTCGCAACTCCGGGCCGAAGAACTCTTCTGAGTGCGTCGTCATCTGGTCGTCCTTCACGCCGACCAGCCCCCGCAGTCGTCCGGCGCGGCCGCCAGTCGTCTGGTTAGTAGCACGAACTGGGCCAGCTCCCTGCCGCTTGCCGCCGGATCCTCTTTCGACCGCTCCTCTCCGGCGTCGAGCAGGCTAGGCGTGACCCGCACGCCGAGCCGGCGCAACTCCCGGCTGAAGTCGAGAGCCACCGACCGCATCCGCCATGCCGAGTCGGCGCACGCCATCCCCGACCGGCACAGCGGGCACTCATCGGCAGGTAGGCGTTGGCCACACCACGCGCAGTACCCGCAGGTCACCAGGTGCCGCTGCGTCTGCACCGGTAGGGCGTCGGGAGCGGTGTCGATGTTGTCTGCGACCCACGAATCCGCATGCCAGAAGCAGCAGAACAGTAGGTCAGCACCGATCGGTGATTGACGAATCAGTTCCCTTGGCGGACCAAGGTGAGCGGTGCCGGCCGCAACGCACTCGCCGACACAACCGCGCCCAGCCGCACCCCGCTTCCGAACCCCGAGCGGCCCGCCGTCAGTCGCCGCGGATAAGCGCCGTATCCGGAATAGAAAATACCGTAGGATCGAATCCTGACGCTCGGTGGAGACGCCGGCCGCGATGCGTCCTAACCGTTGCGCAGGGTTGCCTCAACCTTCTCACGTGAGGGAAGCCCCTGCACGAACTGCTCGACTGCGCGGGTGACGAGCCAGTTCACAGAGACATCGCGCATCTCTGCGTGTTCTTGGAGTTGACGGTGAAGCCCTTCCGGTAGCCGGATGGCTGTAGCGACCCGTCTCCCTGTGTCGTTGTCGATCATGGTGCGACCATATATAGGCAGTCGGCAAATGTGGTGGATCCTCGCGCACCCCGCTCAGATGCGAGCACAACTGTCACACGCGCGGATCTGAGCAAGATCCGCGCGCATGCCTGGTGCGCGCGGATCCACCAATCGCTCGCACTTCCGCCATAGGTTCTCGCTTCAGATCCGTCCCCCATCCAAACCGTCACACCCCCTGCTTATGGTTCATCAAGGAGCCGGAGCCCATGGTCAAGACCTACAGCAAGCAGTCGCAGAGCGGCGAGGGCGGGATCAGCCTGATCGACCGCATCGTTAACGGGATGGGGTTCATCTGGCACGTCCGTCGGGTCGACCACGGCATCGACGGCGAGATCGAGCTCGTGGATAGAGACCGTCGGCTTCCTCTCAACCGCACGGTCTTTGTACAGAGCAAGGCACGACAGCGATTCCCGGGAGAGGACCAGCAGTCATTCCACTACTTGTGCGATGCAGACGATGTCGATTACTGGCTGCAGGCGCCCGTCCCCGTCATCCTGGTGTGCTCCCATCCCGAAACCAACGAAGCATGGTGGGCTCCGGTGAGCGTCCTGCTGAAGGACCCGAATCGGCGCAAGAACCGACGGATCGACTTCGACAAGAGGGCGAACCGGTTCGATCATACGGCGGCACAAGCATTGCTGGACCTGGGCGTCCCTGTGGCCGGGAGTCTGTATGTCCCGACGGACCGGCGGCCGGAATCCCTGACCACAAATCTCTTGCGGGTCGAGCGGTACCCGGAAACGATCTGGGCGACACCGGCAACGGTAAGCGGGAACCCCGAGGCCGGAGAAGTACTGAGACGGAACGGGTTCTTCGGAACAGACTGGACGGTCCTTGATCGGACGGTCTACTCCTTCCGCCGCACTGATGAAGAGCACTTCCGGGCCGTCACAGACGGTACGGCGGAGGCGCTGACCAGCGAGGAGTGGGCTCAATCCAAGTCCCGAGACACCATGAGGGACTTTGTCCGCCTCTTGAATCAGACCCTTACCGAACAGACGCACCGCGATCTGCGACGTCATCCAAGGCGGCACTACCTGTACTTCCGACCGACAAAGGACCTCGAACCGAGGGCGCTGCCCACAGGGAAATCAAAGCGAGGTCGCGTGGTGTTCCAGGCCTACCCATCAGCGACCGATCCGTCAACTGCACGCCATTTCAGGCACCACGCTGTCGATCATCGGTTCATACGTATCGGAGGGACGTGGTTCCTCGAACTCAACCCGACCTACCACTACACCAGTAACGGCTACCAGGACCTGCAGTGGGGTGCTGATCTCGTGAAGGGCATGAAGCGTCGGGAGAAGAACGGGGCGGTAAGAGGACTCGTCGAGATGTGGGCCGGATACCTGGCTGGAGCGGACAGCCTGTTCGAGAACAAGGAGCAGTTGACGATCCGCTTCGGAGCCCTCTCCACGCTGTCCGTGGATCGCGGTATAGACGAGCGGGATTGGCAACGACACCTGAGAGTGAACCCTGTTGCCAACAGCGGCGATCTCGTTCTCTTCGAGCAATGAGAGCTTTCATCTTCGACGAGCCAGAGTTGGAGTTCGCCGGGGACGCCCGGCACGTCGATCCACGCTTCGGTGTGGCCGACTACGGACCCGTCGACTTCGGGACGACCCGGGCGCCGGCGGAGATACGTCTGGGAATGATTGGCCCGTCCGACGGCCTGGACGGCACACGGCGATGGCTCGAGCGTTGCCGCAACGGCATCCCCGCCAAAGCGACTGACAGAAGCCCCCGTCTATTCCGTGACTTCCCCGGCTTCGACACTTCGGTCACGTTCCGGTCGACACTCGTATTTGACGACTCGCTCACGCGGACGATCCCCAATCGATCCTTGAGCAAAGCCATCGCGAGGTCGGGTGCCCTTGCGACCGTCGATGCCGTCGAACTCTACGCAGCAGAAGCGGCCGACCTCGCCGCCACCAACCGTTGTGACGTGATCCTCTGCGCCCGTCCAGACGACCTCGAGGACCATGAGCTATCGCCGCAGGCGGAACATGAATCTCTTGACTCTGCCAGCATCGAGGTCGAGAGCCAGGCGGTCGACTTCAGGGACCTACTGAAGGCGAGACTGCTTGCCACCAGCCCGCCGCTTCAGCTCATACGGTCATCCACCTGGGATCCGTCGCGGGCCAAGCTGACACAGAGCGGACGCCACCGCGGGAGCCCCCGACAGATGCAGGACGAGGCGACGAGAGCCTGGAACATCCACACCGCCCTCTACTACAAGGCCGGCGGGACCCCATGGCGGCTGGTGCGAAGATCAAGCGACCTATCGACGTTGTACGTAGGGGTGTCGTTCTTCCACACCACGGACCGCGACAGCGTGCACACCTCCGTCGCCCAAGTCTTCAACGAGCGCGGTGACGGTGTCGTCGTGCGGGGTGGGCCCGCGGCAAGACGCAAGGACGACCGGCAGCCCCATCTGAGCGAAGACGATGCCTATGGACTGTTGAGTGAGGCGCTTGCCGTGTACCGTCGAGAGCACCGTACATTCCCGGCTCGGGTGGCCTTACACAAGACATCGGAGTTCGATGACGCCGAGGTTCGGGGCTTCGAGGCAGCCGTCGACGCTTTCGCCATAGAGCACATCGACCTCGTGTGGGTACAGTCGAGCGAGAAGCTGCGGCTGTTCCGAAACGGCGACCACGCCGTACTGAGAGGAACGTTGGTCGAGTTAGAGGAGCAGCGTGCCGCTCTCTTCACTCGGGGAACGATCGACTTCTACCGCCTCTATCCCGGGATGTACGTCCCGGTGCCCCTCGGGTTGCACGTCGCAATGGCCGAACACAGCATCTTCCAGCTCGCGGAAGAGATCCTCGCTCTATCAAAAATGAACTGGAACCAGAGTCAGCTCGATGGACGTATGCCCATCACGCTGCGTGCATCGGCCAGAGTGGCCAATGTCCTCAAGCATGTGAGTGCTGGATCACCCGTCGCCTCGCGCTACGCCAGCTACATGTGACTCGATCCAATCGCCAGCTCGACTACCGCCGACGAGCCAGCAAGGTCTCCGTATGTGGCGACGGCGCTGGGCGGTGGCTTCTCAGGGTGGGCCGGCGGGTAGATATGACAACGTATTGAACCGTCGGGCGTCCTCACGTCAAATTCCGAGCCGTTGATGCAGCAGCTCGAGCAGATTGATCCACCGGCCACAGTCGGTGAAAGTCACCTCTGCCTGCAGGAAGGCTTCCATCTCCTTCTTCGCCGTGGGCCGGATGTCGTAGTGCCAGCCACCGTCGTTGCGTTGCCACTTGCCGGACATCACGGCATCTTCTCCCTTGCTGGCAACGAAGCGGCCGATTAGCTCGGATGGCCAAAGGTCCTCGGCCTCGATGCCCACTTGGCTTCCGAACAGGTCTGCGTAGCTCGTCACCTCCTTGTTACGCTGGAAGTTGAAGCGAGAGGTCAGTTGCTTGACAGCCTCTTTCCCCAACTCGTCGTTGTCGAGGAGCACCATGATCGGCTTGGGCGTCTGGCTTTTGGTGACTAGCGCCTGCACGACAGCCTTGGTCGCACCGCCCGCTGCACTCAAGTGAATCCCGTCGAGCAGGTCGACGCGGTTGGCGCGCTTTGCCGCCAGCTGAATAGACGAGATATCCCCTTCACCTTCAGTGATGAGGACCGCCTTGGCCCCGGCCGGAACGGTGGCCGACCGTTCCAGAACATCGGCCAACGCCGCGTCCCTGAACAAGCCTCCCAAGAGACTTGCCTTCGGTTCGTCACCTCGGGCACAGCCAGAGATAGTCGTTCGACCATCCGCCTGCTTGGTGAGCGAGACGATTTGCGCCTCGCGACTTCGCGATACGACGAACGGGGAGTGGGTGCTTACGAAGAGAGTTACGTCTGATCGGTCAGCCAGGCTCTCCAGATCATCTCTAAGGTCTTCTTGCGCTCCGGGATGCAGAAACGCCTCAGGCTCTTCAACCGCAAAGATCATCGACCGGCGGGTGTGCTCAGCCAGATAGCGCAACATGGCCACTGTGACCGCGCCCCGGACCCCGGTGCCCTTCGTTCTGAGGTCGCCGACGACGGCGTCGCGCAGAGAGATCTCGACCTCGGACAGGGTTTCGTCGATTGTCGACACTCGGGGCACAAGTGACACGTCGACTATGTCGGGAAACAACTCTCCGACCACGTCCTTCACGCCGATGCGCAGCGGCTGTAGGAGCGTGTCCTGCAGAGACTCAACGTATCCTGAACGTCGTCTGTCAGCCGATTCTAGTTCTGCTTTCACGTGGTCCTTCAAGACCGTGTGCAGAATCTCGCGGAAGCGGCCCGAGAGCAAACTGTCCAGGCTCTGGCCGCTCTCGACGGCCACGAAGCGGTAGCAGTTGCGAAGCTGCGCTAGCGCCTTCCGGCGAAGAGCTGGGTCCCCGCGCTGTGCTCCCCGGCTGAGAGCTTGCAGGTCCTCGTCGCGGCGCGGACCGGCTCGGTCGCTACCCGGGAAGCTGACAACCAGGCGGATCGTTCCGTCGCCGGCGAACGTTTGTGCAGTCGGCCCTTTGATACTTCGCTCGTAGGCCTCGGCATGTCGCAGTAGTGTCCTCTCGACCGAGGTTGGTTTATCGGCCCGGATGTCGAGAGTGATGCGAGGCACTGCGAAGGCGTAGTGACCAGGCATGTCGCGGTCGCGATCGATCTGCTGATCAGGATCCAGAGCGAGCGCGAGGGCTCGCAGGATGTTCGACTTCCCGCAGTTGTTGGGCCCAACCAGGGTATTCATGCCCTCGGCTACGTCGAATGAGACCGGTTCGTCAAACAGTGAGCGGAAGTTCTTGATCTCGACCCGGGTGATCTTCACGACAGTTCAGGTCTCACTTCGACGCCAGCCTCCTCCAATGGCTCTAGCACGCCGTTCCGGAATCGGATGCGATCGAAACCTTCGGGCTTGGGGACGGCCCGGACGGTCACCTCGACGTCGAGGTCCTGGCCGTTTTCCCGCAGCCACACCAGGGCCTGATTAAGGGGGAAGACCCCGCTACCGCGCAGACGGAGGCGCAGAGCGGCGGAATGGATAGCCTCGGCCGCGCCGCCCGCACTGGCTGTTAGCGCAGGAGCAGGGGCGGGCTCGCCAGCCGCCCCGCCTCCAGGGACAGGGGCGGCGGTCGTGCCCGTCGAGGGCGGCTCGTTGTCGGTGGCGGCGGGCGGCGGGGCCAGACGGCCCGCTTCGTCCAGCGTCAACAGGGCGGTGGTGTCCGAGAGGTCGGTCTCGGCCGTGGTGAGCAGGACGCCGATCCTGATGGCTGAGGGATCGGAGAGGACGACCTGTCCTTCATCGACCCGCGCGCCGGGTGCGTAAGCCAAACGGCGGTCTGCCACCGCTCTGGACACGACGTCGGCCACTGCCGCCGCCGAGGTCAGCTTGGTGAACTCGAAGTAGCTGAAGAAGGCAGCGACCAGGTCGGAAGCGATGACGTAGGGTCGGTCGGGGCCGAGGCCGGAAAGGCTGATGAGCTTGTCAACGGTGACGGTCTTGAAGACCCGGTGGGCAAGTGCGTCCAGGACCCGGTCATAGAGGGGGCGGCCCGCGGTGAGCAGGGAGCGGAGGTCTATATCCTCGAATTCCCATGGCTGGCTGCCCGACGATGCCCGGACGGGAATGACCACCCGGGCATAGCAGGCGTCGAGGGCGGCAGCGAGGTCCCGGCGGGCGCCGGCTAGCTTCTCGGTGAGCTCGTCTGCTTGTTCCTTAGACAGCCCGTATTTGGCCTTCTGCTTGAGGAGCGACGCGGCGGCCAACTCGAGCCGTGCGGCAGCCCGCGCCCGGTCGAACTGAGCACCGTCGGGCAAAACAAGACCCAGCGCGTTGGCGTAGGCCCGCTTGCCGCCCCGGGCCTCGGTGACAAATGACGCCAACGGCGTGGCGGACTCGTCCCAGTCCGGGTGGAGGAAGGCGAGGGTAAAAGCTGCGACGTGGTCAGGGACCTGGGAGGGACCGGTGGGCCAGACCGAGACGTGGCGGGCTCCGGAGAGCTTCTCCTCGAAGGCATTGCGGACGGAGTCGAGCACCTCGTCGGGGCGGAACTTGACCGCTTCGTCCCGCACCAGCTTGGTGAGGTTGGCAGTGGGCTCGAAGCGGTAGCGCCGTCCGGTGTAGTGGAGGTATAGCTCCTCGTCGCGAAGGTCGTGGAGGGCGGCGACGATCACGTTCCGGTCAAGGCCCGGGACGAGGGTGGCGGCAATGAGATCGCCTTCGAGGACACCGCGCTCCTCTCCCTCGGGGATGCCGAAGCTGTAGAGCATGATGGCGGTGGCCATGCGGGTGCCGACCCGCAACTGCTCGAGCGCGGGCGAGTCGGTGCCGATTCTGCGGTTGACAACCGCAGCGCCGGAGCCTTCAGAAACGATGTCGCCCTCGATGACGGACTGATACCGCTCCCGCTCGCCCACCTGAGAGAAGAAGGCAGAGCGGGTCGGCCCGTCCCCCAGGTCAACCTCACCGGGACCGATGAGGGACGAGCCGTCGCCGGACTGCCACAGGGCGTGCGTGACGCTGGCCAGGAACTGCAGAGCGCCGCGGGTGCGCTGATAGCTGGGCAGGGTGCCCCACCGGTGGTACATGAGGTCGAGCAGGGCAGGGTGAAAGGGGTAGGAGGCTAGGATCCGGTCCTCCATCCGACGGGCCTCCACATCGGCCTCACGGCGGGCGTCGTCAGTTTCGGCCTGGGCCTGCAGCTGCCGACGGACCAGATCGGCGTATGCCGAGGCCACCGCCCGGTGCACTCCGGGGTCGCCAAGGTCAGCGAAAAGGCGGCGCTGTACCACCCGCATAACCTCGTCCCCGGTGACCGGTTCCCGTTTGGCGTCGATGCGGCTGACCAAATGATCGAGCTGGGTGAGGAGGCCTTCGGCGCCGACAGCCTCGCCGACGCTGGCCTGAAGGCTGTACACCATGGCGGCGTGAGGCAGGCCGTTGACCGCTTCGGTCAGGGCCTGGATGAAAAGCATGGCCTGACGGCCCACGGTGGACTCGCCTCGGGCGACGGCCATGGCCTTTTCGACATAGACCAGCACCTCGTCGAGGAGCACCAGCACGGGTCGGTCGCCGAGCACCTGACGGAGGGCATCGCCGCCGGGGGCGGAGCCGGTCCGGTCGTGCTCGGCGACGACGTCGTAGCGGCCCAGTTGGACGGCCAGCTCGCCCCACAGGGTGCGGGTCTCGATGCCCTTGGTGGTGCGGACGGAAATCGGGTCGAGCTCCTCACCGGAGAGGACGGCGACTTCGACGAATCCCGGGTCGGGGAGATCGCCTAAGGCGTCGTTGGCGCGGATGGCCAAGTCACGGTCCCGGGCCAGGTGCAGCAGGGCGAGGAGGGTATGGGTCTTACCGCCGCCGAATGGGGTGCGCAGCTGGAGGACCCGATCTCCGGGCTGTCCGGCGAGAGCGCCAATGACGTCGGCCAGCAGTAGGCGGAGCCCGTCGGTCACGTAGGTGGCGGCGAAGAAGCGCTCGGGGCGGCTGTACACCTCGGGCGCGCCAGCTGCCCCGCGGTAGACGAGGGCCAGGTTGGCAGCGTAGACACCCATCTCCAGCGATCCGGAGGTGACGTCATCATGTGGACGGGCCACCTTGGCCCATGGGGTGAGCTGGTAGGCGTTGGAGGTCGTCGTGGCGCCAGGCATGGTCAGCTCCTGAAGAGATTGTCGTCGATCAGGCGCTTCCAGGCGGCAAGCAGCCGTTCGGCGGCGGCCGCCTCGGGAGCCTTCCCGGCGGCGGACCCCGAGCGAAGGGCCTTGCCGGCGAGGGCCTGAACCACATTGCGAAGGAGATGGGGGTCTGCTCCAGCCTGGTCGAGGTACGCAGGCAGCTCGCTAGGGCGGTACTCGGCCCGCCACAGCACGCCCTGGGCCACGTCGATGACCGGCGGTGGGGGCCCTGCATCGGGTCGGACACCGAGGTGGCGGTCCTCGCCCCGCGCCTCAAAGTCGCGGAGCGCAACGGTCGACCCCTTCTTGGCTACTAAGGGGCAGTGGCCGACGGTGAGCCCGCGGGGCCCGTCGAGCTCGACGCCGGTCATGTGCGCCAGGTTGTTGGCTTCGGCGAAGTCGACGGCGGCGTATCCGTAGCTGAACTGGGCGGAGACGTAGAAGCGGGTGGCGGGATCGGCGCCGGCCAGGCTGCCGAATATGGCGTCGAGCACGCGACTCTGGACCATCTGGAGAAAGGACTCGGCAGGAAGCGGCTCACCGTTGTCCTGTTCCACACGCTGGTAGCGCGTGAAGGGGCGCAGTCCGGCGCCAGCGCAAGCGATCACCAAGTCGGAGCCAGTCACGCCAGCGCGGGTCAGGCGGTCGAGCCGCTCGGAGATGATGCCCTCCAGTTCGGCCAAGACAGCGGACTCCGAGCCGATCCCGGCGGAGGTATCCCGCTTACGGGCTACTAAGAAGATCGATGATGCCAAGCTCGCGGTGCCCTGCCCGACCGACCGCTGGGGCATCTCGGTGTCGAGCGGCCATGCCTCGGTGATCACGAACCCTGCGGTTCGCAGCGCGTCGACGAGGGTGGACCAGCCGAGGGTCGTCTTGTGGGCGTAGATGCACACCAGAGGGGCCCCGGACTTGAGGACCCGATGAGCTTCGACGAAGGCGCCGCCCATCATGCGCTCGTACTCCTGCCGAGCTTTGTCCTTGGATCCGCCATAGCGGTAAGGGGCGACGACAGCCTCAGACCGCTTAGGTGTCAGCTCACTCGTCAAGTCATCCGGATAGAGGAACCCGACTGAGCGCTTGAGCCAGACGTAGAAGAAGTCGGATAGGTCCGCGTAGGAGATGTTGTCGTAGTACGGGGGGTCAGTAACCACTGCGTCCTGCGAAGCGTCGGGCAGCGGCAAAGAGGTAGCAGAGGAGCGCACGATGCTGGCGGCTGGAACGACGGCCAGCGTTTCGATGATCTCCGCAACATTGGTCACCGCCTCGTTGACGTCGCCGGCAGCTCCGCCGAACGGCGCTGGTTCAACGAAATCCCAGACCATGGGAAGGGCCTGTCGTGCATAGGTGTTCATGGCCGTCTCGTTACTGACTTCCCAGCGACAGAGTGTCGACGAGCGGTCGGCCACTCGGTTGAGAGCCAAGGCCAGAGACGTGGCCACAGCGGCGGCGCGTTCCGCGTCCATTCCAGACTCGCACATGTGGGCATAGGTGTCGCGGACGCCAGCGGCCAGTGTGCACAGGGTGAGCAGCTGGCGGGAAGTGAAGAGGTCCCGGAACCTGGTCAGCCCGTAGACGGTGCACATGCCACCGGTCAGCTTGGCGGGGAGGGGCTCCTCGGGAGGATCGACGTCAAGCTTGTCCACGCGCGCCAGGCAGTCGGCGTCGTCCGGGATGGGGTAGCTGCCGGGAGGTAGGTAGTCTCGGCCGCGCCCGGACGCCTTGAGGACCACGGCGGCGAGGGGAGCGACGCCCAGTCGCCCGGCCATGCCTTCCGACTTGATGTAGGCAGCGCTGACGGTGGCTCCACAGACGGGGCAGGTTGCTTCTCCGCGCTTGGAGCCGGCGGCCGGATCGAAGCCGAGGCCTTCTGCTGTCGTGGCTTCGACGACCTGGTAGCTGACCATCGAGGTGGCCTGGTCGACGATGGTGCGGAGAGCAACGTTGCGGCCCTTCTTGCGGGCAAGCCAGGTCTGACGGACGAGGGGGACGCGGTGGGGTGCGCGGGCTGGGTTGGGGCACGGAACAGTCCGAGTCCACAGGTAGGCGAGCGGCCGGCGCTCGGTAACGACACCGTCGAGGCGGAGGGCTCCCGGGTCCGCGTCGACAGGCGGGTACAGGTCGGCGAGGCTTGCCCACGCCGCATCTACCCACTTCTTCCCCCAGCCCCTGATGTCGTCGGCCAGGCCGGGGAAGCGTTGCGGGTAGTCGAGCATGCACCGTTCGATGAGGTGGGCCACCGGGTTGAGCTCGATGGCGGTGGCGTCGCAGCCGAGGCGGGCGGCTTCGAGCGGGATGGCACCGCCGCCCGAGAACAGATCGACGACCTTGGGGGGTACCCCGCCGTGGGCGGCGAGGATCTCGTCACGGGCCTTCGCGATGTCGCCTGGGTGGCCGCCCCACTTGCACAGGGCGTCGAAGAAGACGGCTTCTTGAGCGTCAGTGCGATCGCGGCCCTCGGCGGGGACGAGGGCGGCGTAGACGGCGGCGCGGGCGGCGGCGAGGGGACGGCGGGCCCACCAAAGGTGGAGCTTGCGGGGGTGAAGGGCGGCGTGGCCGATCTTCTCCCGTTGGGCGACGGTGTTGATGGCCTCGATAGGGAGGTAATCCTCGATCAGGCTCCTGCGATTGGTGGTCATGCGCTCCTCATCTTGCTGCCGCTTCGATGCTGGCTCCTGGTACCCGGTAGCCCGTCACCTGGGACACTTCCTCGACGCCAGCCAGCCGGCGGGCGGGGTCCTGGACGGTGACGAGCCGCGGGTTTGCGGTCATGGCGTCGTAGACGACGTACAGCCAGTAGCCGGGGCCGAAGCGCTGAGCGGCGTACCACTCGGTGCGGTAGAGGCCGACGTCGCCAGAGGAGGTGCTGCGGCCCTTGACCTCGATGCGGCGGACGGTGATCTCGCCCGTGGCGGAGTCGGTCTCTAGGGAGCGGATGTCGAAGCCGGATCCGTCGCGGGCGGCGGACACGTCGACCGGATCCCGGCCCTGCGCCCGCTCCCAGGCCATCACGTACTCCATGGCGGCCAGTTCCACCTCCGGGTCTGGTCTCATGGCCCGGATGGTCGGGTCTTCGGTGCGGGCCGGGGGCACCACCCAGGCGCTGCCGAGGTGGTTGACCGGTCCGGGCCGGACGACGCCGAGCTTGGCTAGCGCCTCGAGCTTGGCCCGCTGGCGCTGGTCGAGTTCGGCGATGCGCCGGGCGGCCTCGTCGCGGGGCAGGCGGTAGGATTCGTCGCCCTTCCAGACCTTCTCGGAGTATTCGGCGAAGCGCCGCTCGAGGACGTTGCGCTGGACAGTGAACGCTTCCTGGAGATAGCCGGAACGAAGCTCGGCCTGCGCCAGACGCTGGTCGCGCTCGGCGCCGGTGGCCTGCGCTTGGGTGCCGGCACGGATCCAGTTGGCAGCGGCGCGTACCGCTCCCCCCTCCAGAGCCTCGGCCTCGGTATCTCCCCCCGGAGTGAGGTTGTGCAGGACGTCGGCCGGAGCAAGGGCCATGGCCCCGTCCGGCTCCTGGATCACCATTACCAGCTCGGCCCGGGCTGTTTCGGGATCGCCCGATGGGGCTTCGCCGACGACCTCGTAGGTGAAGGCGTGCAGCCAGTAGCGGTCCGTGGTGCCGGGGTCGGTGAACACGGCGATCGCTCCGGGGATCCCGTCGGCGGTGAGTCGGCGTTCGAGGGCGTCGGCCAACGCGGCGAAGAGTGGGTGGCCGGGTGAGCACAGGACGGAGTCCTCGTGTTCGGCCTGCTGGCGCAGTTCCTTGCGGAAGGTCAGCTTGCGGTACTCGACTTCGGGACGGCCGAGTCGGCGCACGGCGGGAAGGTCGTCGCTGCGCAGCGCGACCGGTACGTGCTCGATGCGCCATAGGCCGGCCGTGGCCCTGGGCTCGACCCGCAGTCCCTGGGCGGATGCCGCCCCGAGGAAGAACGCTTCCACGTACTCGGGCATGAGGCGGCGCTCCTCCGACGCCCAGTCACGCTGGCGGACCCACTCCAAGTCGACATAGCGGCGGGCCTGGGCCAGGCCGACCTGGCGCTCGTACTCCCTGAGCCGCTCCGGGGTCATGGCGTCGATCTCGTCCAGGGACTGCTGCTCCCGGCGGGGGTTAGCGAGCGTGTCCCGAAGGAGGCGCTCGAAGTCCAGGCTGTTGAGATCCAGCAACTCGCCGATGACGTCGTAGACGCGGTCATCCAGGTCGGCGCGCATGGCATCGAGCTTCTCGTGCAGGCGGGTAAGCAGCTTGCCCTCGATGGTGTTAGTGGCGCAGAAGTTGAACACGACCACGTCGACTGACTGACCAATGCGATGGATTCGTCCCATCCGCTGTTCTAGGCGGACCGGATTCCATGGCAGGTCGTAGTTGACCATGAGGTGGCAAAACTGCAGGTTGATGCCCTCGCCGGCGGCTTCCGTGGCCACGCAGACCTGCTTCTGGGTGCGGAACTCGTGCTGGATGGCCTTACGCTGGGCAGGGGGGTGACCGCCATGAATGGTGCAGACGCTGTAGCCCCACTCGATCAGGTGGCGTTCGAGGTAGGCCAGGGTGTCGCGGTGCTCGGTGAATATGAGCAGCTTGCCTCGCCCGTCGTGAACTTCGGCCAGCTCGGCCCGCTCCAGGCAGGACTTGAGGGCGGCCAGCTTGGCTTCCTCGCCGGAAGCGATAGTGGCATCGGCCTGGGCCACCAGGACCTTCAGGGCAGCGACCTCGGCCCGCAGGCCTTCGATGTGGGCGGCGGCGGTGACCTCGGTGACGGCTAGCTCCTCGGCGTCCTCGTCGGCGTCGTCGAGGTCGAGCTCGTCGTCGGTCGCAGCGGCGGCGCCGACCGGCTGGCGTCCGAGCTCGGCGATGCGCTTGGCCCGCTCAGCCGGTGGCATCCGCTCGAGGGCGTCGGCCTGTTCTTCCAGGCGCCGGGCTCGTTTGGCCAGGGAGGAGCGGATGGCGCCCAGGCTGGAGGCCAGGCGCCGCTGGAGAACGGTGCGGGCCAGCGCCACTGCGTTGCCCCCGCCCCGACCGCCACCGGGGGGCGGGCCGCCGAGGAACTCGCCGATGTAGTCGGTAACCGCCTGGTAGAGGCGCAACTCGGACGGCGTGAGGGTGAACGGCTGCGTAAGCACCCGTCGCTTCACAAACAGGCGGCGGCCGGTCTCATCAACCAGGTCCTCCTTCTGGCGACGCAGGAAATACGGGCTGTCTGAGACAGCCAGCTGGCTGCGGACTAGCTCAGGAGAGGAGAACTGGTCGGCGTCGAGCAGCGACAAGAAGTGCACGAAGCGGTCGGGGTCTCCGGAGTGTGGGGTGGCCGTAAGTAGAAGGAGCCGCTCGGTCCGTCCGGCCAGCGCTTCGGCCAGCACGTAGCGGCGCGTCTTACGTACCTCGTCCCCGTAGGTAGCGGCCGCGCACTTGTGGGCCTCGTCAATGATCACCAGGTCCCAGTCGGCCCGGAGGAGATCGCCAGCGACATCGTCCCGCTTGGCGAAGTCCAGGCTGGTCACCACCTGCGGATAGTGCTGCCACGGGTTGCCGCCCAGCTGCCAGCGCACCTGCGAAGAGGAGACCACCTCGAAGCGCTCGTCGAACTTGTCGAGCAGCTCGTCCTGCCACTGGACGGTCAACGGGGCCGGGGCGACCACCAAGGTGCGATCCACGACGCCGCGCAGCTTCAGCTCCTTGAGCAGCAGTCCGGCCATGATGGTCTTGCCGGCGCCGGGATCGTCGGCCAGCACGAAGCGCAGGCGGGCCTGCGGCAAGAGGTGGCGGTAGACCGCCTCGATCTGGTGAGGCAGCCCCCGCACTCCGGACAGGGACACAGCGAAATAGGGGTCGTGGGCGTAGGCCAGACGGATGCGGTGACTCTCGATCCACTGGAACAGCCGGGCGGCCGGGACGGTGGCGGTGGCCGGGGGCCCGGCGGCCAAGGCAGCCTCGAGGTCGCCAGCCATGAGCGTGGTCTCGTCCGGGCGACCGTCGGAGGTCCGGACCCGGGCCAGGACCATGTTGGCGCCGATCTCCTCCACTGTTTCGATACGGACGGGGCCGGTGAAATGGCCGGGGAGTACCACCGTCCGGTTGCGCGCCCGTTCCTCCAGATCGCTCAGCTGTCCCCTCCCGTCACCACCGTGTCACGCGCCCATTCGGCGCATACCGACTGTACCGCTCGGTCCTGAATGAAACCGTGGTCGCCACCTCCGGCGCCCTACACCCGCAGAGAAACGAGCAGAGCTCCGCGTCCTGGGAAAGCAGCCCCGCCTTCGACCAGACCCGCCGTGTGGGTGGCCTTGGCGCACAAGTGACCGACCGACACCGGGTGCGACCAGATACGGGGTCCTCCGCCATCGGGCGGACCGGCGTTCTGTCTACTTGAAGGGCGACTTCTGTTTACTCAAGCACCGGACTTGTGTTCAGTGCTCTTTGTGAGCGAGCGACGGGAATCGAACCCGCGTTCTCAGCTTGGGAAGCTGATGTTCTGCCTCTGAACTACGCTCGCAGAAAGGATTGAGTGTAGCCGAGCATCTCAGGATGCGCCGCCCGGC
>JAKBAX010000295.1 GCA_021808785.1 Actinomycetes bacterium | reverse complement strand
GAGGGCCTGACCGGCCGAGGGCCTGACCGGCCGAGGGCCTGAGTGGCGGAGGGCCTGAGTGGCGGAGAAGAACCCGACCACCACGGACCCGGTGAGGTGCTGGTCGGTGAGGTGCGGGCCGGCCCACGTGCCGGCCGACGTGGGCGATCAGGTCGTCGCCTGACCCCGCCGGGGACCTTCGGCCCTATCGGGCCAGGTGCGCTGGCGTGTTCGTTGGCTTCGAGGAACCACCGACCGAGCCCAGACCACGGAGGGGCCGCCATGATCCCGATCAACGGACGGATAGCGCGAACGGCAGGGGATCAGGAGACTCCGTCCCGCCTACCCGATTTGACGACGGACAACGCCCTGCTCGAGATGGTTCGCTCCCACGGTGAGCGCGAAGGGGCGGCGCTCGCCGCCTATCAGCACCTGGCCGAGGAGTCCGGCGACGAGAGCCAGCGCTACCTGGTGCGCCTCATCATGGAGGACGAGGCCCGCCATCACCGGCAGATCTCCGAGATGCTGAACGAGCTGCGTTCTTTCGTCTGGGACCTCGACATCCAACCCCGGATGCCGAGCTCGGCCGTGGGGGGCGAGGCCGCTGTTCGGGAAGAAACCAAGCGGCTACTGGCCTTCGAGAAAGACGACGCCCGGGAACTTCGCCGACTGCGCAAGGAGCTGCGCCGAACCGAGGGGTACCCGCTGTTCCCGCTTCTCGTGGATCTCATGCTGCACGACACGGCCAAGCACATCGACATCCTGCGCTTCGTTCGCGCCCGGGCCGGCCGGCGCTGAACCCAGGCCGGCTGGCGCCGAACCCGGCCCGGCCAGCCTGGCGCCCCGCCCCCCTCTCGTTTGGCCTATTTGCCCAGGAATAGCCCACTGCAGGCGCGCCGTCTGGTTCTTCTGGGAGAATTCGGCCGATGGGGCCACCCGATTATGCAACTGCGCTGGACGGCCTGGCCGACGCCGCGCCGGTCCTGCTCGAGACGCTGCTGCGCCAGGCGGCACAGCCTCTCGGTGCCACGGAGCTGACCGTCTACCTGGTCGACGTGCAGCACATGGTGCTGCAGCCGGTGCTCCTGAGCCCCGAGCTGCAGGACCCCATCCTGGCCGAGGAAGGGGTGGCCACGTCGATGGCGGGCCGGGTGTTCCTCTCAGGAGAGCCGCTCGTCGCCGATCGGGGTTCCGAGAAGCGGGTGTGGGTGCCGCTCGTCGAGCGGGGGGAGCGGACCGGCGTGGTCGCCCTCACCCTCGGGTCGATCGACGGGCAGGCTCTGGAGCACTGCGTACGGCTGGGCCTCTTCGCCGGGTTGCTGGTGCGGGGCTTCACCCCGGTTACCGACCTCTTCGCCTTGCGCCGTCGGCGCCGCCCGATGACCCTGGCGGCGGGGATGCAGTGGGACCTCCTGCCCCCCCTCACGGCGCGCTGCGACCGGGCCTCGGCCTGCGGGCGCCTGGAGCCGGCCTACGAGATAGCGGGCGACGCCTTCGACTACGCCATCAACGACCGGCACCTCGACGCCGGCATCTTCGACGGAATGGGCCACGACGTGGGATCGGCGCTACTGACCACCTTGGCGGTCGGGGCGTACCGGCACGCCCGACGCAGCGGCGACGGCCCGCCTCTCGTCGCGGCGGCCATCGATCAGGCCGTCGACGGCCAGTACGGGGGGGAGGCCTTCGTAACCGCCGTGGTGGTCCGCCTGGGCCTCGACACGGGGATGCTGGAATGGAGCAATGCCGGCCACCCGCCGCCTTTGCTCATGCGCGGCCACAAGGTCGTGAGCCAGTTGGCCCGCCCGGCCCAGCTGCCCCTCGGCCTCGGCGGGGACCGCAGCCAGTCGGGCCGGGAGCAGCTGGAGCGGGGCGACAGTGTCCTGCTCTACACCGACGGGATGGTCGAGGGGCGCTCGGCCGAGGGCGAGGAGTTCGGGCTGGAACGCCTGGTCGACCAGTGGGAGCGCGAGGCGCTCTCCGGCCAGCCACCGGAGCAGACGCTCCGCCGGTTGGTCCGTGCGGTGTCGGCATTCAATGCCGGCAAGCTCCGCGATGACGCGACCATCCTCTCTGTGACCTGGCGCGGTTGATCAGCCGGGGGCGGAGGCCAAGACGGGGTCGTTGCCCCGGGTGAGAAAGGCGGGGATGTCCTCGGCCATCAATGGCCGGGCGAACAGGAATCCCTGACCGCTGTCGCAGAGCTGTTCCTGTAGATGGGCCAGCTGGGCCGGGTGCTCGATGCCCTCGGCGAGGGTCTCGATGCCGAGCGTTCGGCCCAGCTGGACCAAGGTGTTGACGATGGCGATGGCCTGCGAGCTCTGGCCCAGCCGGGTGATGAAGCTCCGGTCGATCTTCAGCGAGTCGATGGGGAACTGGCGCAGGTAGGCGAGGGACGAGTGCCCGGTGCCGAAGTCGTCGATGGCCACCCGCACGCCGGTCGCCTTGAGCTCGGCCAACATCCGGGCCGTGGCCTGCGTGTCGCGCATGAGCAGCGTCTCGGTGATCTCCAGGGTCAACGACTCCGGCCTGACCCCGTGGCCCTCCAGGGTGGCCCGGACCAGATCGGCGAAGGTGTCGTCCTCGAACTGGGCCACCGACACGTTCACCGAAATCTCCACGCCATGGCCCTGCCGCTGCCACTCGGCGGCGTCGGCGCAGGCCCGGTCGAGCACGAACCGGCCGATGGGCTCGATGAGCCCGGTCTGCTCGGCCAGCGGGATGAACTCGGCCGGCCCTATGAGCCCCCGGCCCGGGTGCTGCCAACGGACCAGTGCCTCGACGCCCTTGGTCTGGAGCCGGTTGATGTCGAAGATGGGTTGGTACATGACATACAACTCGCCCCGGTCGAGCGCACCGTGCAGGTCCATCTCCAGGGTCAGGCGATCCTGGACGGCCGCCTGCATCTTCGGGTCGAACAGCACGTAGCGGCCCTTGCCGGAATCCTTGGCCTGGTAGAGGGCGATGTCGGCGTCGCGGATGAGATCCTGGGAGTGGGTGCGCAGTCCGGTGGCCACACCGACGCTGGCATTCATGTTGAGGGTGATCGGTTCCGGGGTGAGTAGCTCGAAGGGCTCGTCCATCAGCGCGATGACCCGCTCGGCGACGCACTCCGGGCCGACGTCGAGGTCCAGGCTCTCGGTCAAAATGAGGAACTCGTCGCCGCCGAGCCGGCCCACGGTGTCACCTTCGCGCACCGCCGCCCGCAGCCGTTCGGCGACCGCCTGCAGCAACTGATCCCCGACGTCGTGGCCGAAGGTGTCGTTGACGTCTTTGAAGTTGTCGAGGTCCAGGTAGAGCGCGCCGATGGCCATCGGCTGGCACCGGGCCCGGGCCAGCATCTGTTCCGCCCGGTCGAAGAGCAGGGCCCGGTTCGGCAGGTCCGTCAGCACGTCGTGCAGGGCCTGGTGGCGCAGCTCGGCGGTGCGCTCCTCCACCAGGCGGAGGGCTCTCTCGCGGGTGCGGCCCAGATGGAGCAGGAAGGCGAACAGCAGGAGGTTCGCCACCGCGCCGATCAGGCCAAGAATGGTTCCCTGCACCTCGGGCGTCGATGTGGCCGGCCCCGACACCGTGACGGTCAGACCCGGGTTCGACGCCAAAGCCCTGGTCAGGTGCATCCCTCCGGGGAAAGGCCGGCCGCCGCGGGCCAACTGGTCGCCGGCTGCGGTCTCGAGGGTCACTTCCCGGTCGGCCGAGGACGGCGCCATGGCCTGGACCAGCGCCGGCCCGTCGAAGGAGCCCAGCATCCACCCCACCAGCTCCGCCCGGCGGGCCGCCACGGTGGCCGGATGGGCGCCCGCGGAGTAGATGGGGACGATGGCCGAGATCTGGTTGCGGAAGGCGATCAGCAGCTTGGCCGGCAGGTGCAGCTTGGCCACCCCGGAGCCTTCAACTATGGCTCCGAGGTTCATGTACTCGGGCACGTCGAAGGTCATGGCCTGATCCATCAGGGGGCCGACCGGTGACTGGCCGATCCCCGGGAATGTCGTTGCGCACAGGTCGATCCCACCGCTGACCCCGACGGCCTGTAGCACCATGCCGAAGCGGGGCAGGCAGTAGTACGGCCGTACCCCGGCCGGTGTGACGCTGGCCGGCACGTGGCCCAGACCGGGTAGAGGGTCACTGGCCATGGCTCGGCGGTAATCGGCCAGTCCGCTGGCCGGGATTCGGGCGTAGAACGTGAAGCCCATCGCCCCCGGGTAGATCTTGGTCAAGTCGAGCGAGCCCAGCCACGGGCTCAACCGGTGGTTGGTCATGTCGGGATGGGTCACGATGGCCTGCCCGACGGCTTCTTCGAACTGGACGTCGCGCTCGAGTACGGCGTCGGACGTCGCGGCCACGGTCGACGCACCGTCGACGAAGTTCTTGGTCGCGGCTCGTTGCTGGTAGCCGTTCCACTGCCAGCCCGCCACCGCTGACCCGGTCAGGCCGGTTATCAGCACCAGCCAGACGGTGACGCGCCAGGCGGTGACCTGCCACAGGCGACGCGGTCGGGCTTCCTCGGGCCCGCCCACCGGTGAACGGGCGCGCCGATGGGTCTGGCTGGATGACAACACCACGCCGGACCTTTCGGAAGAATCCCGGTGCGACCGGAGGGGCCGGGGGCCGTCCCCTCACCGGCGCTCCTTCATCGCTCCTATCGACCCCGGTCGCTGTGACCGATGTCACGAGAAGAAGCCGAACCGGTCGACACGGTCCGACCTCCGACCTCCGACCTCCGACCTCCGACCTCCGACCCGCCGGGCCTGCCACCGGTGATCTGCCGCCGGCGATCTGCCGCCGTGGTGGGCCCGTACCATCGCACCTTGTGGGGTTCTCGACCGTCCTGTTCGACCTCGACGGTACGCTGAGCGACTCGCAGGCGGGGATCGTGGCCTCCTACCGGCACACGCTGGCCGCCTTCGGCCTCGACGCCGACGAGGCGGCCATAAAGCGATGGATCGGGCCACCGCTGGGCGAGGGCCTGGCCGCCCTCGGTGTCCCCGCCGATCGGGTCGAGGAGGCGGTAGCCCGGTACCGCGCCTACTTCGGGGCGACGGGCATGTACGACAACCGGTTGTACGACGGGGCGGCGGACATGCTGGCCGAGTTGCGCTCGGCGGGCGTGACGCTCGGGCTGGCCACCTCCAAGCTGCAGAGGTTCGCCGCCGCCATCTTGGACCACTTCGGCCTGGCGGAGCACTTCGCGGTGGTTTGCGGTGTGGCCGGGGACGGCTCCCGCTCCACCAAAGAGGAGGTAGTCGGCTTCGCCCTGGCCACCTTGGGCGGTCCCGAGCCATCCACCGTGGCGCTGGTCGGGGACCGGGAACACGACATACGAGCCGCCCTGCACCACGGTCTCCACCCCGTGGGGGTGACCTGGGGCTACGGCGACCGCCGAGAGCTGCAGGCCTCCGCCGGGGCGGCGATCGTGGCCATCGTGGAGGACGTGCCCGCCCTCACCAGGTTGCTCTTGTCCGGGTCGGTCGGGGTGACCCCACCCGGCTGACCTCGGGGGGTCGCCTGGGGGTCCCGTCCGACCAACCGCTATCGGTCCAACTTCCGCACCGGCCTCAGCTTGGGACCGGTAGCTGTCGTTTTTGCGGTTGGGTGGGGTCCCGATTTCGGGGGGCTGGGAGTTGGGACTGGTGGTTGTCGTTTTTGCGGTTGGGTGGGGTCCCGATTTCGGGGGGCTGGGAGTTGGGACTGGTGGTTGTCGTTTTTGCGGTTGGGTGGGGTCCCGATTTCGGGGGGCTGGGAGTTGGGACTCCTGACGGTG
>JAKBAX010000020.1 GCA_021808785.1 Actinomycetes bacterium | reverse complement strand
TTCGGGGGGAGTGAGACCGCTACGTGGCCGCCGACGTCGCCCAGGGCAGCGCCACGGACCACCGGGTCGGCTACAGTGATTTCTCGGGAGAGGTGCGAGAGCGGCCGAATCGGACTCACTGCTAATGGTTCCCAGGCAGACTGCCGGTCGTTGCCAGTAGTCGCCCGCAGTGGCCGATCGTGGTGTTGACCTCGGACGATGCGAAGTGATGTGATCGCCAGTCGTCGGCACCGATTGCCACTCGTCACCGTGACCAGGCGGATCGTGGGCGAATCCTGGCACGCTGGTGCCGGGCCCACTCGACCGAGCTTGCTTGCGAGCCCCGGGCGTCAAGCGGCTGAGCACGTCCGGTCGAACGGGGGGTTGGTCACGGGGCAGGCTACTGGCCTGACTTTGGACAGGGCGAGACGGTCACTGCTGATACGAACCGTGGGTGTCGAGTAGGACTCACCTTCCGCCGGCCGGAACCCGCCACGACGACGCTGCCGGTCGACCGCCGGCAGCACCGAGCGTGTCATGCCCGCCTATGAGAGATGTCACACCCCCTGCGTAGGGTTCACCGCGAGTACCCGACACAAGGCGCCGGGGACTCCATTCGAAACCCGGTCACTCCCGCGGCTTCCTACGAGCATCACGCTTCTTCGCCCAAGCCACGACGTCCGACCGCTGCCAGATGCGACCGGCCGCCAGGACGGCCACAGGCACCGGGAACGTGGCGTCTGTCGCCACGATCCGATCGACACGCTGGCGACTGACTCCCAGCAGCTCAACTATCTCGTGCACCCCCATGAGGTCTTGCACCGACCGAAGCCTATTGACGATTGACTACATCGGCCACTAGCGTTGTCGATCGACAACACTAGTGGCCCGGGCGGTGCGTCAACACCCCCGGGCCTGGCCGGTACCTACAAGGAGGTCCCGACGTGATGACAGTACCGGGGCGCGTCGCCCAGCCCACTGACGATGACCCCGAGCCGGCCTGGGCCCTGGAGATTCGGGCGGGCTCAAACCCGGGGACGCCTGTGGCCGAGTTGGCGCTACTGGCCACGCTCCACGTGTGGGCGCGCTGGGCGGTTGCATCGAACCCTTCCTGCCCGCCACGTCTACTTGCGGCGTTGAGCCACGATGACGCTCCTCTGGTTAGACGCGCCGTCGCCCTGAACCGAGCGGCACCCAAGGAGATCCGTCGCCGCCTGGCGGCGGATCCCGACGAGCGGGTTCGACCTTGACGGAAATTTCCACAGGGTCTACCCTCCTTCCGCGGAAATATCCACACCGGCCACCCGGTGCGGCACTCGAGACAGGAGTCTCCCGGATGGCACAGGCGAAGGATCCGAACGTCCCAAAGTTCGTGGTCGACAGGGCGAGCGGCAAGATCATCTCTGCGGGACCCGAGGAGATCGACGCCACGCAGCCCCTGCTCGACATGCTCATCAACGAGCTTGGGTGGGACCCCGGCCAGCTGGTCAGTCGACCGAATCAGTGGCGCGTCCCCGCGAGCCCGAGCAACAAGCGCGCGTGGCCTGTCGACGTTGCTGCATTCGATGGAGCCGACCACCTGCGCGAGGCGGAGCACGTAAAGGTCTTCTTCGAGTGCAAGCGGCCCGACGTACTGACCGGCGTCGAGCAGCTCAAGATCTACATGGATAGGGAACCTCACGTGAAGGTTGGCGTCTGGTTCAACGGCGTCGATCATCGGATCGTTCTGAAGGTCGCCGGAGGTTACGAGCTCGCGCCGGTTGGAACCCCGATTCCGCGACCCGGCGATCCGTTGATTCCCATCGGCAACAAGGCCGTTCACCTCACTGACCTCCGGACGGTCAAGTCGCTACGACCCGTCTTCGACCGGATCCGCAACCGCATCGCTGGCCAGGACACTCACGTCAACCGAGACGAGGAGATGCTCCCCGATCTCGCCAACCTTGTGCTGCTGAAAGTCCAGGACGAGCTCGACCACAAGCTCCGTCCACAGGACGCGATGGGTTTCCAACTTCTCGACACGCCGACCAAGACGGCGAACCACCTACGGGCGATGCTCAAGGCTGCCATCGACAATCACCCGGACACCTTCGTCGGGACAGACGCAAGATTCGCGATCGACGACGACAGTGTCGCCTATGTCGTCGGCGAGCTGAAGGACATTAAGATCCTAGGCAACGGCGAGGAGATGGTGCGGGAGGCCTTCGAGGTGCTTCGTGGCAAGGCCTTCAAGGGGGAGGAGGGCCAGTTCTTCACGAAGTTCAACGCTGTCGAGATGATGATCGCCGCCCTCGACGTCCAGCCGACCGACCGCTTCATCGACCCAGCTTGTGGTAGCGGCAGCTTCGGCGTAGAGGCCTTGGACGAGGCCGTCCGGAAGCTGCGAACGAACACGACGCTGACGGATGCTGACGTCCAGCTCGCCGCCGACGGGTTCGTGCGCGAGCACCTTCGAATGCTCGACAAGGATGCGGTGAGCGTCAGGCTCGCGCGTGCACACCTCGGGCTGCTAGCTGGCGGCGCCACGGCGAACGTGATGCGGGTCAACAGTCTCCGCCCGAGTACCTGGCCCCAGCGGGTCCAGCAGCTCTGTGCGCTCGGCTCCTTCGACAAGATCGCGACCAACCCGCCCTTCGGCACGAAGGTGCGCAGCGATGGCGAAATCGGCAAAGCGGAGAAGTACGAGCTCGCTCAGGAGTGGAAGCGCAACAAGGAGACCGGTCGATGGGAGGCCACGGGCGAGTACGTCGCTCGTGACATCGGCCTGCTCTTCGTCGAGCTGTGCATGCGTTTGCTCAAGGGCGGTGGATCCCTGGCTATCGTCCTGCCGGACACCTATTTGTTCTCGCCGACCTACGGCTGGTTCCAGCAGTGGTTGCGCCAGTTCACCATCACACACTTGCTCGGCATCCCGATCGAACTGTTCGAACCGCACTGCCGGGCAAAGACGACTGCAGTGGTGATCCAAAAGCAAGCACCGAGGCCGAAGCATCAAATCATCTGTGCGGATGGTCGCACGTTCGGCGCGGATAAGCACGGCAAGCGCAGGTACAAGTTCGACGGCGAAACGCGCACCCAGCTGATTGACGATGACCTGCACGAGACGACGACCCTTCTTAACATGCGGCCTAAGGCGGAGTCTCGCCTTTGGTTCCGCGTCCCTCAGGATGACGTCAGCAAGGCGTCAGTGTATGTCGCACAGTACCACTGGCGAAAGCCCACGATGGAGGCGCTCGGGCGATTCGCAGACGAGAACAACTGCGACCTTGTATCCGTCGGTGAGCTGGAAGATTCTAAGAATCTGACTGTCATGGCGGGTCATGGTTCACCCAGCTCTCACTACAAAGGCCGCGGCTCCGTCGCTTACGTAAAGGTTTCCGATATCAAGAACTGGCGCGTCAATGAGAACCCGGCGAACGCGCTCCCCACGGACATAGCCGATAACGAGCGGCGCGGGCGATACCTTCAGCCCTTTGACCTCGTGACGCCTACTCGCGCGTGCAAGAACATTGGTCTCTTCGGCGTTGTCATGCCTTGGCAAACCGATGTGATCCTCACCCGAGAGATCAACGTCTGGAGGACGGGCGACGGAGCAGGTGTCGACTGGGCCCTCATGCTGGCGTTGTGCTCATTGAAGGTCGTCTTCGCGCAGTTCCAACATCTCGTGCTCATGCAGATGAACCGAGAAGACCTCTCCGACCGGTACCGAGAGCTTCTGCTCCCGGTACCTCGGAGTGAACTGAAGCGCCATGAGTGGGCTGATCCGATTCGGGAGTTCTTCGAGGCCCAGATTAAGGCCAGAACGTCATACGAGCGGATGGGCGAAGTGTTCACTCCCGAGATGCTTGCTGATCGGCCGTAGCCAGGTCGCTGCAGGCGCGGGACTCACAGTCGAACGCGCGGATGCCTTTGGTCTGGGCCAGCCGCAGGTCTCGGCAGTCGGAGGTCGCCGCAATGTCGAGGCTGGTGGCGTAGGCGGCACCGCCGGCAGGAGGCTCGGCGGGCCAACTTCCTGCACAGGAGGTGGCGTGATCCACTCGTCCCCCCGCCCCCGGTGCAGGGCGCGAGGGGCGCCCCTGAGTAGCCCAAATGCACAGCATCCGCTGATCGATGGGTCCCGGCCACGGTCACACCCCCTACCTAGGCTTGTTCGGTGGCCGCAGACCTGTCCGAGGAGTCGCTATGACAGAGATCGTCCAGCGGGGCCGACTCTATGTCGGCTCGTACGTCGGACTCTTCGCCCTGCTCGCCATCAGGTTCGACACCACCTGGGTGCAGCTCGCCTGCGCCGGGCTGGCGGTCCTCGGGGCCGCGTCCATGCTTTGGATCGTCTTCGTCGTGGCTCGCCGGACGGGCGCGGAGCCAATCCGAGTTGCCGAGGTCGAGGACGCGGGCGCCGAGGTATCGGGCTACCTGGCGACCTACCTCCTCCCGTTTCTCACCGTGGCCTCGCCGAGTTTCCGTGACGTCGTCGCCTACGCGATCTTTCTCGGTATCGGTGGTCTCATCTACGTGCGATCTGAGATGACCCAGGTGAACCCTACCCTGTACCTCCTCGGCCGACGCGTAGCCAAGGTCAGCACGAGGGAGGGATGGCGTGGCTACGTCATCGTCAAGACCCATCCCGAGACCGACGGGATCATACGTGTGGTTTCAATCAATAGCGCCGTGCGAGTCGAGGTCCGGCGCCGACAGGAGGTTCGATGCCCGAAGGCAGCAGCCTGACAATCACGGCGCCCGGCGATGACGCGGACGCCACGCTCATTGTGGCGCAGCGCACCAACCGGCTCAAGGGTTACCGCATCGGAATGCACGCCGACGTGGCAAGGGCACTCCGCAGGGCCGCTGTCGACACGGTGGCCGCCATCGAGGCACGGACTTCTGTAACCTTTGCCGCCGACATTGACTACGACCCCGCAACCCAGTACCTGGAGGTGCCGGCGGCCCTGCTCACCGTGGCGCAGCCGCCGCAGAGCGCCGCCGACGGTGCCCCACCCGGCGGCCAAGCGACGCCAACAGTGGAGACGGACCCCGAGGCACACGCGGTCATCAGCCAAGGATCGTCGCTGCCTCTGCTCAAGGCGGGGGAGCTGGGGAGGCGCACCTTCGCCTTCTACGCGCTGATCGTCGGCAACACACCTGAGAATCGGACGGCGTTCGTCACCCAGTGGAATCCGCACCGGCTCGGACTGTCCGGCAAGATCCTGACCGCTTTCGGTGACCAACTCCGCCGAATCGGCCAGCCTTTGCTCGCCTTCGAGTCGCTCTTCCACATGGTCGTCATCCCGGACGGTATTGCCGTGCTCAACAAGTCGGCGTTCGAGAAGGTGTTTCGGGACGTCGAGACGATGCAGGCCCGCGTTCCCGTCTGGGCCGCGCACGTCGAGGCCGCACTCCCCCTCGATGACGCCAGCCTCGGCTGTCTCGCCGAAGTCTGCGGCAGGAACAAGCGGGTCGCTGCCAAGGCGCGCTCGCTGTTCGAGTCGGGCGTGTTGAAGGACCGGGCCATCACGGGAGCCATGCTGGCGGAGGAGATGCGGCGTCAAGATCTCGACGCGGACCGCATGGTGAAGGAGGACAAGCTGGTCATCGACGACACCGACGTGCCCGTGCTGCTCAAGCTTTTGGACGAGGGCCTGTGGCGCGGCTGGCTCACCGCTACTGCCTGGGAGGCTGGAAGTAAAGCGCGGCGAGGGAGGTGAGCTGCCGGTCCTCGTCGACCTCGATGAGCCCGCTCACCCGCCAAGAGATCGCGCCTCAAGCTGTAGAGGAGTGCTCTCCCCGGCCGGCCAGCGCTCAGATCGCCCCGTCCAACTGCCGGCTTCGATGAACTGCACCCAGCCGCGCGATGAGTGACAAGTTGTTCCGACGGTCAGTCGGCTGACGCGCCAGCGGATCTGGTGCTTACCGATTCGATTCCGGCGCCGGTCTCAGGTCGCCCCTCCAATGCTGAGCGAGCAGAGCGGCCAGTTCCCGTCCCGGACGCCGCCAAGCCGTCGGTGCTTGCTCCCACCGGAACGCCGGCGTAAGGACGTTCTCGGCCAGGTCCACCGCGGGGACGACGACGGAGCCGGCCAGACCCGGCAGCGCCGACCGGACGGCGTCGAGGTCGACCCGTGCGCCGCGGCGGGGGACCTTGTTGGCCACCAGCCAGCACGGCCGGCCTGAGGCGAGGTGCTGTCCGGCTTCGACGACCAGGCGGGCGGTGTCGGCGGCGGAGTCGGTGACGAGCACGATCTGGTCGGCGGCCTCCAGGGCAGCGCGGGTGGGCGGGTCGAGGAGGCCGGTCCCGCAGTCGGCGACGATCACGCCGCCGAAGCTGCGCAGCCAACCGAAGAGTCCCTCGTAGAGGGCGTGGTCGGCGGCAGCGAGCATGGCTGCGGTCTCGCCGGGGCTGCCGAGCACCCGGACACCGTGGGGTCCCTGGCCGAGCTGCTGGGCGAGGGAGGCCGGGCTCACCTCGCGCCCCTGGCTCCACGCCCACAGGTCGGGGGCGCTCATGCCTCGCCGCTCGGGGGTGCACAGCCGGGCGGCGAGGTTGCCGAAGTCGGCGTTGGCGTCGAGGGCGACCACCGGGTCCCGGCGTAGCTCGGCGAGGAGGCTGGCGAGCAGGCCGGTGATGGTTGTCTTGCCGACCCCGCCCTTGGGGGAGACGACGGCGATGACGACCGACTCGTTGATGGTGGCCGTGCGGACCTGCTCCTCGAGCAGCGCCAGGCGGTCGGTGGCTGCCATCGAGCGGCGCCATCGGGACGCCGGTCCAGGCTTCTCCGGCAGGGCGAAGGACTCGACCGGGAGCGCCGCCGTCCTGGACAGGCTCGCCCCGAGGGCCATGGTCCGCCGGCGAAGCCATCCGGCCTGTTGCGGCAAGCCGACCGGGGGGCAAGCACCCGAAGCCGGAGCCACGTCCGAGGCCGCGGACGCCCGACCAGCGGCCTCTGCTGGGTCAGCAACCGCGCCGGCCGAATCGCGCGGCTCGTCGTCGGGCAGCGGAGGGCCAGCGTCGCCAATGAGGCGCAGCGTGGTGCCGTAGCAAGCGCCGATGCCGGCCAGGTCGAGCGACGGGTCGAGTCGCCGGCCGTCGCCGTCGTGGACGACGGTCAGCTGACCGGGCGGCAGGGAGGAGCAGCGCGCCGCCCAGCCGGAGAGCAGGTGGCCGAGTGGCTGGTGGCGGTCGGCCTCGAAGGTCTCCTCGTGGCGGTCCCCGCTCACTGTGACGATCACCGTGTCGTTCATCGATTACCTCCTGTTCCATATCCTGCGGGTGACCAACCGACCACCCGACTATCGCGGACCCACAGGTCGTAGGTCCCTACCGCCGACACCTCCGCTAGCCCACGGGCGCGCCCCTCGGCGGCTGTCAGCGTGGTTTGCGCCTGCGACAACGCCGTCTGGAAAGCCTGGGCCTTCTGCTGCACCGCTGTCACGGCGTTCTGGGCAGCCGTGACCGCGGCCGGGTCCGGCGGGTTCGCCGTCTGGGCGGCGGACAGGGCTGCCTGGCCCGCGGACACCTCCGACGCAGCGGCCGCCGCGAGCTGGCCGGCAGAGCGCACTGCGGCGAGGTCGGTGGCGACCTGACTGCGCGCAACGCCCAGAGGCGCTCCGGGGGCGACCGAGTCGAGCGGCACCTGGACCCGCCACACGAGGCCGCCGGCGGCCGGGCGGTAGACGGTGAGCACCCGTAGGGGGCCGGAGGCGCCCATGCCGACCAGGGCAGTCAGGCTCCCTTTGGCGCCCCATACCTGCGAGAGCCATGCCGCCACCGCCGGCGGGACCGGCCCGTGTCCCTCGACCTTCCCGCTGGCGGGTGGCGCCTGGCCGGTACCGAACGGAAGGCCGGACGGTGTCGGGTCGTAGCCCAACTTGCCCGCATACGCGACGGCCTCCAAACCCCAGGGCTGGTGGCCGGGGGCGGACACGATCCAGGAGCGACCGGTCTCGTTGCCGTCGTGCCAGGTGGCCGTCGGCTCCGGGCTGATCGGGAGCGCCCCGGCACGGCCGAGCGTCCGGCCGACACCCGCCCACGCCGGCGCCCGATACGGGACGGCAGCCACCCAGGCCGCAGCGGCGGCTTGAAGACCGGCCGTGGCCCCGCTTGTTGAGGGACCACCAGCCACGCCGGCGCCGACGGCCGCCCCGCCGGCAGCGGCGAGCGCGACCGCGGCGGCCACCGCCACCCATCTCCGCCTTTCCCATCGTCGCCGCGAGGCCGACGCCACGACGTGACCGCGGACGGGATCGCCGACGGCCCGGACCACGACCACGTCACCGGTGCGAACCCCGAGGGCGGCGAGCGATGAGGATGGCGGGACGATCTTCCCGTCACCGAGGCGCACGTCGGCGACCGCAGCGGCACCGACCGCCGCGCCGAGCCGCGCTGCCAGGGACCGCACCGGGGCGTCCGCCGCCACCCGCAGCGGGCGGCGCTCGCCGCTCGGGCCGACCACCACGATCCCGAGCTCCACCCCGGACGGCTCCGGCTGCGCCCTCGGCGTTACCCGTAGCTCGGCGCCGTCGCTGACACCGGCGGCAGAGAGGGGGGCGTCGAGGTCCAAGGGGCGCCCGCCAGCCTCGACCGCTGGGGCGTCCCGTGTGTCGGGGGGGCAGTAGCGGGCCAGCTCCCCCACCAGCACACCGAGGGGAACGTCGTCGGGCAGGCTGAGCTGGCCGCTGCCCGCCTCCCCTACCACGCTGACAACGATCTCGGACATGGCCGCTTCTCCGTTCAGTTCATCCGCTCGTTGGTGTAGAACAGGTCCCGCTCGGTCGCGGTGAGCACCCCTTGGACCACGTAGCCGCGGTTCTTGCCGACCCGCCAGAGTCCCCGGCCGATGTGGGCGGCGTTCCAGGAGCTAACCATGTCCCTCTCCGCTGAGGACAGGCCGATCTGGTCGCCGATGGAGTGGACCTCCCCCAGGTCCTGGGCCATCAAGATGCGCACCTCGCAGCTCGCCACGAGACGCCGGGCGACCGCCGGGTCCGCGGCGGCCTCGAAGTCCGCCAACCGGTGGGTGCAGAGGAACTGGATGGTGCCCTGCGCCCTCGACAGGCGCAGGTCGGCGTCGACCTTGGCCACCAGCGGCGCGTAACGCAGCGCCCGCCGCAGTTCGTCCCGGACGACCAGCCGGGGCGGGTCGTCGGCACGGCGGGACGGGTCGTCGACCGCTGCCTGACCCCAAGACGACAGGCAGGACAGGACCAGCGCCAGGGCCTCGTCGCCTCGGCCTTCGAGGCGGGAGACATCCACGGTCTGCATCGGCGCCGAGAAGTCCAGCGGCGCGGTCGTCGGGCCGTCGAAGATCCCCGCCAGGGTGTCGGAGAGCAGGTTGTGAAGGGCCAGGCCGGCTTCTCGGATCGCCTCGATCAGGGCGTGGCGGGACGGGACCTGCAGCCCGCGGGCGTCGTCGTCGTCGAGCTCCCACAGTTGGTGGAGCACCTCGGCCACCTGCGGGTCGCGCAGTGTCCCGCCGCGGTCCTCGCCGGTAGCCCGGCGCAACGCGACGCCGACCGCGGCCTCCTCGATGGTCCGCAGCGGCCGGCCGAGCCGGTAGGTCATGAGCGTCTTGAGCAGCATCAGCCGCCGCCGGTGCACCTCGCCGAGGCGCTCGGTCCGCTCGGCCGCGCCGGTGGGCAGGTTCTTGGCGAGGGGGCCGCCGTCAAGGGGGTTGAGCCGATCGGCGCTGCCCGGGCCGAGGATGATCGGCGTGACACCCAGCCAGCGGGCCAGAGCGTTGTACTCGCCTTTGATGTCGCCGAGGATCAGGCTGCGGGTCCCGAACGCCGCCAGCCGCAGGACGTGCTGCTTGATCAGCGCCGACTTGCCGGCGCCGGGCAGGGCGGTCAGGAGCACGTTGGGGTTGGTGGTGATGTTGCGCCGCACCCACTCCACCGGGTGCGAGCAGAACGTCGAACGGCTGAAGATGTCGTAGCCGATCGCCGCGCCCAACGCCGGCAGCGGTTGGGCGACCAGCCACGGGTACACGCCCGCCGCCGACGCAGTCGTGGCCCTCCACACCGACGGCTGCGGCAGGCTGGCCGCCCGCCCCCCGTCGCGGGTAATCCAGCCCTTGCGGGGAACCACCGCCACCCGCGGCGCCCCGGCGCCTGCCGCAGCCGAGTCGACTTCGGATTCCGGGCGCTGACGGCGCGGTCGGCGCCAGTACGCCTCGTCGTCGAGGGCCACCACCGCCGCAGCAGCAGCGCCGCCGTGTTCCCGGGCGCGCCCGGATCGGAGACCGAAGGTCGGGACGGCCATCAGGCCCGCTGCCCCCGCCCCGGGAGCCCGGTCGCCAACGGGACCGCCGCAGCTGCGAACGCGGTGTCCATCCACCCAGAGCAGCGGAGCAGGACCAGGCCGCTGGCGCCGGCATCAGCGCACAGCTCGTCCCACGCCTCCTCGAGCTGGCCCCGCTCGGTGACGGTCACAGCCACGTACCCGCAGAAGCGCAGCAGGCCGTGTCCCGAGGCCAGCTCGGCGTCCTGCGCGGTCGCCGTGGCCAGCTCCTTGCGCTCCCGTTCGGGCGGGAGCTGACCGGTCCGGTGGCGCAACCGGATGGCCACGTCGCGCTTGGTCTTGTCCACCGCCAGGGCCCGTTCGGCCTCACGCGGGCCGACCGGCTCGTAGAGGATCGCCACCTGACGACGGCCCCGGGCGCTCGCCGAGAGGATCCCCGCCAGCATGGTCGAGTCCCGTGGGGTGCGCGGCCACTCGATCTCGGCGATCACGCTGAAGGCGTCGTCGTGCTCGTAGACCCCCCAGGACGTCTCCGCCCAGGTCGGCCCGGCCAGGGCAGCTGGGACACCCGGCTCGGGGCCGTGGTAGCCGGGATGGCGGGCGGCGAGCTCCCGGGCGCCAACCTCCCGGCGCGACAGCGGCGCGTAGGAGGAGCGGATCACCCCCGCCAGCTCTCGTGGCCCGAGCCAGTGGTCGACCTCGACACCGGCGCCGAGCACCGTGGCGGAGATGGCGGCCAGACGGCGGGACAGCACCGCGCAGGCGCCGGTGTCGCCTCCGCCGGCGCTTCGGACCTCCCGCCGGGACCTGGACGCGGACAGCGACACCGCCAGGTAGCTGACGTGGTCGGCGACGCGGCGCCGGTCGGCGGAGATGACCTCGCGCACCAAGCTGACCGCTTGCGCCGGGGCGTCGGTCCGCACGTGCTGTTCGGTCCAGGCGCCGAGCTCGTCCACTTCCCCCGGCTCGGCCAGGTGGTAGGTCCCGATGCGGCAGATCTGGCCGTCTTCGACGCACTGTTGCGCCAACCAGCCGGCCCAGCCCTGGACGCGGTTGGTCGCCTTGGCGCTGGCCAGGAGCGCCAGGCCGGGGTGGTTGACCCTGGCTACCGCCGTGTAGGTGCCCTCTACCCGGTGGTGGGCGACCGCGAACCGCTGCCCTTTGCCGTCGGTGGCGGCCAGCAGTCGGAGCGGCGCCAGGACACCCGGCAGTTCCCACTCGTCGGCGGGATCGGGCGGTGCTTCGATGCCGCCGTCAGGCCGGGCGGTCTGCCATCGCTGTCGGGGCCGGAACCGGTGCGCGCCGGCTGCAGTGACCGCCCGGTGAGCCAGCCAGGTGCGGGCCCACTGGACAGGGACCCGCCCGCCGACCCGGAACAGGGCCCCGGCGCTCACCACCGCCGCCAACGGCAGCAGGACGGCTGCGCCCGACCACGAGCGGGAGACCACCGAGATCAACACGGCGACCGCGGCCACGACGAGGGCGGCCGTTTGCAGGCCGTCCAAGCCGAAGAACAGTCCGACTCGTTCGCGCTGCCAACCCGAGTACAGGCGTGCTTCGCTCAACTTGCCTCTCCTTCCGGACTGCGCTCGGTGCCGGATTCACGCGGTGCCGGCGCTGTTGCCTGGGTTGCGGGGTCGGCTTGGGATGGGAAAGGGGCGCCCTGGGCTCCGCTACGTCCGGCGGCGCCGACCGGCAGTGGCGCGTCGAGGATCGGGCTGGTGGTGGGGGAGCCGTCCACGCCGGCCATGTCCCCTGCGTGGGAGAGCAGGTGGCCTGGCATCTCTGCCGCTTTCTTCGCCGCTTGCAGCCCGGCGACCGCCGCCAGACCGGCCGGTCCCCCTGCCCCGGCGGCCGCGCCGACCCCTCCGGCACCGGCAAGCCCCGACGATCCGGCAGCGGCAGCGGAGGTCGACGCCCGCGCCGCCGTGACTCCGCTCGAAGCGGAGGAAGTACCGCCCACGCCGGAAGCTCCTCCCCCGCCTCCCAGAGGCGCCCCAGCGGGCGAGTCCGCACGTCGCCCCGCGGCCTCCATCGTCTGCCACATCGGCTGGCCCCTCGACAAGCCGCCGCTGCCTGCCCGAGCCGCCACCAGCCCTCCGGCCAGGCCGAGCGCGCCACCGAGGCCGACCGAGCCACCTCGGAGCCGAAGAAGGTGAACATCCGGGCCACCGTCGGCCACGCGAAGGCCGAAGCAGCCAGGATCATCAGCCCGACCAACAGGCCCTCCACGCCGCTCGCCCCGCCAACCGCGGTGAACCCGACGCCGAGGACCAACGCGACGACCGGCTTGATCACGATGAGGGCCAGCTCAGCGGCGACCAGCTTGCGCCACCATCCCGCCGTCGATTGCTGCACGAGGCCGCCAGCCCCGATGGGGGCGGTCATTGTGACGATGACCAGGCCGGCCGAGCGGACCAGCATCTCCACCCACAACAGCGCTGTAATGATCACACCCAAGAGGGAGAACACGAACACCAGCGCGGTAGAGCTGGTGCCTCCGGCGGTGGACAGCGCGCCCAGAGAGGAAGCGAAGCCGGCGGTCGACCCCGCCGTCGCCGTCATGATCGCCTGGGTGATCGAGTCGGCCGCGGCCATGAGCGCCGTCACCACGGTGAAGATGACCGCAGTCCCGATCACGGCCTTGACCAGACCGGCCAGGGCGTTGGCGACCGGCTCGCCTGACCGGGTCCAACCGGTCCGGGCCCCGGCCCAGATGATCCCGCCCGCGGCGAGGACCAGACCGATCCCCACCTCCAGCTTCCACAGCCCGCTCGACTGGTACTGGCCGATCGAGATGTCCCCGGAGTGGACGAACGCCGCCGAGAACGCCGAGAGCAGCGACCGGTAGGCGTCGGCCCACCAGTTGGCGAGGCTGGAGAAGATCGACGAGCCGACGCTCGACGCCACGCCCCCGGCCACGCAGCCGATGGGGTCGGTCAGGTAGTTGCACATCGCTCAGCCCTCCGAGCAGGGGTGCCAGCCGTCAGTGGAAGCCCCTGGCGTCCCGGGGAAGGCGATGGGCGGTTGTGGCAAGGAGGCTCCCGAGACGTCGAGCTTCCAGTCCGAGCCGGCCCACACGGCCGGGACGGCGAAGGAGTAGTTCGCGGTGGTGCCCTGGATCGACGGGCCTTGCACAACCAGGACGCCCTCATAGCCAGCCACCACCCGGCCGGGCGACACCGACTGTGCGCGGCAGGCCTCGATGGACAGTGAGATGGTGTCGGCGGTCGGCCCGTTGGGGGTGATCCCGTAGTGCGCCCGGAGGGCCTCGATGCCTTGCGCCACCTGAGCGCCGAGCGCCGGCGTCGGGTGCAGCGCCACGGCTTCGACCACCGACGCGGCGATGCTGGGGTCCACCTGCAGCTGTGCCGCAGCTTCTTGATAGCCCATCGCCAGCGCACCGAGAGTGGTGCGCGGGAAGCTGACGCCGACCACCCCCTGGTAGCGGGCCGGTGCAGGAAGACGCCATGCTGGCAGGACCGCGGCGCCGTTGGTGGAGCTGCCGGTTGTGCCGGTTCCCGTGGTTATCGAAGTGGTGGTCGTCGAGACGGCGGACGTGCCGGCGGCCGGGCGGGCGGCTGCGCCCGCCACGGCCCGAGGACGCGTCGGGCTCGATCGGCCGAGGCCGGTCACCGCCACGACAACACCGGCCGCGGCCAGGACGGCAAGGCCGGCGAGCGCCACCAGGAGGCGCCTCGACATCGATCAGGCGAGCCCGTAGAAGGCGTTGACGAGCGGGATGGCGACACCGATGAGGAAGGCACCGCCCAGCGCCCACAGCAGACCGGTCTTCGCTCGCACCGACAGGTCAGGCCGCGAGCTGTGGTTGGCGAACGCCATCGTCCCCGCCGACAGCAGAGCGCCGGCGCCACAAAGGATCAGGGCGCCCCACATCAGCCACGAAAGGATCGTGTTGATCCCCGAGCTGATCGGCAGACCGGCCGACGACGGCGTGACCGGCGACAGCCCGCCGCTGGCGACCAGCAGGGCTACAGGGTGAAACGCGTACTGCACGAGCATCCTCCTATCAACGGGGTACTGCGCCTTACAGTGCCCGTCATCACACAGCTGCTTACAGGTTGCGCGGACCATCCCGCTGACCCGTCCGAGCGGAAGCCATGACTGCCGAACTGACCGTCGGCCAGCCGGCTCCGAGCGACGCGCTCAAGTGGGCGGCCGCCGGCGGGGCGCTCGTCGGCCTCCTCGTGGTCCTCTCGTTGGCCGGGCCCCTGATCGCCAGCCAAGGCGCGACTACCCCAGCCCTCGCCATCTGCGGCGCGCTGCCAGTGGGTTCGCTCCTCCCCGACGGCAGCCGCCTCACCGCCAGCCAGGCCGCCAACGCGGCGATCATCACCGCAGCAGCCAGCTCGGCGGGCGCCGGAGAGGCCGGCGCCATCGACGCCGTCGACGCGGCGATGACCGAGTCCCGGCTCAACAACGTCGACTACGGCACCTTGGGGGCGTTGGGCCTCTTCCAGGAGACCCCCGCGGACGGGTGGGGCAGCGCCGCGCAGGTCATGAACCCCGAGTACGCGGCGAACGCCTTCTTGACGCGGCTCATGGCCATGCCCGACTGGCAGGCCATCCCCACCGCCGTGGCCGCCCAGGACGTCGAGCGCTCCGCCTACCCCGGCCGGTACCAGACCTGGGTCGGCGTGGCCGGCGAGGTGGTCGCCGGGCTCAGCGGCACCGGGGCGTGCAACAACGCAACGGCGACGCTCACCGGGGCGACCACCGCCTTGCCGGCTGGCTTTGCCCTTCCCGCCGGGACACCGGCGTACGTGGCCGGTGCCATCGGCTACGCGATCGCGCAGCTCGGCAAGCCGTACGTGTGGGGCGGGACGGGGCCGGACGGCTTCGATTGCTCCGGCCTGGTCATGATGGCCTACCGGTCGGTGGGGATCGACCTGCCGCGGACCACCTACGCCCAGGTGTACGCCGGCCAGCCCGTCTACGGCGCCGGCCAACTCGCCCCCGGCGACCTGCTCTTCACCGAAGGGAGCGACCCGGGACCAGGAGGCGCGCCGGGTCACGTCGGGCTCTACATCGGCTCCGGGCTCGTCATCGACGCCCCCTACACCGGCCACCCGATCGAGGTCACCCCGCTGTCGTCGTGGCTGTCGCAGCTGGTCGCCATCCGCCGCGTCCCCTGACCCAACCTCCAGGCCGCCGCCAACCCACCGCCTCACACTTAGGACCTCGAGAGGCCCGTGACAACAACCCAGCCCGAACAGGCCGCCCTGCGACTCACCACCGTCGCTGCGTACCTCTCCGTCACCGATCAGACCGTGCACCGATGGGTCGAAGCAGGCACCTTCCCGATCGCGGTCCGACTGGCCAACGGCCGCTACGCCATCGACCCCGACGGGCTGGTCACCTGGCTCCGCTCCCGCTACCTCGGCCGCCCAGGGCCGCCCGCTCCGACCGCTCCCCTCCTCGACGCCGCCGGGCGGGTCACCAACCCCCTCCTCCCAGGCCGGGAGGTACAACGTCTCCTGCGGGTCACCTCCACCCAGCTGCGCTGGCTCGTCGACAGCGGCCAGGCGGGGGCCTACGACCTCACCTCGGGGACGCTGCGCTACGACACCGCCGACCCGGCTCTGCGTGCCACTCGCCGCCAGCGCGCCCGGGTCCGACGCGAGCCGCGCCGCGAGCCGATCGCCACCCTCCTCGACCGACTCGCCGACGGCCCCCTCGACCCCAACTCCGGCGAGGACCTCGATCTGGCCGCCCCAGCGGCCCTGCACGCCGCCCAGCGCGAGGGCCTGACGTGGGGCTCGGTGGTGCCCCTCGACGTCGAGAGCATCGGGCTCGCGTACGTCTTGGCGGCCCTGTCCTCGACCTACTTCGCCACCCTGACCGGCAGCCACGCGGCGGACCTCGGGCTCCCGTCCCCCGCCAAACACGACAAGCCGCTGGCGGTCACCTGGCAAGGCGTCGAAGCACAGCAGGCCCTCGACGCCCTCCGCCGGCCCCGTACCCTCGGCATCACCACCGTCGTCGCCATCAGCGCCCCCGGCGAGTGGGTGGACCAACTGCAAGGACGACAGTTGAAGGTTGTGGTCGTCGTGCCCGCGCTCCAGCGCAGCACCCCGCCCTCCCCGATGGGTGCCCGTCCCCGGCGCAGCCCGCTCCCACGGGCCTGACCGCTGGTAGGCGCTGACCGGCGCTGCCTGCGCCAGGAGGCTCACAGCGCCGGGCCGCACGCAACGCCGGCGGCGACCGTGGCAGCGGTGTTGACGGCCGTCGACACTTGCGGCGCGAGGCGGGCGCTGAGCATTTGCTGCGCTGCTCGGAGACTGGCCGCGCCGGTGGCTTCGACGGCCACCGCCGCGCCCCGGGCGAAGGTGTCGAGGCTTGCCGTGGGCAGGAGCTGCGCCCAGTGGCAGGTCCGGCCGACCACTGCTTGGAGATCTGGTCGATCGTCCACAGCGCGCCGCTCCACGGCCTCCGCGACGGCCATGCGGCCCAGGGGCTCGCCCGCCGCCCGCGCCCAGCGGTGGGCGGCGGGACCGGGAAGTCGCCCATGTAGATCGTTGGCGCGTTGCACGAGGGCGGCCAGCGATGTCTTCCTGTCGAAGCGTCGTCCGGCCCGGTCGGCCGCCTCCCGCATCGTGTTCCACTCATGCTGCGCCCACAGCCCACCCGCAGGCACCGGCCTCGCGGCACCGGAGGGGGACGCGGTCTTGGCTCGTGACCAGGCGGCGATGCCTGACGGGCCAGCGGCGGCCAACCATGAGGCGGGATCGTGACCGTCGGGCAGGATGACGACGAGCGCCTCGCACCCTCGCTCGGCGGCGGCAACAGCGACGCGGACGTTGGAGTCGATGCCCGGCGCGTCCCCGTCGAAGGCGATCACCGGCGCAGCGCCGTGCAGCCCGAGGACGTGGCCGAGCTGCTCGGGGGACAGCTCCCGGCCCGACTGGGTCACCGGGCAGAACAGGTGGCCGGAGCCGGTCTGTAGGGCCGCCACCGCGATGGCCATGGCGTCGAGGGTCCCCTCCACGACCACCACCTGGCCGTCGGCCGCCGGCGGCGGAAGCGGTTGGTAGAGGTTCTCCGACTTGTCGTAGAGGTGGGTTCGCGGAGGGTTCTTGTACTTCGGCCAGCGGGGATCGCCGACGTTGCGGCCGATGAAGCCCGCCATCTGCCCGGCACCGTCGCGAACGGGAACGAGCACCCGCTGGCGGTAGTAGTCATCGAGGCGGCCCGCGTCGATGCTCCGGTGGGCCAGCCCGGCGTCCACCAGCTCGTCGGGGCTGAAGCCAAGACCGCTGAGCCGCCTGACCAGCCCGTCGCGCTGTGCTGGGGTGTGGCCCACCTCCCGCCGCCCGGTGTGTTCCTCCAGCCACCCAACCTGGATGCCACGGCCGGTCAGGTAGGCATCGCCACGCTCGTGGAGGGCGTCACAGCTGTAATAGCCCCACGCCGCCCGCAGCGCCTGGCGTACCCGCTCGGCCCGGGTCCGCCCGAGGTCCGGGCGCTCGCCGGCACCAGCCACCCTGTTGCCTTCGCCCGCCGTGCGGTCGAGGTACCTCGCGGCGCGTGCGCCGAGCCCAGCGCCAGCCCAGGCATTGGTCAAGGGGCGCCCGCTGTCGAGGACCGCCACGGCTTCGCGCCAACCGACGCCCTCGCTCTGGCTGACCCACTCCACCACGTCGGCACCGACCGGGTTGCCGTCAGCCTTTCGGGGTGAGCAGCCGAAGCAAAACCAGAGGTCGTTGTCGAGGTGCAGCCGCAACGACGGCGTCCGGTCGGGATGGCCGTGGCCCGGCATCGGGCAGCGCACCGTCATCGAACCGGCCTGCCCGTCGCTGACCGGAAGCCCGGTCCGCCGTGCCACCTCGACCAAGCGATGCCTGGACTTGGCCTCCTCGATCGGGGAAAGCCGAATCACAGCCCGAGAGCCGCCACCGGCGACGACGCGACCTCTGGAGTCGGCTCGGCTTCGACGAACCGGCGACCGTCAGCGCACCACTGGCCCGACCGGTCGGCGTAGCCGACGACCACGGGGAGGCGGTCCGGGGCCTCGGATGCCGTGTGGATGACCACTCCGTTGCCCAGGCGGGTCACGCCAACTTGCTCAGCTGATGCCAGGCCGTCAGTAGCCAACCGGCGGCTGTAGCCCACGGTCAGCTGCACGCCTGCCGCCTGCGCGGCCCGGCGGAGCCCGGCCGCCACCCACTCCAGCCGATCACGGCTTTCGTGGCGCTGTTCCTCCTCGTGCATGGTCACCGGCCTCCCTGGTCGACCTGTCGCTCTGCCATCAGGCCGGTGCGCCGCCAGCAGTGCCGCCTTCGTACGAGGTTCCGTCGGGAGCCCTGCGGTCCAGGATCACCGGAAAAGCTCCGAGCCGCTCAGCCGTCCGTTCCGGCTGTCTTGTCGGCGGTGCCCCTAAAGTGCGAGCGTGCCCTCGACCCTGGCTGAAACCGAGGTCGACAAGATGGTCAGAGACCTGTTGGTCGCCCAGCAACCTCACCTGGCTGTTCTGCCACTGTGCGCCTCCTCGACGCCGGTTGGGACAACGTCTTGTGGCGAGCGGCTGACGATCTCTTGGTGCACATGCCCCGGCGGGAAGCGGCTGCTCAGCTCGTCCTACACAAGCAGCGGTGGCCACCCGAGCTGGAGCGCTTCGTCCTTTCCTGTGAGGTACTTGAATGCAGATTCCATACGAGAAGATATCCGCGGCCGTTCTCGCGACGCAGCCGGAGGACCGCTTCTTGGAGCACAAGGAGACTTTAAAGTATGACATTCATCGGAAGCAGGCTAATCCAGCGCTGTTCGACGCCGTAATAGACCGCATTTGCGGGTTCTGGAACGGTGGAGGCGGGACTGTCTTGATAGGTGTGCAGGATCGCACCGGGACGGTGGCTGGGCTGGAACGTGATCTAAAGCTGTTCAAAGACCTTGACGCGATGGTGCTCCAGGTAACGAACAGACTGCACAATGAAGTCCCTACAATGAGCGGATTCGTTCGCGTCGCCCCCGAGAGTATTGGCGACAAGCAAGTACTGCGCGTAGACACCCCCGCAGGAAACCATCCGGTTTACAGAAGTGGACGCTTCCTCCTTCGGATGAATAACTCGACATCTGAACTTGAGGCACCGTCGGTGGTGCCCTACATAGCGTCAAGGTTCCCCGGAATGTACATGGCCCCTGTCGAGGCAAGTCAGTCAAGTCATCCGGAACCGGGATCGTCGATACATGATCCCCGACGTGATCCAGACGCAGACCCAAGCAAATCGTTCTATCACTGGACGACGCTCGAGGGCCGGCTAGAAGAGCTCAACAACCGATTGGCTGCCTGGTACATCTCGGGTCCGCAGCTGCCCGAGCTGTTCAATGAGGCTCTCCGCAAGCTCTCGTCGGTATACGACGACTGCGACCTTCCTTGGGAGGCGGACCCCACTGCGATCCTGCAGGCATTCGAAGAGGCGCTGGACGACTTCGATAACGTACTTGCTAACTTTCCACCGGAATCATCGACCGAGCCAAACCTCGGCTCTAGTTAAGTTAGCCGGAGTCATTCGATGTCACTAATATCTTGGACAGATCCAAAAGGACGATGACCGTTGACTCACGATCCGCTCATCTGCAAGTTGCCCACGATCGAGAGACCGTTCTCTAATGAAGCTACGGCTCGGGAATGGATCGCCCAGCAAGCGGGTGAAGTTCACGCCGTACGACAGGCTGAAGCCATCCAAGGCGACCACGATGCAGGCGTGATAGTCGAGTTCTGCGGCCCCCCGAGATCCCACGAGCTTTAGGTCTCAGTCCCCAGCGCAAGCGATGGCAGCCTGATGCCGGCGCTCCACGTCGGCGGCAACGTAGGCCTCCCAGCCAGCGGTGTCGACGACGTCCGGGCCGGGGGACGGGTCGCGGTGGGTGGCTCCGCAGGCCAGTTCGGAGGTCCAGGCTCGCAGGAGCGTGCCGATGTCGCGCAGCGCCTTGAACCAGTCGACGGGGGCGGTGGCTGGTGCGTTGTCGGCGAAGCTGAGCCGCTCGTGGTCTCGTAGGGCGGCGAGGGCTTCGACGTGCTCGTTGTGGAGCCACCAGCACGCCGGGATCACGTGGTGGTCGAGGTGGTCGAACCTGCGTCTGAGGCTCGACACCCAGTCGTGGAGGTCTTTCCACTCCGTTTCGGCGTCGGCTGCGGGTACCGACGGCCAGTGGGTGACGACGGGGATGGCGTCGAGCTCGGCCGCCTCGCCGGCGAAGGCGTGAAGGCTCCTGATGTCAGGGCTGTCCGGGCCCATCACCGTCCCCGTCTGCGCTGTCCTGCTTCGGTGACCGGGCTGCGGCTGACGATCGGCTGAGCTGGGCCACGATCAGGTCGGTGGCCTGCGCCCGGCCCAGTCTCCGCCAGGCCGGCTGCGACTCGAGGATCAGGTGGACGGTCCGATGGCAGCGGCGACAGGTCGGGGTGAGGTCGTCGAAGCGCTCGTGGCCGAGCCGATCGTAGGAGCGGTGATGGAGGTCGCCGTGGCGGAGCGTCCAGGGGGCGCCGCAGACGGCGCAGGTGGGCTCGGCGCCGAAGCGGGCGATCCAGGTGTCGCGCCAGCGCCGGCGCGCCTGCCACCATCCTGCGCTGGACATCCAGGCTGCGTACTCGGCCCGGCGGGCGGCTCTGGCTCGTGACCAGGCCAGACCGGGTCTCGGCGGTCGCATCAGTGGTTGGCCTCGGCTGCGGCGGCCATCTCCGCTTCGAGCTCCCGGCGCGCAGTGGCAAGGTCGTGGGCGTCGGGTCGGGCGGTCCAGGGGGTGAGCCGCAACATGATCGGCGGCGCCGAGCGCAGCAACAGCAGCCCGAAGCCTGTCGGGATCTGGCGGATGGCGGCCGGTTCGAGGATGGGGCGGGTTCGGCGGGACATCGACATCGACCGGCCTGTCCCGGCTCCTCCGACGGTCTCGGACCATTCCTCCACCTCGCGGTCGCCGATCAGCCGGGAGATGTCGGCCAGGTCGTCGGCGCTGGCCGACCCTCCGAGCGCTACCTTGACGATGGCGGAGTCCCAGATCGCGCCGGTCGCCTCTCGGCCCCACCGGTCACGGGCCTGGGACAAGGACTGCAGCACGGTCACAGTGGTGATCCCCGAGCCTCCGCCCTCGCTGACGAGCGAGGGGAGGGAGGGAAGGGCGTAGTTGGCGGCCTCGTCGAGGATGAGCCCGAGCGGCGGGTCGAGTCGTGCTCCGGCTGACGCTGCCGCCATGTGGCGGGCCGTGTCGACGACGTCCTCCACGAGGGCTGCTACCAGGTTGGCGGTGGCTGACGCGCCGGAGGCGGTCCCGAGCAGATAGAGGGTGCTGCGCTCGGCGAGGAACCTGCGAGGGTTGAACTCCTTGCCCTCGGGTGGGCTGACCGCCTCGAGCACCGCCGGGTCGGCGAGGGCGGCGAAGGTGTTTGCGACCATGGCCCACACCGAGTCCCTCGTGCGCGGGTCGGCGGAGATGGCGGCGTCGAGCGCGGACTCCCACCCTGGTGTCGCACCCGGGTGGCGGGTAAGGACCGCTACCGCCTCCTTGGCCCGGGCTGCTCCGTGCGACCAGCGGTGCAGGTCGGCGGGGCCTCGGCCGTCGAGGGCGGCGGCGTGGAGGAGGCAGCGCACGACCGACAGCGTCTGTTGGGTCCAAAACGCCCCGTTCTCCACTCCGGACCGGTTGGTGTCGGCCACCAGGGCGGCGGCGCGCCGCATCGCCGTCTGCGCTCGCTCGCACCCCCGGACTATCGACCAGCGTGTCGTTGGTAGGACTCCGGCCCCGGCGGTGAGCGTTTCGGGATCGAACACGGCCACCGGGCCGACCCGGGATCTGGCGTCGAAGGAGACGGCCAGGTTGTCCGGCCGGGTCGAGGTGGTGACAACGGCTCCGGGCGAGTCGAGGATCATGGGGATGACCAGGTTGTGCCCTTTGCCGGAGCGGGGCGGGCCGAGCACGATGATCGAGTCCTCGACGCTCGCCCAGCAACCCGTCCCGCGGGCGCTGCCCAGCCGGTAGCCGACATCGCCGGGCTTGGCTCTGGTCAGCGACGGGCGGAGTGTTGCGGCGTTGGCGGTGAGCGCCTGGGGCCCGGCGACATGGCGGACCTGTTGGCGGGTGGCCAGACCCTCGACCGACTCAGGGTCCTCAGCCGTGGAGTGCGAGTGCCCGCTCTGTGATGATGAGATCCGTGAGGTTGCAGTCGGAGCGTGACCCTTGTCGACCGCTGGCTTGGTGCCCTTGTCTTGACCTGTCCGCTCCGGCTGCAACTGATCTTGGAGGGCCTCGCAGGCGGACATCGTGTCGTCGGCGGGCATCCACCACCCTGGCGTTCCTGGTCGGTCACGATCGCCTGGTGGCGGCGACGGCACCGGGTCTGACCCTGCGCATACCGCTGGCTCGGTGCCTGGGCTTAGACCTGTCGACCTGGTTGCCAGCAGCCACCGGCGCACCCGACCAGGCGGGCAGTGACCTGATAGGAGCCTGGCCTGAGGCCCCCTCACAGTGCTGTCCGCCCGCCCAGCCGGGCTCGCCATCACCACCGGTCCAAGCAAGGAGATGGCATGACCAAGATCGCGCAGATCACCCCTTCTCGGGTAGTCATCGGGGTCGACACCCACAAAGACGTGCATGTGGCGGTGGCCCTCGACGACCTGGGGCGCCGGCTCGACTCCACGACGATCGCCACGACGACGGCGGGCTACCGGGCCCTGGTGGCCTGGGGCGACGCGCTCGGAACGGTCGAGGCGTTCGCGGTGGAAGGAACCGGATCGTATGGGGCCGGTCTCGCCCGACACCTGCGGGCCAGCGACCGCCACGTCGTGGAGGTCCTCCGCCCGAACCGCCAGGCCCGCCGCCGCAACGGCAAGTCCGATCCCGTCGATGCCGAAGCCGCAGCTCGGGCGGTCCTTTCAGGCGAAGCGACGGGGTCGCCGAAGTCAGGGGACGACCTCGTCGAGATGATCCGGGTGCTGCGCGTGGCGCGCTCCACCGCCCGCAAGGCCCGCACCCAGGCCATGAACGCCCTCAAGTCGCTGCTGGTGACCGCCCCCTCCGACCTGCGTGAGCAGCTACGTGGCCTCTCGAACACTCAACTGGTGGCCACTGCGGGACGTTTGCGTTCAGGGCGTGAGACGACCACCACCGCGGCGAACAAGACGGCGCTACGAGCTCTGGCGTGCCGCTACCAGGCTCTCGACGCCGAGATCTCCGCGCTCGACGCGCAGCTCGCGGAGCTCGCCGCTGAGGTCGCACCCAAGCTGGTCGAGACCTTCGGTGTCGGACCTGACACAGCTGGCGCGTTGCTCGTGGCCGCGGGCGATAACCCCGAACGTCTCAGGTCCGAGGCGGCCTTCTCCATGCTCTGCGGCGCCTCGCCGGTCGAGGCATCATCGGGCAAGACTGTCCGGCACCGCCTCAACCGCGGCGGTGACCGCCAAGCCAACGCCGCCCTGTATCGGATCGTGCTCGTCCGCATGCGCTTCCACACACCCACCCGGGCCTACGTGGAGCGGCGCACCGCGCAGGGCCTCTCCAAACCCGAGATCATTCGCTGCTTGAAGCGCTACGTCGCCCGCGAGGTCTACGGCATCCTCCACGACACCATTGCCCCCGCTTCGGCCATCGCTGCAGCCTGAACCGAATGACATGAGAAATCTTCCCACCACCCCCTTGACTTCTATAGGAGCGTCAAGATCCCCACCGCAACCAAGAGGATCATCAAAGACGCCCTCGCCGCCCGCAACCTGGCCGACCCCGCCGACAGGGTCGCCGCGGCCGCTGCGGCCACCGCCCGACTTGAGCGACTGTGCGCCCGGCCGGCCGGCAACGACGCCAACCGCCGACTGCTCAAACACCTCGCCCACCAGGCCCCACACCTCTTCACGTTCCTCACAGTCGAGGGCGTGCCGGCGACCAACTGGCAGGGTGAGCAGGCCGTCAGGCCCTGTGTTGTCAACCGGAAAACCTTCGGCGGGAACCGCACCACCGTCGGCGCCCGAACCCAAGGTGTGATCACCAGCATCATCGCCACCGCGACCAAGAACCACCGTGACGTGATCGGCTACCTCACCGGCCTGGCCCGAGCACCCGACTCGGGACTCGCCACCCTCCTCACCTGACGCCAGCAACCGAGACCCACCCCGGCGAACATCGCTCGCACGGCCGCAACCATCACCGCTCAACTCGATATCACTTCGACGCGCCTCAACCCCGCTATCCAGTTACGCCCGCCCGTCTGGCCCCTACTATGCTGTTGTCCGTCAGTTATCGGAGCGGCTCAACAACGGGGGCAGGATGTCGAGCGGGAATATAACCCATGCGTGGCTCATTCGGAGTCGCGTGAGACTCCGCTCGCGGGGGACTCGGAGAGCATAGGGGACATTCGATGGCTTGCGGAAACAACCACATCAGCAGGGGCTACCTGACGAGCCAACCGACGAAGGCTCAGTTGGAGGGGATACCCCTGAAGAACGACACTCGGAAGGCGGACAAAGTCGAGATATTGAAAAAGAGCGGCAGACGCAAAACTGTCGACGAGTACTACTCCCAGATCAGAAGCGACGGTGCGATCGACTACCTCCTGGACAAGAATCGCAACCAAACGCTCGAGTCCAAGCTTCACATTCATGTGATCCATGAGAAGAGCGGCAAAGTAGTCATGAAGATTACGGATCGTCGTGGAGGGCTCCGTGCGATCGAGTACGAGCCGATTCCGCCGCTTCTGAACCCCTCCGGAAACGAGGTCAGAGCGGCGGAGGTCAAACTCGCACGGATTCTTCGCAAGATGGACCGCGTAAAGTGACGGCCGACACCGGGGCGATCGAACTCAGTCAGTCAGTAGCCACTGTTTACGCAATCAAGTGGAACGAGCACGTCAAGGAGATTCTCTTTGCTCCGCAGGATTTTGGCACGGCGGCGGCGCTCGAGGACGTGATCGAGTCGCTCGAACTTCCGTCGGAACTGCTACCGCTAGCAGTCGTCGACGAAGCAAGTGTTGCCGCCGTCGCCTTGGAGGACATCGGCTCGCTTCGGGCTGGAAGCGTCTACCGAGTGTTCTTGACTGATGTTCCTGCATGGGCGCAGTTCGCGCTATTGGACATCGACCCGCTCCTGTACGTCAGTTCTCTAGCCGAGGAACTCAGCCAGAGGAAGGCCGGCCTGGACCGAGTGCTCGATGTGATCGGTCCGGCCTACGAGGACTCTCACCTCGAGAAGCAGAAGCGCCCCCGGGACTTCGTTGTCAGACCGGTTCGTATCGCCTGTCAGAACGTCATCGTGGCGCTCGGTGCGATTGCCCAGGATTCCAGCTTCGACGGACTGAGTGTCCCCGCTTGGCAGACCTGCGAGGTCCCGCACGTCGCGACCCATGAAGCCAACCGCGCACTGGCCGCCCTGACCCTCTGCGATGCCTTCCAGAACGGCGGGACGATGGAGATACGTTTCGATCGGAAGACGCAGGTCCGCCACAACGGCAAGACAACCACATACGACAAGGGCCACCCCGAGGGACGAGTACCCGCCAGCCTCCGCCGGTTCGGCCGGACCGTCGGCGTGACGCTCGGTTCGGATGATCCCGGATCGATCTCGCCCCGTGAGGCCCGGGAGTTGTTTCGTGCGATCACACCCATGCCGCGAGAATTGAGGGATCGGGTCGAGGACGCCACCGAACACCGAGGGGTCACCCCGGAACGAGTATGCTTCCTCCTCCTTTCTCAGGTTTGGCGTGAGATCGAGATGGACTTCATCCTCGCCGTGACAGGACGGGCGTCGTCGATCCTCGATGGCGGGGCCGATTGGAAGGATCGCCTGTCCCGCCAGGCCGAGTCCGAGGTCTGTCGAGGCGCGGCCATGGCCGGAATGCTCTACCGGCGCCTCAACTCAAACGATGCGGCGGCGGCCGGGACCGGTTGTTCGGTGCTCCGTGTCGTCGAGGACCGCACCAAGGGCGTCGAGTGGTCGGTCCGTCCGCAGAGCAGTGCGGTGACGCTCGCAGGAATGTCCGAAGCGGACTCGGTGCCGTGGACTTTCGGCACCAGCGGGATATCGACCCTGACGGTGTACCCGCGCACTACTGCCACTAGGTCCGTCATGGAGGACATACGGGTCGACGATGCGCCCGGCCGCAAGGCGGTGCTGATCCCGGGCGATGCTCACGCACCCGAGGACGCCAGCGGCGTGATCGTGCTTCACTGCCCGGACCGCCTAGCTGATATTGACAAAGGCATCGAGGACCGGCTGCTCAAGTCACGGATATCTCGCGGATGAGCGCGGAGAGAGCCTGGGTCGTCGGGCTGCCGTCGGAACCGGGACTGCTCTCGCTGGTCGGGGACGTGCGATCTGCCCACGCGAGGGCGACCAAGGCCGAACCGGGCGACCGGCTCGATATTGCCCGCTTCGAAGCTCTGGCCACCCGTCTCGAGCAGCAAGCCGTGGGAACCCCGTCCGCCCCGCGGAGATCGGTTGCGGTACCGTCGGCCGGCGATTGCCTCATCGTCGGCGCGAGCTCCGACGACTGGGCCGAGGGACTTCCGGCGGACATCCGCGAGGCGGCCACTTCGTTCGTCTCTGATGGACTGATCCCTGTGTTGATCGTGGACGCCAACTCCACGGGTGACACCCTTCTCGCCGACCGCGGCGCCGGAGAAGATCCGGCTGATCCCTGGCAGGCCGACGACGGGGTCTACGGCGGAAAAGCGGTCGAAGCCCGCTTCCGGGCCCAGATCCAGTGTGCCCTAGATCCCGACGAGGGTCGTCGACTGCCGATCTCGCCGAGCGGTATCAACAACGCCGTCGTCACCGAGATCCTGCGAGAGTTCGTCGCCAACGAACCGGACACCCGGCGGGTCGACGCGCCGGTCCTCTACCGGGACGGTTCCAAGTCGGCCCACCCGTTCCCCCTCCGGTCTCTGGCCCTGTCCGACTCCCCGTCGAGGCCGTCGCTGGAACTGAAGTTCGCCCTGCTCTCGATCCGCCACACCGAGATGGACGCCGTGGTCGACGGCGCGTGGCTGCGTAACGCTGAGATCTCGCGGCCGCGCCCCGCCGCCCAGACCGACGACCTGGTGTACGAGATCAGCCTCACCCAGCTCGAGGAGCTGTGCCGCAACGAATCCCACGTCCGTCTGTACATCTACCAGACGGGCCTCGAGACTGCGGTCATGGGTTTCTACCGAGCGGTCACGGCCCATCTGCTGAGGCACCCGGGCTCGGTCTCGGTACAGCCCATGTACTTCGTGGCGCCGCCAAGACCGAGGCCGGATCCGCGTCAACAGAACCGAGGGCAGAACAGGAATGGCGCTAAGGGCGGCGGACGGAACGCCCGGCCCGGCGCACAACGGAAGCCGTCCGCGCCGGAGCAGTCACACAGGGAATCGGCTCCACCCCAGCGGTCACTTGTAGAGGAGAGCACCACGTTTCGAAAGGGAAAGCCGTGGCAGATGTAGCCGGGGACGGACAGCCGAAGCGCGGCCGTTCCGCCTCCAACATGCGAGCCTTCACTTGCAAGGACTGCCGACGCGAGATCGTGAAACTCGAGAAGCGGATCGCCGAGCTGGAGAAGCGACAGGCGGCCCCGGCCGAGGTTCAGAAGCTCCGAGCCAAACTCGAACGGCTGCTCCAGCAGGCGACCTACAACGAGAGCTGGGCCCGGAAACACGTCGAGCGCGGCGGGTCGCGTTCGGACCGCTGCGGAGACCATCGACAAGCACATCGGGTCAACATCCAGGGTCTGGCCGTCGCCTACATCGACCTGAAGACCGTGGGGGAGGTCGCCGACCGACAGAACCCGACCGGGCCACTGGGAGGACTCGGGCCACTGCCCGACGCGCACGAGGTCGTGGAGAACACCTCGTACGACCTCGAGGAAGTTCGCGTCGGCATGACCGATCGCCATGTGCTGAAGATGATCGATTGCCTGCGGCAGAAGCAGGTGCTGATCCTGAAGGCCGGCACCGGTACGGGGAAGTCGACCTTCGCCCCCTACCGGTTGATGGACCCTCCACCCGAGTCGCTGTCGGACGTGCC
>JAKBAX010000294.1 GCA_021808785.1 Actinomycetes bacterium | reverse complement strand
AGAGGTCGCCTCCACCTTCGGAGCGGTCCACCTGGTGGTCAACAATGCCGGCGTGGCGGTGGCCGGCACCATCGAGGAGACCACCCTGGAGGACTTCGACTGGCTGCTCGGGATCAACCTGTGGGGCGTCATCTACGGGACGAAGGCCTTCCTGCCCCACCTGATCGCATCGGGTGACGGGCACCTGGTCAATCTCTCCAGCGTGTTCGGCCTGATCGCCCCCGCCTACAACGGGGCGTACTGCACGGCCAAGTTCGCCGTCCGGGGCTTCACCGAGGCCCTGCGCCAGGAGATGACCATCGCCGGCCATCCGGTCCAGGTCCACTCGGTACACCCCGGCGGTATACGGACCAATATTGCCCGCAACGCCCGGGTCAAGCCCAGCGCCGAAGCGCTGGCCTCCGGCCCCGACCCGGCTGCGGCCTTCGACCGCATCGCCCGCACCTCGCCCGAGAAGGCGGCGCGTGCCATCCTGGCCGGGGTCGACGCCGGCCGGGCCCGCATACTGGTCGGCCCGGACGCCTACGCCATCGCCGCCATCCCCCGGGTGCTGGGAGCCCGCTACGTGGACCTGTTCGGCCGGGTCGGCCGGCGGCGGGCCCGGCGCTAGCCGTGGCCGGAGATCTACCGTTCTCCAGCCCGGGGCGCTTGCGCTCGGCGCCCACCAGCGAGCACGCCGACCGGAGCCGGCGCAGCCGCCGGCCGAGCGGAGACGACCGGGAACGGGCCATCCTGGCCACTGCCGAGCGCCTGCTCGGCGAGCGGGGCCTGGGCGGCATCTCCGTCGACGACCTGGCCCGGGGGGCGGGCATCTCCCGGCCCACCTTCTACTTCTACTTCCCGTCCAAGGAGGCGGTCGTGCTGACCCTGCTCGACCGGGTGGCCGACGAGGCCCGCCTGGCCCGGGCCACCGCGCTCGAACAGGCCGGCGAGGACGTCGCGCAGCTGTGGCGGAGGGGCCTCGAGTCCATCCTGCACACCTTCCGCAGCCATCGGTCCCTGACCCTGGCCGTGTCGCAGATGCTGCCCGAGAGCGAGGAGGCCCGGAAGGTGTGGGCCAAGATCATGGAGGGCTTCGTCGGCGACATCGAGATGGGGATCCGCTCCGAGCAGGAGCGGGGCGCGGCGCTGCCCGGCCTGGCCCCCCGCCAGCTGGCCATCGCCCTCAACTGGATGACCGAACGCACCTTTCACGCCGCCCTGGCGGGCCAGGAGCCGTCACTCGGTGAGGAAGAGGCCCTGGAGGTGGTTCTGCGGGTGTGGAGCCGGGCCATCTACGGCGACGACCAGCTGGGGCGCGACCGCTAGCGACCGACGGCCGCCTGCCGATCGCCGGGCCGGGCCGCTAGCGACCGACGGCCACCTGCCGATCGCCGCGCCGGGCCCGCCGTCCCCGGTACATGGCTTCGTCGGCCCCGCTGAGCAGGTCGTCGAGCGACACCACCCGCTCTGTCGGGGTGGGGGTGGCGCCGATGCTCCACTTGACCCCGGCCCGGCGGGCGGCAGCCAAGAACCGCTCGACGATCAGGGGCAACGGGGGGTGGTCGTAGCCCATGGTCATGAACACGGCGAACTCGTCGCCGCCCAGGCGGGCGGTCACATCGGTCTCGCGGGCCGTCGCCCGCAGGACGCCGGCCGCCCGCTGGAGCAGGCGGTCGCCGGCGTCGTGGCCCTTGGTGTCGTTGGCCCGCTTCAAACCGTCCAGATCTATATAGAGGACCAGGGCCCGCCGGCCGGTGCGCTGGATGGACTTGAGCTCCCGGCCGGCCAGCAGGTGGAAGCCCCGCCGGTTGTACAGCCCGGTGAGCTCGTCCACCAGCGAGAGCCGGCGCACCTCCTCCTCGGCCTTGCGCCGCTCGTGGATCTCGTTCTGGAGGCGGGAGTTGAGCTGCTCCAGCTCGACGGTGCGCTCCCGGACCCGCTCCTCGGTGAAGGCCCGCACCTCGGCGTTCTCGAGGGCCAGCGCGGCCGAGTCGGCGATGGTCTGCAGCAGGCGGATGTCGTCGGGGCCGGCCCGGTGGGTCTCGGTCCAGTAGTTGACCAGGGCGCCCATCGGTTGGCGGCCCCGGATCGGGACGGCCAACAGGCTGGTCACCGGGGTGGACCAGTAGGGCGCCACCGGCAGGCGGATGTCGGCCCGCACGTCGTCGACCACGACGGGGCGGCGGTGGCGCACGCACCAGCCGGCGATATCGCTGTCGAGCGGGATGCGCCGCCCCTTCCATCCCGGGCCGGTACCGTCCTCGTCGACGTGGCGGGCGACCCGGTCGTCGGTGAGGACCAGGGCGGACCCGTTGGCCTGGTTCAGGCGCCGGGCGGCGCGGCTGATCACCCGGTGGATCTCAGGTGACGTGCGCGCCAGAGACAGGTCCTGAATGACGGTAATGAGGTCTTCGACCCCTAGCCGAGCGTCCGCGTACTTTTCAGCCACCTCATCCCATTATCCCCCGGGGGTCGGGCCGGTTGAGGGATATAAGGTCCTTCCATGGTCGAGAGGGTCGCTTACGACGAGTTCTCCATGTTCCACGACAACGCCGCCGAGTTCGGGATCCCGTTCCGGCCCCCGACGGTCCGCCGGGAGCAGGTGGAGGTGGGAGACGGGCGACGGCTGAGCGCGCTGGTGTGGGGCGAGGGGCCGCCGGAGTACTTCTTCATCCACGGCGGGGCCCAGAACGCCCACACCTGGGACACCGTCCTGCTGGCCCTCGACCGTCCCGCGGTGGCGGTCGACCTGCCCGGCCACGGCCATTCCGACGGGGGTCGGTCGGGCTATCTCGACCCCGACGACAATGCCGACGATGTCGCCTCGGCCATCACCGCCCTCGCCCCCGAGGCGGCCGTGGTCATCGGGATGTCGCTCGGCGGCATCACCGCCATCGCCCTGGCCGCCCGCCACCCGGAGCTGGTCCGCAAGCTGGTGCTGGTGGATGTCACCCCGGGTGTCAACCGGGAGAAGTCGGCCACCATCGCGGCGTTCATCAACGGTCCCGAGAGCTTTCCCGACTTCGACGCCATCCTGGCCCGCACCGTGGAGTACAACCCCACCCGTACCGTCGCGTCCCTCCGCCGCGGCATCCTGCACAACGCGGCCCAACGCGATGACGGGACATGGGTGTGGCGCTACGCCCGTCACCGGATGGCCGCCGAAGGCGACCATGGCGAGCCGGTCGACCCCCACGAGCGGTTCAACAAGCTCTGGAACGCGGTCTCGGGCATCGAGGTGCCGGTGATGCTGGTCCGCGGCATGCGCCCGCAGTCGGTGGTGGACGACGAGGACGAGGCCGAGCTCCTCAGGCGCCAGCCGGGGGCCCGGGTGGAGCACGTGGCCGAGGCGGGCCACTCGGTCCAGGGTGACACCCCCGTGGAGCTGGCCGCCCTCGTCGCCGACTTCAGGGGCTGACGCCGGTCCGAGACGATCGGCCCGCACCGGCGGGTGAGCAGCGCCCGTCGTGACCCTCGCGCCCGCCGTTCAGGTCGGCTCCGATCCGCCGGCCGGCCCGGCCCGGTTCGCTTCAGGATGAACCGGAACGCGCCGATGACCAGCAAGTAACCTGAACGTACCCTAAGGGGAAGCAGGTGTGAACGGCCAGGTGAAGCGCATGAGCCCTCACAACACCTATGAGGCGCATTTGCCGGCCGAGCTGGAGAGCGCGGTCGTAGCTCGCCGCCTGCTGTCGACCGCGGTGGGGGCGTGGGGGATGGGCGACTCGGTGCGCCACGACGGCGCCCTGGCCGTCTCGGAGCTGGTGACCAACTCGGTGCTGCACGCCGGCACCCCCGTCGGTGTCCGCATCTGCCGGCTGGGCGACGGCATCCGCATCGAGGTGGAGGACGGCAATTCCCACCTGCCGGTCGTCGACGCGGCCCGGCCCGAGGATCTGCTCTCCAACCGGTCGATGACCGGGCGGGGATTGGCCCTCGTCGCGGCCACCGCCGACCGGTGGGGGAGCGAGCCGCGCCCCTGCGGCAAGGTCACCTGGGCCGAGGTGGCCACCGGCCGTAGGGTGGTCGCGCCCAGCCCACCGCCGGCCTTCCCGCCCATGCCGGACGCACCGGCCATACCGGCCGAGGCCCTCGCCCGCGGCGTGGTGCGGCGGACCGCGGTGACCGGCGCGGGCCGGATGGTGCACCTGATCGGGGTGCCGGTAGCCCTGCTGCTCGAATCGACCCGTCAGCTGTCGGATCTCCAGCGCGAAGTGCAGGTCATGGCCATGGGCCGCAGTACCCCGCCCGAGCTCGAGAACATGGTGCAGACCGGCCGGCCGTGGATCACCGACATCGACGTGTGGACCGACTCGGACCGCCGCCTGGCCGAGTCGGCCGCCGCTCGGGGGGCCGAGACGGTGGACTTCGAGGTGTTCGTGCCCGACGACATCGCGTCGCGTATCGAGGGCATCGCGGCGTGGCTGCGCCGGGCCGCATCGAGTGTCCTGCGGCGCCAGCTGCTCACCCTGCCACCGAGCGAGGAGGTCACCGCCTACCGACGTTGGTACGCCGAGGAGGTGCTCGGCCAGCTGGCCGGCCGGGGCCCCAGGCCCTGCCCCGTTCGGCTGAAGGCGGATCGCTGCTAAAGGGCCTTCAGGACCTGGAGGGCTTGGTCGGCGTGGGTGTTCATGCTGACCTCGGAGTTGATGACGCTGCGGACCCGGCCGTCCCGGTCGATCACGAAGGTGGACCGCTTGACCGGTGACAGGCCGAGCATGCCGCCCTTGACCCCGAACGCCTCCGCCACTTGGCGGTCCGAGTCGGACAGGAGCGGGAAGCCGAGGGAGTGCTTGTCGTCGAACTGCTTCTGCTTGGCCACCGCGTCACGCGAGATACCGACCGGCTGAGCGCCGACGGCGGCGAACTCCGAGGCCAGGTCCCGGAAGTGGCAACTCTCCCTGGTGCAGCCGAAGGTCATGGCCGCGGGGTAGAAGAAGAGCACCACCGGACCCGAGCCCAGCATTTCCGACAGTTTCCGGTTGGTGCCGGACTGGTCCGGTAGCTCGAAGTCCGGAGCCTGGTCGCCCTCGGTGATAGCCACGTCGATTTCCCCTTTTGTCCGGAATGATTCAGATGAGCAGCTGCATCAGCACGACGTCGAGCCATTTGCCGAACTTGCGCCCGACCTCCCGCTCGACCCCGATCTGTTCGAACCCGCACGCCCGGTGCAGGCCGATCGACGCCTCGTGACCCCCCACGATGCGGCCGATCACAGCGTGGAACCCGTGGCTGGCGGCCAGCATCACCAGCTCCGAGAGGATGGCCCGGCCCACCCCTTGGCCTTGGAATTCGGGGTCCACGTAGACCGAGTCCTCCACCGTGGTGCGGTAGGCCGGGCGGGGTCGGTAAGGCGACAGCGAGCCGAATCCGCCTACCCGGCCCCCGTCGTCGACCGCTACCACCGCCGGGTGGGCCCCGCTGTGGTCGTCCAGCCAGGTCAGCTGGTCCTCCATGGTGCGGGCCACCAGATCGAAAGTCACCGTCGAGCCGAGCACCTCGCGGTTGTAGATGGTGCGGATGGCCTCGGCATCGTCGAGGCCGGCCAGGCGGCATTTCATCGCCTCGGAGCCTACCGCCGGGAGGGGCGGCGCACTGCTGGCCCGACCCCCGGCTCTCGGGTAGCATGATCCGGTTACCCAGCCGCTTCGCCGCACCTGGTAACGGCAGTCCCCAATCCGCCCCCTTAGCTCAGTCGGCAGAGCACAGCCATGGTAAGGCTGGTGTCGTCGGTTCGATTCCGACAGGGGGCTCGGCGGCGTAGCTCAGTTGGTCAGA
>JAKBAX010000293.1 GCA_021808785.1 Actinomycetes bacterium | reverse complement strand
CCGGGAGACCGAGATGCCCACGTTGATGGCCGGCCGGACACCGGAGTAGAAGAGGTCCGACTCGAGGAACACCTGGCCGTCGGTGATGGAGATCACGTTGGTCGGGATGTAGGCCGAGACGTCGCCCGCCTTGGTCTCGATGATGGGCAGAGCGGTGAGGGAACCGCCGCCCCTCTCGTTCGAGAGCTTGGCGGCCCGCTCGAGCAGGCGGCTGTGCAGGTAGAACACGTCGCCCGGGTAGGCCTCACGGCCGGGCGGCCGGCGCAGGAGCAGCGACAGCTGGCGGTAGGCGTCGGCCTGCTTGGACAGGTCGTCGTAGACGATGAGGGCGTGCTCACCGTTCTCCATCCAGTGCTGGCCCATGGCGCAGCCGGAGTATGGGGCGAGGTACTTGAACGGGGCCGGCTCCGAGGCCGGGGCGTTGACCACCACGGTGTACTCCATGGCGCCGTACTCGCGCAGGGTGTTGACCGTCTGGGCCACGGTGGAGCCCTTCTGGCCGATGGCGACGTAGATGCACTTAACGCCGAGACCCCGCTGGTTGATGATGGTGTCGATGGCGACGCTGGTCTTGCCCGTCTTGCGGTCGCCAATGATCAGCTCGCGCTGACCACGCCCGATCGGGGTCATGGCGTCGATGGCCTTGATGCCGGTCTGCAGGGGCTCCTTGACCGGCTGGCGGTCGATGATGCCGGGCGCCTGTACCTCGAGGCGGCGCGACAGCTCCGTGACGATGGCGCCCTGGCCGTCCACCGGCTCGCCGAGAGGGTTGACCACCCGCCCGAGCAGGGCGTCGCCGACGGGGACCGAGAGGATGCGGCCGGTGGACTTGACCGTCTGGCCCTCCTCCAGGTGGTCCACCTCGCCGAGCACCACGGCTCCGATGGAGTCCTCGTCGAGGTTGAGGGCCAGGCCCAGATCCCCGCTCTCGAACTCGAGCAGCTCGTTGACCGCGGCGCCGGGCAGGCCGCTGACCCGGGCGATGCCGTCGCCGACCTCCTGGATCCGGCCGACCTGCTCCATCGAGACCCCCGGGGTGAAACCGGAGACGTTGCGCCGCAGGGCCTCGCCGATGTCATTGGCGTTGATCGTCAGTTCCGCCATCAGTGGCGTTCTCCTATGGTCGTGTCGGCCTCGGGCATTACGAGGCGCTCTTTGAGAAGATCGAGTTGGTGGCGGGCGCTGGCGTCCACCACGGTGTCGCCGATGGTTGCGACGAAACCGGCTATCACGGCGGGATCGATCCTGACGCGGATCTCCACGTCGCGGCCGACCAACCGGGAGAGGGCCCGGGACAGGTTGCGTTCCTGCTCCTCGTCCAGCGCCACGGCGGAGCGGACGTCGGCCAGCCGGCGGTTGGACTCCGACGCGACCCGGTCGATGACCTTCCCGAGGAGGACCTCGAAGTCCCGGGGCCGACCGATCCTGGTCAGGTACGTGGCCAGGAGCACGCCGGGCGTGCTGGCCTTGCCGGAGAGCAGGTCGTGGACCAGGCCGGCCCGGGTGGCCACCGGGTAGTCGCGGTTGGACAGGGCCTGACGCAGCTCGGTCGAGCCGGCCACGATGCGGGAGAAGCGAAACAGTTCGTCCTCGATCTCGGCCAGCCCCCGCTCGTCCTGGACCGTCTCCAGAACGGCAGTGGCGAAACCGTCGGCCCGCTCCTCGGCGCCCTTGGTGCCGAGGACCACGTCGCCGATCGGGGCCATGTTGCGACTGGCCGCGTCGATGCGCTCGGACAGCCACTCGAAGTCGCCCACCGTCTCGGCGGCCCGGTCCGCATCGAGCACGTAGTTGAGGAGACGGAGGGTCACCTCGTCCACCCGACCGCCGAACAAGTCGGCGAGCACACCCCGCCTCGACCCCCTGGCGATGTCGGGATCCGACAGGGCCCGGCGCAGGTCCTCCGATCCGGCCACCACACCGCGCACCGCGCCCAGATCGGAGGCCAGCACGGCCAGGGAGGGGCCCCTAGCGGCTCCCGCCGTCGTGGCCGCCAGAGCGATGACTCCGTCGGCGTAGCCGCGAATGCTCTGGCGCACCTAGGCGTTCTCCGTGGCGACACCCGAGGAGGCCGCCACCTGGTCGATGGTCCGGTTGATGAAAGACGCCTGGGCACCACGGTCGATGCCCTCACCGAGCACCTTCTCGGCGACCGCGATGGCCAGGTCGGCGGCCTGCTTGCGGAGCTCCTCCTGGGCCCGGCGGCTCTGGGCCTCCACTTCGACCCCGGCCGTGCTCACGATGCGCTCGTACTCCTGCTCGGCCTGCTGGCGCCGCTCGGCGCGGGCCTGCTCGGCCATCTTGTTGGCCTCCTCGACCACGCGGCGCGCCTGCGTGCGGGCCTCGCCAACGATGCGCTTGTACTCCTCCTCGGCCTCGGCGGCGCGCCGCTTGGCCTCCTCCGCGTCGGCCAACGCCTGGCGGATGGTCGCCTGGCGCTGCTCCATCGGCGCCTGGATCCGGGGCAGGATGTACCGGCCCAGGATGAAGACCACGATGAGGAACGCCACCAACTCGACGATGAAGGTCGAGTTGGGGACGAGGAAGTTCGACGATGCGACCAGCACCGCCGCTTAGCCCTTGGCCAGAACGAACACGAACAGGGCGGCGAAGGCCAGGTTGATGAAGTACATGCCTTCCACCAGACCCACGATCAGGAACATCGTGGTGTAGAGGCGGCCCTGTACCTCGGGCTGGCGGGCGATGCCGGCGATGGTTGCACTCCCGGCCAGGCCGTCGCCGACGGCGGCGCCGATGGCCCCGCCTCCGAGCGCCAAACCGCCGCCGGCGAAAGCACCGGCCAGCTCGATGGCCTTCTGCGTGGTTGCTGCCATTTTCTCGCTTCTCCTATCTCCGGATCAGTGTCCGTCCGTCTCGATGGCGAACTGGTAGTAGAGGATGGTGAGCAGGGCGAAGATGAACGCCTGTATAGCCCCGATGAACATGTCGAACAGCTTCCAGACCGGTGTGAAGATGATGCTGGCGGCCCAGAACCGGGGGATGAAGCTGATCAGTAGAGCGATCATGATCCCACCGGAGAACAGGTTGCCGAAGAGCCGCAGGGCCAGCGTGAGCGGCTTGGCGATCTCCTCGATGATGTGCAGGGGGAACATGGCCACCGGCTTGCGGAAGAAGTGCTTGAAGTAGCCCCCCAGGCCCCTGGCCCGGATGCTCGCGGCATTGGTCAGGACGAAGACCACGATGGCCAAGGCGTAGGTCAGATTGACGTCGGCCGTCGGCGAAGGGGCGTAATCGGTGTTGTGGAACAGGCCGGGCAGGATCTCGATCCAGTCGGCGACCAGGATCAGCATGAAGATGGCGACGGCGAGCGGGACCACCCTTCGGTACTTGGGCCCGAGGGCGGTGGCCACCTGGTCCTGGATCGTCCCGACGACCATCTCCCAGATCAGCTGTAGCTTGCTCGGCACCCCGGCGGTGGCTCGCCGGGCCATGTAGAAGCCGGTGCCCAGCACAATCCCGCAGGCCACCAAAGTGGTGTAGATGGTGTCGAGGTTGAATCCACTGCGGGTGATGTGGTCACCGACGGGGATGTTGACTGCGAGTATGTGCGAGGTATCAAACATCGGCGCCACCCTCCTCTACGAACCCCTGGCGCTGGTAACGGATCAGTGACACGACGGCGTTTCCGAGCATGGTCGCCTGGAACAGGGCCAGGCCGCAGACCACGCCCCACCCGACCGGCTGCTCCACGATCAGGAGGCCGACGGCCACCAGAGTGCAGGCGCCGAGGCGTAGGGCCACGCTGCCGGCGAACGGTTTGCGGTTCACCACACCTTCGGGAGTGGTGAACCGCATGGCCGAGGATTGGAATACCCGGTGGTTGAAGATGGCCATGACGAGGCCCAGGCCCATGCCGGGAACGAAGTAGGGCTGGCCCACCAGCACAGCCACACCGGCCGCCACTATGCCGATGGCTATGGCGGTCAAGGCGGTGCGGCGCACCACTCGTTCGATTTCACTAAGAGGAAAGGCTGTAAGCAACTTTTAGCTCGCTCAAAAACTGGTTTGCGATGTCCGAGATACTAGCTTGCGGCTTGGGAAAAGCTCAAAAGAAGCGCTTCCATTCGGCCCGGGTGGCCACCACCCCGAGGGCGGCACCCAGCACCAGGCCGATAAAGAGGAAGAGCGGGAGTGTGCCGAGCGCCTGGTCCGCGAACCATCCCCCGGCCAGTCCGGCCCCGAGACAGAGCGCGTTCATCATCCCGAGGCCGGCGAACTGCATCACGCCGGGACGCTCTTTCTCCACGGGCCAGACAGGCTAACCGGCGAGAGGACATCGCATCACTTCGGCCGGCGTCGCCACGACGACATTGCGCGCAGGGATAACTCGCGTGTCGAACCAGCGGCACGGCCCCGATCATCCCATGGTCGGGCCCGCCCCGGCAAACCGGCGGTCAGGCCGAGGCCACTATCTCCATTATGCGCTCCCAGTCCACCCCGCCGGCGCGCAGCAGCTTGGGCACCTCGCCGGTCGCGTCCACCACCGTGGACGGCTCGCCCCGGCAGGGCCCGGCATCGAGCACCAGTGCCACCCCGGCCAGTTCCCGCCCGAACTGGGCCGCCTCCGATATCGGCGCCGTGGCGTGGCGGTTGGCGCTGGTGGTGGCGTAAGGGCCGAACCGGCGGCACAGGGCGAGCGGCACCGGGTGGGCCGGGCAGCGCAGCCCGATGGTGGCGTCGTCCTCGCCCAGGTCGGCGTCGAGATCGGGGCGGCGCGGCGCCACGATGGTCAACGGACCCGGCCAGAACTCGGCCATCAGCCTCTCGGCCCCGGCCGGCAGGTTGGCGGTCAGCTCCCGAGCCTGCTCGGCCCCAGCCACGAACACCGGCAGCTCCACGCTGCGGGGCCGGCCTTTGACCAGAAACAGTCGGTCCGAGGCACCCGAGTGCCAGGGATCGGCGGCCAGCCCGTAGACGGTGTCGGTCGGAACCCCGATGATGTCGCCGGCGCGCAACGCCTCGGCCGCCGCCTCGATGGCCGCCGGCGGCGGCGGATCGCCGTGGGCGCCGATCACATGGGTCATCGCCGGGCCACCAGTGCCCGGGGCCGCCCGGCCAGGTCGTCGTGCACCTCCGCCTCGGAGAATCCGGCCGCCGCCGCCAGCCGCCGCCCGGCCCCGGCCTGGTGGGGCGCCAGCTCGATCACCGCCACCCCCGTCGGCGCCAGCCACTCCGCCGCCCCGGCCAGGATGGCCTCCATGGCCTCGGTTCCCCGCTCCCCCGCCTCGAGCGCCCGACGGGGCTCCCACTCCCGCACCTGCGCTTCCAGCCCGGCCATTTCGTGCCCGGCGATGTACGGGGGGTTGGACACGACCAGGTCGACGCTTCCTCTGAGGTCAAAGGGCAGGCCGTCCCACCAATCGCCCTCGATTATGCGCACGCGGGTGGCGGCGAACCCGGCCAGACCGGACAGATTGGCCCGGGCCACCTCCAGCGCGCCTGGTGAGCTGTCCACCGCCCACACCTCGATCCCCCGGCGCTCGTGGGCCATGGACAGCGCGATGGCCCCCGAGCCGGTGCCGAGGTCCACCACCCGGCAACGGCCTCCGTCGGTCACGGCCGATCCGATCGCCGCCAGGCGGTCCAGCTCGTGCAGAGCCACCTCCACCACCTGCTCGGTCTCCGGTCTGGGTATCAGTACCCGCCGGTCCACCATCAGATCGATCCCCCTGAACGGCCAGGACCCGATCACGTACTGCAGCGGTTCGCCCTCCAGCCGCCGTGGGACCATGTCGGCCATGCCG
>JAKBAX010000292.1 GCA_021808785.1 Actinomycetes bacterium | reverse complement strand
GTCGAGCACCGCGGTGACCATGGTCCTCGACACCTGCGTCAGGGCTACCGGCTGGCGGTACTCCGGGCCGCTCAGCGTGGCCAGCACCGTCTTGGCGTCATCGGCCAGCACCGTGGAAGGCTCCTGCACCTTGGCGTCGATGGGTGGGAGCGGCAGCTCCTGAGCGCTGGCCGACTTGTGAAGCGCGGCGCTGCTGACGAGGGCGATGGCGACTACGGTGCCGGCGAAAAGTGCCCCGGCCGCCGCGATGACGGCGATCAGCCGCAGCAGTCGCAGCAATCGCACCATGGTGGGACGAGCCTACTCACCGGTGGCCGTAACCCCGGGGCGGCGCCCGCGGGTCCGGTCGCCACCGTCGAGGGTCAGCTCCAGCTGGGCGTCGACCACATCGAGGCGGCAGCCGAACACCCGCTCGAACAGGTCCCGCTTGCGACGCAGCCCCCACAGCTCGAGGTCGATATCGTCGTCGGCTTCGACCACCACCTCCACCACGTCGTTCCGGGTGTAGACGTGCACGTCGCGCACCGGTCCCCCATGGCTGCGATCCAGGCCGTCGGCGATCTGTAGCAGGGCGACCAGTTGCATGACCTTCTTCTGGCGGGACTCCTTCATCCGGGCGAAGGGTTCGAACGACGTCTTCGGGGTGCCGCGTTTGTGGAACCGGCCCAGGCACGACAGGGTGCCGATCTCCTCGGGGCTGAACCCCCGCAGCCGGCCGTTCTCGATCAGGTAGGCGGTGTGACGCTCGTGGCCTTCTTTGCTCACATGCTCACCGACGTCGTGGAGGAGGGCACCGAACTCCAGCAGGTCCCGGTCCGTTGCTGAGAGGTCGTGCAGTCCCGATGTGCCGTCGAACAGCTCCACCGCCAGGCGGGCCACCTTGGTCGAGTGCACCTGGTTCCAGCCGTAGCGCCGGCACACGTTGAGCACCGACTCCCGGCGCATGGCCCGAGGATCGGAATCCCACTCGGCGCGCATGTGGTGCCCGATGGCGTCGAGCACCATGCCTTCCCGCAGTGCCCACTCGCAGCCGACGATCCGATCCAGGCCGGTGAGATCGAAGATGGTGGTGAGCAGGAGGGCACCGGTGGGCAGGAGGTCGGCCCGGCGGGCGTCGACGCCCGGCAGGGAGGCCCGCTCGGCCGAGGTCATGCCGAGCAGCCACTCGGCCAGGGTTTCGATGTCGCCGGCCGGGACCGACAGCTGATTGACCGTCGGAGGGGCCACCCCCGAACGCCGGGTGGCCGCCAAGCGGATCAACGTCTCCAGGGTGCCGCTGCTTCCCACCGCGACGCGCGGCCGCAACTTGCGTATCTCGGGCAGCACCCGCTGGATGGCCTTGCCCACCACGCCGGTCACCCGGCGGCAGTCGCCCCCGCTCAGAGGGTCCGAACGCACCAATTCGGCGGTGAGACGAGCCACTCCGAGCTTGAGGCTGGTGGCCCACTCCAGGCCCCGCCCGTCGCCGATCATGATCTCCAGGCTCCCGCCCCCGAGATCCAGGGCCAGGGCCGGCCCCGGGTCGATGACCACGCTGGCCCGTACCGCGTCGAAGATCAGCTGGGCCTCCTCCCGACCGCTGATCACCCGCACCTTGACCCCGGCCTCGGACTCGAGACGATCCACCACAGCCAGCGAATCGGTGGCCTCCCGGAAGGCCGCGGTGGCGCACGCCACGATCTCGTCCACCTTCAACGACTCCGCCATGGACCGGAAGCGACGGACCACCTCCACCGCGGCCGACGACCCGACCCGTCCGATCTCGCCCGTCGCCGCGACCGCGGAACCGAGGCGGAGCATCTCCTTGTCCGTCGCCACCGGCTCGAAGGTCCCGTCCGGATGGGCGTCGGCGACCAAGAGATGGAACGAGTTGCTGCCGAGGTCGAACGCGGCGATCCGCACACAGGGAACGTACCGCCCGGCGCGGCCCCCGGACCGGCTTTGGCCCTCGCTCGGACGCTGTCGTGAAACTGGCGACAGCGTCTCAGAGGGCGTCGGCGAGGGTGTAGGCCGCCAAGGCGGTCAGCACCACCGCGGTCACCAGGCGGAGAGTGCGGATCGGGACCCGGCCGAGCACCCGGGCCCCGCTCAACACGGCCAGCCCGGCCACCGCCATCAGCGCCGCCTGGGCCGCTACGCCCACGCTCAGCCAGCTGTGGTAGCGGGCGGCCAGGTTGGCGGTCAGGATCTGCGTCAGGTCACCCCACTCCGCCACGAAGATGACTCCGGCCGCCGTCGCCAGGGCGGCCCGCTTGGAGCGGACGGGGGCCTCCTCGGCCTCCTCGGTGTGGTTACGCGACAGGTAGGAGTACACCGCCCCGGCCCCGAACAGCACGGCCACGACGAGCTCCACCGCCCGGTGCGGGAGGACCGAGAAGAGGGCCACCCCCACCGACACCGCGATGGCCACATGAAGCGCGAAAGCGAGGCTCGCCCCGACCCACACGACCACCGGCCGGCCCCGGGTGGCCAGTACCAGGCTGGCGAACATCGTCTTGTCCGGCAGCTCGGCCAGGAACACGAGCGGGAACACCGCAGCGAACACGCTCAGGTGCACGACGTCGCTAGATTCGGGTCGCAGTGAGGATGATCAAGCTGCTGCGCAAGGTCGCGTTCTGGGAGGCGACCTTCTTCGTGGTCCTGTGCGTGGCCTGGGTGGTGTCGCTCACCGGGTACCAGCTCACCGGAGGGCTCCACTCGGCCCTGGTCATCGTCGGCTTCAGCCACGGTTGCGTCTTCACCGTCTACGTCGGCCTGATCCTGCTCGTGCGGGCCCGGATGAAGTGGAGCTTCCTGACCACCTTCAGCATCCTGGTCGCCGGCCTGATCCCCGGAGGTGGCTACGTCGTCGAGATGCGGGCCCTCCACGGGGCGCGCGTCGACGCCCTGGCCGACGCCTGGTAGCCGACCCCGCCGCCGCACACACGCCACCGTGCGGTCGTCATGGCAGCCTCGGCGGGAGAAGTCGGTGATCTCCAGCAGCTCCAACGGCTCTGGGCCCCTGAGGAGGGCACCGGCCAGGGCCGGGGCCACGGTGGTGGGGCCGTCACGCCACGGATCGGCCAGGCCGTCGCTGGCCAGGGCCAGGACGGCGCCCTCGACCAGGACCAGCTCGGCCTTCTCCACCGTCGGGTCGGCCGACGGCAGGGCGGCCGTGGCCGGGTCGACCCGATCCGGGTCGGGTTCGGCGAACACCTCCCACCATCCGCCGTCCGCCTCGACCACGAAGGCGGTGCTGTCGCCGACGCGAGCCACCGCGACGCGGCCCCGCTCTTCCAACGCGGCGACCACCAGGGTCGTGGCCCCGCCGCCTTCGCAACGCCCGTTGGCCGCAGCCACGCCCCGATCCAAGATGTCCGCCAGCGACGCTCCGGCGCCGGCTTCGACGGCGGCGTCGACTGACGCCGCGGCAGCCCTACCGGCGGCCGCCGCCGACCCCGCGATCGACCCCACCCCGTCGGCCACCGCCAGCACGATCAAGCCCTCCCCGACGGCCCAGGCAAAGCTGTCCTCGGGGCCCAGCCCGGCCAATCGGTGCCGCACCCCGACCACTGAGGCCGCTCTCAGGGTGCACCACGGCGTGCTGGCCCCTTCGGCCCGCCACGACGCGCTGGCCGCCTGGCCCGACTGTCGCAGCGCCGGCTCGGTGTCGGCCGCCGGTGACGGTGACCCGTAGACGGGTCGCCGCCGCTTCACTCCCTCGGGCAAGGTTCGTGGCCGCCGGTCGTCAGTCCAGCTGATCGACGGGGATGGCGTTCATGCTCGGGAGGTCGGGCGCCACGAGCAGGGCGGCCCCGTCGTACACGCTGGTCGAGGAGGTGACGATCGACTGGATGAGGCCTTTGAGCAGCTCCGGCACGACCTTGGCCGGGTCGCTCCCCTCCGCGGCGATGAACGCCCGGTTGGGCAGGTGGGAAGTCACCGCGGCCAGCACCTCGGCGTCGGCCTCGCCGAAGCCGAAGGCCAGCACGTTGGGCCGGCGCGGCCAGGCCGGATCGGTCAGGCGCCGCAGGGCGCTGCGCCACCGCTCCGGGTCGTCGGTAGGCCGACCGTCGGAGATGAAGATGACAGCCGGCCGGTACCACCGGTCGCCCGCGGCGCGGCTCTTCAGGTAGTCGTCCTCGATCACTTGGCGCAGGTGGTCGAACACCGCCGCGTAGGAGGTGCGGCCCTGGGCCACCACCTCGGGCACCTCCTCGACCAGGCTCAGGTCGCTGAGCGGCAGCACGCTGCGGGCCACATCGCTGAAGGTGACGATCCCGAGGCGGATGACCTCGGCCACCGCCGGGTCCTCGCCCACAGTCGCCCGCAGCAGCGGCATCTGCTCATTGACGCTGGCGATCGGTGCGCCGGCCATCGACGCCGAGGTGTCCAGGCAGATGTAGAACGGGAAGACCGAGTAGCGCTCTTCCGCGCCGACGTTGGCGCTCACACTGGTCATTACCGGACCAAAGTAGCGTCAGTGCTGGATCAACGGCGAGACGACGAGGGCCACCGCCGCCCCGCCGAGCACCAGGCTCACGAAGTCCACGACCAGGCACATGATCAGGGCCCGGGCCCGTCGCGGCCGGCGGCCCGAGCCCGCAGGGGGCCGCAGCACGGTCCGGTGGAGCGCTACCCACCACACCGCGAGCCGGCGCAGCTGCATCTTCAGCTCGGCCCATGCGGCGGGAAATATCGGACCGCCCGGGGCCACCGAATGCGGCGCCATGGCTCTCTGGCCGCTCGGCCGCACCCAGGTCGGGGCGGCCGGGCCCCCCGATCGCCCGGCCCCTGGACCGTAGCGGTAGCCGATGTGGACCGCCGGGGCCGGCGACGGCCCGAGGCGAGGACCCGGTCTGGTCCCTCCGGGTTCCCTTCTGGCCGCCGCCACCGGGATGATCGCCACGTCCCGGGGACCCGGCGAGGGATCGGCCCGGCGGCCGGCGACCGGGCGGGGGGCCACCGATGCAGGTCCCTCCGGGGCCGCCGCGCTGGCGGGGCGGTCGCCCTGCGCGGCCCGGACCGCGGCGGCCACCTCGGCCCCCCCCATGCTCTCCAGCAGGTCCTCGAGGACGCCTACCCATTGGGCCGCCGCGGGCCGCTCACCGTGGCCGGCCATGCTCAGGCTGCGGGCGACCAGCCGCCAGACCGGGGCGTCCGGGTCGAGGAGCGGCCCCGACCCCGGCCCGGGCGGGACCGAAAAGCGCAACTCCACCGGTTCGCCCCGGCGCTGGCGGGCCTGGATGGGAAAGTTGGCCGCCCCCACCACCCGGACGAACACGAGAGCCAGCGAGTACCGGTCGGTGGTGACGGTCGGGTTGGCGCCCCTCGCCACAGCCGGGTCGTCCCAGTTGGGGGTCATGGCCCGCCGACGGCTGGGCGGGCCGGTGGGCCGGTCGTCGGCGTCGAAGCGGTCACTGTTGTCGCAGTCGATCACGAACACCTCTGGGCCCCGCTGCAACGACCACAGCACGTTCTTGGTCGACAGGTCGCCGTGGCCGATAGCCGGCCGGGCCGAGTCGAAGGTCGCCAGCAGCCGGGCCAGGGCGTACGCCAGTCCGACCCGCTCCGCTGCGGCCGGGTGAGGCAGGGCCAGCCCGTACGCCGCGGCTCGGTGCTGCGGATCGGCGGTGAGATAGCTGAGGGAGGCCAGGCGGCTGTGACCGTCGCGGTGACGCAGGGAGAATCGGCGTGGGGCGCGCGGCATGAGCAGGCCGCGCGCCTCACCGGTGGCGTCGGTCACGACCGAGCACGGCCAGGCTGACGCCGCCCGCACCACCGCTTGGGCGTCGGGT
>JAKBAX010000291.1 GCA_021808785.1 Actinomycetes bacterium | reverse complement strand
ACAAGAATTTCCGGGCCGGTCCGGCTAATAGCGGTTTGATGGGGCTATCGACGGCCGCTGGCGGCCTAGTTCTCGGGCCGTTTCAGCCCGTTCAGAGATGCCCGGAAATGACCTTACAGGCGAGGTGCCGATACGCCGGAAGAAGGCGGCCAAGCGGCCAAGCAGTGAGACCCCGCACAGAAGCCTCGGCCTTCGACGAGAAGACCGTTACCCTTGGAGATGAGATGGCAGTAGCCCACGAGGAAATCGAGCCGGGACGGCTCGTCTCAGCGATCCACGACCTGTTGATCCGTTACGGCTACCCGCCCGACCGGGTCACGGACTGGTGGACGGAGGCGACCTGGTCGGCCTTGGGCGGCCGCACCCCGCGCCAGGCGTGGGACAACCACGAGTACGAGAAGGTCTGGAAGACCATCAGCGACGCCTACGCGGCGACGGCGAAGGCCGGCGAGCGGCTTGCCAGAGATCAACGGCACCAAGCGATCCTCGATGCGCGAATCGCCGAACTGAAGCACCGTAACGGCCTCTGAGCGTGCCGCTCCACGACACCCGAGCCGTCCGCGACTGGGCCCTGCCGACGACACCGTCGGACGACATCTGGCAGCACGTGCATTTATGGATCATCTCGCTGGATCAGGCGCCGTGGCGAGCTCCAAGCGCTGCTGACGAGAGTCGAACTGACCGGCCCAACTACGAAGTCAGGCAGGCCAAGATCGCCGAGGATTCAGTGATGGTCGAGTACCTCCATACGTACAGCACAGACAGAGTCGATCTGCTCGCCGTTACACAGCTCGAACTTTGATTCGAAAGGCGGCTATTTCGGGGCCCGTGGGACACGCGTGGGACACGCGGGACACCAGAAATGAGCCAAATTCGGTACATGATGGTTACTATCGGATATATAGAAATAGCTTCTGACCTGGGAACACAATCCCTACCAGGGCGATCAAGACTCGAGATGTGAGGGTTCGAATCCCTCCGCGCCCACGCCAAATTTGGAAGCAAACAGGCCTGGTCACAGCTTTGTTTGTGTTTGCTAACGACTCACCGGGACGCCAGTGACACCTGACCAGTCGAACGCAGTACTGAATGTTCGGCGCGATGCGATCAGGAGGGGCTTGGCGGCCGAGCTAGACCGGTACCACGGTGACGTTCGGCATGTCGGCGGTGTGGGCGTTCAGGTCATCGGGATCGCCGGTCAGGAGCCTGACTCTTGATCCCAGCGTGGCGGCGGTGACGGCCACGATGGCATCGACGGTGTCCTGCTGGTCTGTTTGGCCGAGCAGCTCGCCAGCGGAGCGACCCAGCTGTGGTGTTACCGGTTGTTGGTCGGTTCCCGCCAGGACGGCGTGCACGCGTGCGTCGCGCCTGTGGCCGCGAAGAGTCTCGGTCAGAGTGACGCTGCTGACATACACATCCACGCCGAGTTGTTCGGCCAGGCTCAGTTCGGCCCGAATCCGGGCCGCACCCTCGGCCGCCCCGCTGATAGCGCCAGCGTCCATAATGACGGCGTCGGGGAGTGCGGCTGGTCTCAGCTGGCGGCGCTGCTGGCGCCGAGCCACTGGCGGCGAACCTCCTGCATCACTTCGGGGGGGACGGGGCCGTACTGATCGTCCTGCTCGGCCAGCCAGTCACGAAGAGCCTGCCGTCGTTCCTCGTGCTCGAGGGCTTCGGCCACATAGCGCGACAGCCCACGACTACCAACCTTGTGCTTGATCCGCTCGACCAGAGGGCTGGGCAGGCTGATAGAGACTTTGGCGTACTCGCTGGCCACGTCCAGAATCCTACCAGCAGTATGACTGGGAGGACTCTACATTCTGCACGTCCACAGGCCCAGGCCCCGTCATCGAGCGGACCACGCAGTACGCCGACCAGGGCGCATGGCCGTTGCGGCCACGCCACAGACGAGTGCCTGACCGTCGTCGTGTCGCCCAAGTCGAACCAACGTCCGGCTTTAGTTCGACTTATACCAGGCGTTCGTCCCCGACCGACTCGTCGGCTACCGTTTCAGCCTGCCGGCCGAGCTCTCCGGGGTGATATCCGACGTCGAGGGGGACACTCACGGACTCGATGGCGTCCCAGGTCCGGTGGAAAATCGGTGCCGGGTGCAGGCTGCTGAGTTTAATGTTAGGCGGCGGCTGTGACGCACTTCGCGCTGACACGGTCCTCGCAAACCAACAACGCGTGGTTGTTGCCCGATCTCGGGGCCACCAGCGGGTGCCGTATCGGGTATCAAACACACCCAGTCGCCCGACGGTGATCGAAGCAACCGTGGACAGCAGCGACATCCCGACCCACCAGTTCTTCGGGCAAAAGGTCGATTCCCCGGATGCTGCAACCACGAAGGCTGGTACTGGTCCCCCAGTTACGGTGCGACTGGCGACATCCCATTCAGCATCTGGCGCGGACGGAACAAGGGTCACGCCGGACCCCACGAGACGCGAACCGGGCTCTCGCTCCGTCGTCACAAGGTCCACGTGCTTCAGTGGACGGACGACCCATAACAACGTGGATCCGATATCAAGCGCCTCCTCTGGAATCTTCGAGAACGAGACCGCGGACTCGGCGGACTCGGCGATCTGGGCGCGCTGGTGCTGGGGAGGCTCGTCTGAGAGGATACGCGTGTGGCCGCCGACATCTGGAGCGAACCAGTCATGCTCCCGGTGGTCGCTGCGGGTCGACGCCGGACGCTGGGACGGTGCCTGGCCGCCGTCTCGGCACTTTGCGGCGGACTGAGCGTTCTCGGGAGCTTTCTACCGTGGACCTACATCGGCTATGGAGACGGCGACAGCTCTCAGCTCGCGATCGGCGGCCTCAGCCAGTCGGAATGGGGGGTCGGGACCCTGCTCATCGGAATAGCTCTGATCCTTACGGGGCTGTCCGCTCTGCTTTACGCCAGCAGAATCAGGTTCCTCGTCCCGGCCCTGGTGGCGGCTGGAGGGCTTGCCCTAACCGCCCACGCAGCGGCAAGTCGCATCCAGTTGGACACTGGTGAGATCGTCGGGGCCAGTCCACACGCTGGCCTGCTCCTGGTCCTGGCTGCGTACTCGGTGGCGGTCGCCTCGATACTGCTGATGTCCGTTCTCGACTGGCGGTGGTATGGACCCGAGACCATGACCCAACAGCTCGAGCGGAGAACGACACCGCCGAGGGCAGCAAAGCCGGCCGCTCAATAGATACGTATTCGGCGATCCTCGCTCCTCTCTCGTGAAGGACGAACATCTACTGGCCGACGCCCTTCAGAACGAGCCAGGCGTCCTCGAGGTCTCAGCGAGCTGATCGAGTACCGAAGCCGAGCGCGTCTAGTTCGGTTGCGAAGGCAACGGCTGCGACCGAGTCGGCATCGTTACAGCGACGGTCGCCGAGCGGACCGGATCGCTCGCACGACGTGGAAGATCGTCACAGCGCCAAAGAGCACGGTCCCCGCCCAGCCAGCGACCTGAATGGTGTCCTTCGGCCGTTGCCTTCAAGGGATGGTCGGTGATCCCTGCGCCATAGTGGTCGGGCGAAGCGGTCAGGTCAGACCTACTTCTTCGAGCGCCGCGCGGAGCAGGTGGTTTTCGTTTCCGACCGCCATGATCACCTTCGCATGGAGCAGGGCGGCGACCGCGAGCGCTTCCCGAGACAGAAGGTTCAGTCCGTGTCCAGGGCCGTCGAGTTGGTTTGCCATCATGGGGGCCACTTCACGCCAGCTGAGCAGCTCGATTCGCTCAGGCAGTTCGAGCACTGCCCTCAAAGCGTTCTCGCGTTGAGACGGCGGAAGCGACAGCAGCGGCGTTGACAACGCGCCTCCCGCACCCCGGACGACCGCTTGGCACAGCCGCAGGTACCAGTGACCTGTCGTATAGACGCGGTCCGGGGGCCAATCGACTTGCGCGCGGATCAATCCCGAGACGGTTTGATCGTCAACGAGGACAGTCACAACTCCGCGGTCTTACTGGTTCGCTAGTTCCTGATCTCCGAACCCGGAGCGTGCCGCTTCCCAGTCGGCGTGGGCCAAGACCTCGTCGCGCAGCTGCTGCAGCCCACCGGGTACCAGAAGGACTGAGTCTCCCATGTCGATCCAGCTGATCACCCCACCCTGGTCGAGCCCCCAACGATGCCGGGTTTGGGCGGGCAGAGCCATCTGGCCACGGTCGCTCACTTTGGCTTCACCGGTCTGCGTCACAACACCTCCTCACAATGCAGATATGCAATCTGCATTGTACACGCCACGACCACCCGTGACCACTCTTGCCAGCGGCCGAACAGAACACCCGCCCAGATCACTCGAAGGACCATCAGCTGAGGGTGAGCGCTAGATCGACCCATAGGCGTCGAGCAGGTGATGGTGAACTTCGTGCACGGCGAAGCACGTGAGGCCCGCCACGGTGAACTGGTCGACGCCGTCGCGCCGGGCGGTGCGATGCCAGTCGCCTCTGGTCCGCTCGGCGACTATCGAGGCCAGACGCTCGGCGCTGGCCTCCAGATCGTCGGCCAGCTCGGCCGGATCGAGCCGGTTGTAGCAAGCCCACGCCTCGGGGCCCGGGTCGAACCAGGGCACGTCCGGGTTCTCCTCGGCGACCGCCAGCAGGATGCGGTCCCCGAAGACCGGCAACATGTCCCGGCTGTGGGCGCCGTATTGCAGCGGCGACCAGACACGCCGGCGAGGATTGGTGCGTAGGTGCACCGGATCGGCCTCGGCCAGGAACGCTCTCCATTGAGCCGCCGCGCCGAGAGCCGTCCGGCCCAGGCTTGAGGGTGGGTCGGCGCCGGGGTGCTGCCCACATTGGGGGCAGCGATCGGTCTGGATGCGGGTCCACTGCCAGCCCTCTCCGGAAGGATCGGCGCTCATCAGGCGACCGTGGGCACGGCGGAGTGTTCCCGCACCGCCTGGCAGAACGCGGCGATCAGGGGGTGGACCCACGTCGCGTCCGAGGAGAGCTCGGGCTGGAAGAGCGTCCCGAGGAAGAAGGGATGGCCGGGCAGCTCGACGACCCTCGCTTCCCCGTCGGTGTCGCGGCCGCTGATGACCAGGCCGGCGGCGGTGAGGATGTCCTCGTAGGACCGCTCCATCCCGAACCGGCAGAAGTAGCGCTCGGTGGTGGGACCGGCTCCCATGGCCCGGGCGGCGCACGTCTCCGGCGCGATGATCACCTCGCACTCCTCCCCGACGAGCTTGCAGGCCAAGGGGACGAGGAGCAGTTCCTCGGCACCGGGGTCGATCTCGGCGTGGGCCACCCTGGGCAGGCCGCACACGTGGCGGGCGAACTCCAAGAGCATGTGCTGGAACCCGCCGCACGTGCCGAGGAGGGGGATCCCCTCCGAACGGGCGGTCCCGATGGCAGCCAGGACCCCGTCCATGCTCTCGTAGGGGCTGCCGGGCACGACCCAGATGCCGTCGAAGCCGGCGACGTCCGTCGGCGATTCGATGGCGGTGCTGGCCACCCAGTAAGGCTCGATGGGCTCGGCTCCGGGGCCGGACAGAGCGCCCAGGATGGCCGGTATGCGGGGGTGTGCCTGCACCGAGTCGGAACGGTCCCCGACGAGGGCGAGGCGCGGCGGCGGGATGAGGGTCATGGAGGTGAGCATGATCGCCTCCCGTCAGAAGATCAAACAATAAAAGTAAGTCTCGACATCAGCAGCTCTAATGTCATACTGGGGCGTGGAACTGCGGGATCTGCGGACGTTGGTGACCGTCGTGCGGACCCGGTCGTTCACCGCGGCGGCCACCGAGCTGGGCTACACCCAGTCCGCCGTCTCGCAGCAGATCCGGTCCCTGGAGCAGGAGGTCGGCCGCCCCCT
>JAKBAX010000019.1 GCA_021808785.1 Actinomycetes bacterium | reverse complement strand
GAGAAGGAATCGGTGTGCGCTGATCATGCTCCTTCGACGCCCGATGGTGCCCTGCCGGTTCCCCCGGCGGGGTGATTCCTGCGGTGCGGGTGGCTGCGTCAGCCGGCGGCGGGGACCCGCCCCCGTGTCCGCTTGGTTACCACGAGCGCCGCGTCGCGCAGCATCTCGCCGTAGGCGGTCACCTCGTGGCCCCGCAGGCCGGCGGCGAAGCCGACGAGGGTCAGGGCCATGACCACCGCGGCGTCCTCGCCGAAGACCGGCGCCGAGATCATCGACACGTCGTAGCGGGTGCGGGGGGCGATGGTCAGGGGGTGGTAGGCGCTGGTGGCCAGCGAGGACAGGAGGGCCGTGACCGATTCGCAGCGCGACGGATCGGCCGGGTGATCGGCCATGTCGTGCAGCGCCGCTTCCAGGCCGCGGCGATCGGGGCCGTCGAGGGCTACCGCATAACCCTTCTGGCGGACGTCGTGCAGGACCCGTTCGAGGTTCCGTCTCTGGCGGGCCTGGCCCAGCCAGGAGCGGGCGTCGCCCCAGGCCAGGAACACAGTGCCGAGCGGCGGTACCAGAGGGATGCGTTGCCCGACGAGCGCCGAGGCGCCGTGGGGGGTCGGCTCCCCCGAGCGGGCCAGGTGGATGATCTGGTCACCGGCGACCGCGGTGACGGCCGTCTCGAGTCCGGTCCGCTCGGCCAGGTCCCTCGCCGAGTCACGAGCCGTGTCGATGGCCGGATGGCCTTCCAGGGCGGCCGTCCCGAGCGCCACGACCGAAGGGCCGAGGGTGTAGGTACGCAGCCGGGAGTGGCGGATCACATAGCCCGACTCGGCCAAGACGTTCAGGAGCGAGTGCATGGAGGCCAGATTGATGTCGAGCCGCTCGGCCAGATCGGACAGCGTGAAGGAGTCGGTCGGGTGGCTGGCGAGGAAGTTGAGCACCGACACGGCGCGGGTGGCGGCGAGTGCAGGACGGGACAAAGGACGGAGCCCTTTCGCAGGAAGCGGCGGGTGGTCGCGGCCGGTCTATGCTAGATCGTTTTCGAAGCTTCTTTCGACATTGCAAAGTCAACCGAACGGGGATTGGAATGGACATCATCGGGTTCGGGCTGGAAGGCAAAGGTGCTGTGGTGGCCGGGGCCGGGGCGGTGCCCGGCCGGGCCGGTCACGGGCCGGCCACGTGCCTGAGGCTGGCCGCGGCGGGAGCCACCGTGGCCTGTATCGACATCGACGAGGGGCGGGCCAAGGAGGTGGTTGCGGCGGTCCAGGACTCGGGCGGCCGGGCCTTCCCCGTCGTCGCCGACCTCACCCGGCGCGACCAGGTCGAGCGGGCGGTGGAGGAGGCGGCGGCCGGCCTGCCGTCGATCGACGCCTGCGTGGACATCATCGGCGGGGCCCGGTGGGACCGGGCCGCCGACTTCTCGGTCGAGGACTGGGACTGGACGGTGCTCAACAACCTGACCCAGGTGTTCTTCGTGTTCCAGACAGTGGGGCGCCGCATGATCGAGCAGGGCACCGGCGGCTCCCTGGTGGCCCTGGCGTCGGTGGACGGCATCGCGGCGGCCGCCATGCACGCCCCTTACGGGGCCGCCAAGGCCGGGGTGATCAGCCTGGTCAAGACCTTCTCCCAGGAGATGGGCAAGTACGGCATCCGGGCCAACGCGGTGGCGCCCGGCGCCGTGGGCACCGGCAACGAGGACTGGCCCGAGGGGACCTGGTCGGGCGACTCGGTCAATCCGCTGGCCCCGCCGCGGACCCGGGACATCGCCAACGCGGCCCTCTTCCTCTGCTCCAGCCTGGCCGAGCGCATAAGCGGGCAGACCCTCGTGGTCGACGGCGGGGCCAGTACCCGGGAGCTGTGGGGCATGAACGACGATCTGCTGCCGCAATTCCGCTCCGGCCAATACGGTCAGGCTCAGTTCGGCCGGGTGGAGGGGTGACGCCGGTGCAGACCAGAGCTGCTGTGCTGTTCGACCAGTCGGGGAAGTGGGGAGTGACCGACGTGGAGCTCGAGCCGCCCCGACAGGGCGAGCTGCTCGTCCGGATGGCGGCGGCCGGGCTGTGTCACTCCGACGACCACATAGCCACGGGCGACCTACCGGTGCCGCCCGAGGCCCTGCCCATGGCGGGTGGGCACGAGGGGGCCGGGGTGGTCGAGGAGGTGGGACCCAACACGCCGGGGTGGAAAGCGGGCGACCACGTGGTGCTGTCGTTCCTGCCCATGTGCGGGCTCTGCCGGTGGTGCGCGTCGGGGATGCAGAACCTCTGCGACAACGGGGCCGGGGTGCTGGCTGGCGTGCGGGCCGACGGGAGCCGGAGGATGAGCATGGGGGGCCGCCCCATCGGGCAGGCGGCCGGTGTCTCCACGTTCAGCGAGTGGTCCACGGTGGCGGTGCAGTCGGCGGTCAAGATCCCCGAGGACATCCCGCTCGAGGCGGCCTGCCTCACCAGCTGCGGGGTGAGCACCGGTTGGGGCTCGGCGGTCAACTCGGCCCAGGTCCAGCCCGGAGACGTGGTGATCGTGATGGGCGTCGGGGGCATAGGCATGAATGCGGTCCAGGGCGCCTCGCATGCCGGGGCGTCGGTCATAATCGCCGTGGATCCGGTGGCCATGAAGCGGGAGGCGTCGCTGCGCTTCGGGGCCACCCACGCCACGGAGAGCATGGAGGAGGCCACCGAGCTGGCCCGCAGCTACACCAACGGCCAGGGCGCCGACTCGTGCATCGTCTGCGTCGGTGTGACCACTGGCGAGCACATAGCCCAGGGGGTGGACGCCATCCGCAAGGCCGGTACCTGCGTCATGACCGGCCTCGGCCGCATGGCCGACGACCTCAACATCCCCGTCTCGGTGCGCCACGTGGTGCTCTACCAGAAGCGACTCCAGGGCGCTCTGTTCGGGGCGTCGAGCCCTTCGAAGGACATTCCCCGCATGCTCGAGCTGTACCGTCAGGGCCGGCTCAAGCTGGACGAGATGATCACCACCCGCTACAGCCTGGAGCGCATCAACGACGGCTACGCCGACATGCGGGCGGGCAAGAACCTGCGGGGCATCGTCTCCTACGGGACGGTATAGAGACGCCCGTAATCTAGTTTGATAGAATAGGACTCTACTGAGAGCGGGTCGGCCGAGATCGGGTCGGCCGGGCCCCCGGGGAGAGGACACACAGTGGAGCAGACGGTCAGCGTTCCGGACAGCCTCGAGGAGCTGCTCACCCCCGAATGGCTGAGCGCCGCGCTCGGGGTCCGGTACCCGGGCATCAAGGTCAGCGCGGTGAGGCCGGGCCCGGTGATCTCGCGTGTGTCCACCAACGCCCGCTTCGAGATCGACTGCGAGGGCGGCCTGCCCGAGGGCCTGTCCCCCAATCTGTGCGCCAAGGGCTACTTCGGTGAGACCGGCCGGCAGTACCGCTCGGCCGGTACCTCCGAGGCTCTCTTCTACCGGGATCTGGTGGGTTCGATACCGATCCGCACGCTGCGCAGCGTCTATGCCGACGTGGACCCCGCCACCGGCCACGGGGTGGTCCTCACCGAGGATGTGGCGGTCGAGGGGGCGGTGTTCCTCGACGGGCGGGAGCGGTACTCGCCCGAGCAGACGGCCGCCAGCCTGGAGCAGTACGCCGCCCTCCACGGCAGTACCTGGAACTCTCCCGCCGTCGGGCGGGCCGAGTGGCTCGGCCCGCGCATCGCGTCGTCGGCCACGACCCGGGGGGTGAAGGAGATCCGGGGCAACTTCGAGGGGCCGATAGGGGCCGGGGTGCCCGATGCGGCCCGCGACGCGGCGCGCCTGATGGAGGCCTTCACCGCCATCCCCCGCTACACCGAGTCGCTCGACCACTGGAGCCTGCTGCTCGGCGACGCCCACATCGGCAACCTGATCCTCGACGCCGAGGGCCGCCCGTGGCTGGTCGACTGGCAGCTGGTGCAGCGGGGGCCCTGGTTCCTCGACGTGGGGTACCACATCGCGTCGGCCCTCACCGTCGAGGACCGCCGCCGCCACGAGCAGGACCTGGTGGAGCAGTACCTGGCCCGCCTGGTCGAGGCCGGGGGCGAGCGGCCGTCCGACGAGGAGATCCGGATCGGGCTCTGCTGCGGCATCGTCTACGGCTTTTTCCTCTGGGGCATCACCTTGAAGGTCGACCCGGCCATCACCGCCGTCCGGCTGGAGCGGCTGGGGGCGGCGGTCGCCGACCACGACGCCTTCTCCGTGGTCCTCGACCCCGAGCACCGGCCCGGGGGCGGCCGGTGACGGCGGGGGACGCCCTGCTCGACCGGGAGCGGATGGCGAAGCTGTTCGACCTGCGCAGCAGCGTTTATGACAGTCGTGGCGGCACTTTCGACCGTGACCCCTATCCGACGTTCAACCGCCTGCGCCAGACCGGCCCGGTGCACCCCGGGATCCCTCACGAGGAGCTGGGCTGGACCGGCGACGTCTACTTCCAGGGTCTCCCTTATCCGGACCGGCCCCACTTCAGCGCCTACGACTTCGAGAGCTGCTCGGCGGTGTTCAAGGACGAGCGGTTCCGCCCGAGCGACGAGCCGCGCCCCGGCGAGACCATGCTCGACGCCGGCATATTGACCATGCACGGCCGCCGTCACCGGGCCTACCGCACCCTGGTGCAGCCATCGTTCGTGCCCGGCCGGGCGGTGTGGTGGCTGGAGAACTGGATCTCCACCATCGTCACCCGGCTGGTCGACTCGTTCCGCCACGAGGGAGCGGTCGATCTCAACACCGCCTTCTGCGCCCCCATACCGCTCCTCACCATCACAGGCAGCTTCGGGATCTCGGTGGAGGAGGCGCTCGACGTGAGGGCCGCCGTCACCTCCGACGGCCAGGCCGGCGACGTCCTGGCCCGCCTGCTCGTTCCCATCATCGCGGCCCGCCGCCGAGAGCGGGCCGACGACCTGATCAGCGTGCTGGTGGAGGCGGAGGTCACCGACGAGGACGGGGTGGTGCACCGGCTGTCCGACGAGGAGATCCTGGCCTTCTCCTTCCTGTTGCTCGCGGCGGGATCGGGCACCACCTGGAAGCAGATGGGCATCACCATCATCTCCCTCCTCGGTCACCCCGAGGCGCTGGCCGCGGCCCGGGAGAATGCCGACTTCCTGAAGGCGGTGGTCGAGGAGTCGGTCCGGTGGATGCCCACCGACCCGGTGTTCGCCCGCTTCGCAGTGGAGGACCTGGAGCTCGGGGGGGTGGCCGTCCCGGCCGGCTCGGTGGTGCACGCCTGCCTGGCCGCGGCCAACCGGGACCCGTCGCGCTGGGCCGACCCCGACCGCTTCGACCCGTTCCGCCCGCTCAAGCCCCACATCGGCTTCGGTCACGGACCGCACACCTGCCTCGGCATGCACGTGGCCAAGACCGAGATGCTGCACGGCATCGCCACCCTGCTGGAGCGACTGCCCGACCTGCGGCTGGACCCCGACGCCCCGGCGCCGCGCGTCATCGGCCTCTACGAGCGGGGCCCCGACTCGGTGCCGGTCCGGTTCGCGGTTTGAGAAGCTAGCCGGGCCGGGCCGGCCCGAGGAGGGCCGAGCGCAGCTCTGTCTTCACGATCTTGCCCATGGCGTTGCGGGGGATGGCCTCCACCACCTCGAGCTGCTCGGGGATCTTCTGCCGGGCGGTGCCCTGGGCGGCGAAGTGGGCGGCCACCGATTCGAGGCTCACGGAGCGACCCGGCTCGGTCACCACCACGGCACACACCCGTTCGCCGGTCCTCTCATCGGGCAGGCCGATCACGGCCGCGTCGGCGATGTCAGGGTGGCGCAGGAGGATGTCTTCGACCTCCAGGGCGGAGATGTTCTCCGCGCTGCGGATGATCACGTCCTTCAGTCGCCCGGTCACGGCCACGTAACCCTCGTCGTCCACACTGCCGAGGTCACCGGTGCGCAGCCAACCCTGTTCGTCGAAGGCGTCGGCGTCGAGGGCCGGGTTCGTATACCCCGAACAGCACTGCGGGCCCTTCAGCCGCAGCTCACCGTCCACCACCTTGACCTGGACCCCGGCCACCGGCCGGCCCACCGTGGTGGCGAGCTTCTCCGGGCTGTCGTGCAGGGTCGGATAGGTGGCGATGGGAAACTCCGTCAGGCCCCACGAGTTGATGATGCCGGTCGTGGCGAAGGTCTCGTCCAACTCCCGGATGATCTCCGGGGGGGTGGGTGCCCCGCCGGCCACGAAGGCCCGCAGCCGGGGGAACAACGGCCGATCGCCGTGGCGGCGCTGGGCGTCGAGGTAGGCCCGGAAGAACGGGACTGCGCTGCCGAGCAGTGTGGGCTTCACGGCGGCCATACGGGCCCCGATGTCGGATGGGTCGAACGACTCGAACATCACCAGGCGGGACCCGCCGCGAAGGGCGGCGTTGATCATGGCGATACCGCCGATGTGGGCGATGGGCCAGGCGATCGGGTAGACGTCGTCCTCGCCCATCTCCAGCCCGTCGATCATCCCGTTGGACGAGGCGATCACGGACGCGTCGGTGTGACGCACCCCCTTGGGACGGGCCGTCGTCCCGGAGGAGAAGTACACCCACCGGCAGGCGTGGTCGTCTTCGGGCGGTGGCGCCAGCCCGGCCGGGTCGCCTTCGGGAAGGCGCAGGCGGTCGCCCGGATCGGTTTCGAGGTCGAGGGTCACCACCTCGAAGCCGCAGTGGTCCTTCAGGCCGTCGGCCATGGCGCCGTGGTCGAAGCCCCGCCACCGGGCCGGCACGATCATCACGTCGGTCCCGGCGTCCTCGGTGATGAGGGTGACGTCCCCCTCGCGCAGGATCGGGATGATCGGGTTCTGTACCGCCCCGGTCCGGGCCAGGGCGGCCGTCACCACCACCGCCTCCAGGCAGCTCGGCAGCTGCCATGACACGACCTGGCCCGGGCTCACGGCGAGCCCGGCGGCCACCCGCTCGGCGGCGTCGGCGAACTGGCGCCCGGTGAGGGTGCGGCCCCGCTCGTCGGCGAAGAGCACCTGGTCCCGATACCGGTCCGCGGCGGAGGAGATCAGGTCCCATACCGTCGTCACGGGCCGTCACCGTAGCTTCCGGTGGGCGGCACCGTATCGATCAGGCGCCGGTCACGCCATGTACACCCCGCCGTTGGGCCGCAGCACCTGGCCGGTATAGAAGCCCGACACGTCCGAGGCCAGGAAGAGCATGGTCCAGGCGATGTCCTCCGTGGTGCCGGTGCGGCCGAGCGGGCTGCCGGCGGCGCGCGCCGCCAGGGCCTGCTCGCGGGCCCCGGCGTCCACCTGCCCGTCCGGCGCGGTCCAGACCCTGGACGTCATCCCGGTCTCCACGTAGCCGGGGGCCACCGAGTTGACCCGGACCCCTCTGGGTCCGAGCTCGGCGGCCAGCGACCGGGTCAGCTGGATCACCGCGGCCTTGGTCATGCCGTACACCGCGAGGGTGGGGGCCGGGACCTCGCCCCCCGCCGACGCCACGTTGACGATGACCCCCCGGCCCGCAGCCGACATCACCCGGCCGGCCGCCGAGCAGCCCCAGAAGACGCCCTTCAGGTTGACCGCCAGGACGGCGTCGAGCTGCGCTTCGGTGGTGTCCACCACGGCCGAGTTGGAGATGATGCCGGCCACGTTGGCCCACACGTCGATGCGGCCCGACGCCCGGATAGCGGCCCGGGCCAGGTCGTCGACCTGCTTTTTGACCGTCACGTCGGTCGGCACCGGGACCGAGCCGTCGATGGCCGATGCCGTGCCGTGCAGGCCCTCGCCGTCGAGGTCGGCCAGCACCACCTTGGCCCCGGCCGCGGCGTAGGTGAGTGCCGTCTGGCGACCGATGCCCGAGGCGGCCCCGGTCACCACCGCGGTGCGGCCCTCGAGGGAGAGGGCTCCCGCGACCTGGTCGGCCACCGCCGGATGGGCCTCGGCGGCTCGGGACCGCAGGCCGGAAATGAGATCCATCGAGGCCCGCTATACCGAGGCGGTGGCGTCCACCCGGTGGCCCCGCTGCTCGAGCTGGGGGATCACCTCGGAGGCCAGGAGCTCCAGGGTGCGCATGACCTTCTCGTGGGGGAGGTCGCCGAACTGGACGTAGCAGAGCAGCTCGTCCACCCCGACCGACTCGTAGCGCAGGATCTTCTGCAGGCACTCCTCGGCCGTCCCCACGATGATCATGTCCTCGTTCTGGTAGTGCTCCACCGGTACCTCGCCGCGGATCACCGGCTGCAGTAGGGGGAACACCTTCTCCTTCTCGGCGTCGGAGAGGTGGGGCAGCTCCCACTCGAGGGTGAACTCGGCCAGGTGCCGGTACCACCAGTTGACCGACTCCCACAGCCCGTAGGCGGCGGCCTCGTCGGCGTCGTCGTAGCAGTGGACCAGTGTGTAGACCCCGACCCGGTCGTTCTTGACCCGGGTGAGCATCTCCTCCGGCTGGGCCATGGCCTGGGCCGTGCGGTAGGCCCGGATGTGGTCGGCCATCTTCTCCACCGGCTGCAGGAGGGCGAAGGAGAGCAGCCCGAGCCCGAGCTCCCCGGCGCTGACTGCGCTGGTCTCGGAGGCGGCGGCCTGCCACACCGGGGGGTGGGGGTCCTGGTAGGGCTTGGGCGTCTGGACCCGCTCGGGGAACACCAGGTTCTCGCTGTTCCAGGAGAAGCGCTCCTGCTCCCACATGGCGACCACGATCTCGATGGCCTCCTTCCAGTGGGCCCGGGACCGGTCGTCGGCGGGGACGCCGAACGCGGTCTGCTCCATCGGGGTGGACCGGCCGGTGCCCCACTCCACCCGCCCGTGGGACAAGACGTCGACGGTCGCCACCTTCTCGGCGATGCGGGCCGGATGGATGAAGCCGAACGGCGTCAGGGTCACGCCGAAGCCCATCTTGATGCGTTCGGTGGACAGGGCCAGGCCGCCCAGGATGGCCTCCGAGCAGGGGGAGGCCGAACGGCCGTCGCGGAAGTGGTGCTCCACCACCCAGACGGTGTTGAAGCCCAGCTTGTCGGCGTAGTGGATCTCGGCGATGGCCTCGTCGTAGCAGCGCTGTTCGGCCTCGCGCTGCCCGTAGGGATGCGGCTTGGCCCACGGCTTGGGCCGGGGCTGGAACTCGTAGAGCAGGTCGAGCTTCAACTGTCCCCCTCGATCTCGTGGTGAAAGCTCCGAACGCCCGGCGGGCGGTCGGTTTGCGGTTGACGAGCCTCGAGTGTAGCCCCTTTCTGCGCAGTGTCGAAACTCCCTTTGCAATATCGAAATCAGAGAGGTGCCGGGTGGGGAGGGCCCCGGCGGGTGCCGTTATATTGGCCCGGGCCACGGCACGGGAGGGCAGGAAAGTTGAGCGACGCCACGAAGGATCGGGCTGACATCACCGAGGTCCTGGTGCGCTACGCCACCGGCATAGACCGGCGGGACTGGGTCGGGTTCCGGAGCATCTGGACCGACGACGTCGACGCCAACTACGGGCGGGGCATCGGTCACTTCCACAGCGCCGACGAGATCACCGAGTTCATGACCCGGTCCCATGCGGTGATGGGCTCCACCTGGCACCGGCTGTCCAATTTCAGTATCGACATACAGGATGACCGGGCCACGGCGAGGACCTACGTCCACGCCGTGCTCAACGTGGACCGCGATGACCCGGACCGGTGGATGGACGTGATCGGCCACTACGACGACGAGCTGGTGCGGACCCCCGAGGGCTGGCGCATCGCCCGCCGGCGCTGCGGTCGGGCTCGGGTGGTCGGGTCGCGCCCTGACAACATGGAGATCTGATGGCTGGGAGGATCCGCGGTGGCCGCTGATGTGGAGGGTTGGGCACAGGCCGGCCTGCGCTACGAGGTCGTCGATGCCGTGGCCTGGCTCCGGCTCGACCGGCCGGAGAAGCGCAACGCCATGGATCACTACCCGGGCGGGGCCGGCCCGGGCGGCATGGGTCTCCGTGACGCCCTCCTCTTCGCCATCCACGACGCCTCGGAGGACAAAGGTGTCAAGGCGGCGGTGATCACGGGCACCGACGGGGTCTTCTCGGCCGGGGCCGACCTGCGCCAGCCGGGTGGGGCGCTCGAGATTCCCGAGGAGCGCCGGCGCACGACGACGGTGGCGCGCGACGACGGGGTGCTCTACGGCTGGTACCGCCTGTTCGAGTCGATCTGGCGCAGCGAGACCCCGTTCATCGCCGCCGTCAACGGGCCGGCCGTGGGCGGCGGGTGCCAGCTGGCCCTGGCGTGCGACTTGATCTACGCCTCCGAGAACGCCACGTTCTGGGAGATCTTCGGCCGCGTCGGCCTACCCCTCGAAGGCGGGGCGGCGTGGCTGCTGACCCGCTCACTGAGCCTGCCGCTGGCCAAGGAGATGGCCCTGCTGGCCGAGCCGCTGCCGGCCCGCCGGGCGGAGGCCTGGCGGCTGATCAACGGCTGTGTGGCGGCCGACCGCCTCGAGGACACGGTGCGCGACGTGGCCCAGCGCCTGGCCACCCTGGGGCCGCCCGGAGCCGGTCCCATGGCCGGCGGCCCGCGTCGGGATCTGAGTGCCCGCGTCGGGCACATCAAGGCCCAGCTCAACGGGGCCTGGGAGCAGAGCATGTGGCAGACCTTCCGCGAGGAGGCAGCCCTGCTCAACATGCCGGCCGGGGAGCCCGCCGGGGAGCCGAACGCACACCCGTAGTTGCCGACGACCACGACAGACCGACCGGAGGAGAGCCGATGAGCGACAGCCCCAACCCAGGACTGGCACCGCCCCTGCCGCTGGTGGACGACGAGACCCGGCCGTACTGGGAGGCGGGGCGCAACGGGAGGCTGTCGTTCGCCGCCTGTAACGGCTGCGGGGCCCTGCTGCACCCGCCGCAGCCGGTGTGCCGCTACTGCCGGTCCCAGGACATCGGCCGGCGGGAGGTCGAGGCCAAGGGCATCCTGGTCGGCTTCACCGTCAACCATCACCTCTGGGATCCCCGTTTCCCCCCGCCCTACATACTGGCCAACGTGGCCGTCGAGGCCGACCCCCGGGTGCGGGTGCTCAGCCGGCTGGTCGACACCGAGGCCGACCAGCTGCGGGTCGGCATGCGGGTGGAGGCCCGTTTCGAGCACGTCGAGGACGTCTGGATCCCCTATTTCACCCCGAGCGGCCAACCCGACGACGCTCAGCCCGACGCCGGGTTGCCCGAGGACGAGACCCCGCCCGACGACCACCGTCGGTGGGTGCGGCCCGTCCGGGCCGGGACGCGCAAGTTCGAGGACGACGTGGCTCTCACCGGCATCGGCATGTCGGCCATCGGCCGCCGCCTGATGCGCGACCCGCTGTCGCTCACCGTCGAGGCGGTGGAGGCCGCGGTGGCCGACGCCGGCCTCGGCCTCGAGGACATCGACGGGCTGTCCACCTACCCCGGTTCGGCGCCCATCGGCGGGTTCAGCGAGGGTGGGATCACGGCCCTCGAGGATGCCCTCGGGATCCGTCCCGTCTGGTACAACGGCGGCGCCGAGACCTTCGGCCCGGCCGGGTCGGTCATCGCAGCCATGCTGGCCGTGTCGGCCGGCCTGGCCCGCCACGTGTTGTGCTTCCGTACGGTGTGGCAGTCGACCTTCGCGGCGCGCATGCGGGCTCGGGCGGCGGGTGGCAGCCCGTACTCGATGGGCTCCAAGGAGTCGCGCATCCCGGGTTACAGCGGGCCCTACGGTTTCGGCTCGGCCGCCAACAATCTGGCCTTGTGCGCCTCCCACCACTTCGCCAAGTACGGCACCGACCGCGAGACGCTCGGCTGGATCGCCCTCAACCAGCGGGCCAACGCGGCCCTCAACCCGCAGGCCATCTACCGCGACCCGCTCACCATGGACGACTACATGGGGGCCCGCCTCATCACCACCCCCTTCGGGCTCTACGACTGCGACGTGCCCGCCGACGCCTCGATCGCGGTGATCGTCTCCCATGTGGACGCGGCCAAGGACCTGAAGTCCCGCCCGGTACTGGTCGAGGCGGTGGGCACGCAGATGACCGAGCGCGTGGCGTGGGAGGAGTCGACCATCACCCACGAGCCCCACGTGCTCGGACCCTCCGCCCACCTGTGGTCGAGGACGACCATGACGGCGGCCGACGTGGACGTCGCGCTCCTCTACGACGGCTTCACGTTCAACTGCCTGTCGTGGCTGGAGGGACTCGGGTTCTGCGGCATCGGGGAAGCCAAGGACTTCCTCGCCGGGGGCAGGAACATCGCCCTCGACGGCGGCGTGGTGGCCCTCAACCCCCACGGCGGCCAGCTCTCGGCCGGGCGTACCCATGGCATGGGGTTCGTCCACGAGGCGGTGGTGCAGCTGCGCGGCGAGGGCGGCGAGCGCCAGCGGCGCGACGCCGAGGTGGCGGTGCTCAGCAGCGGTGGGCTCACCCCGGCCGGGGCCATCCTCCTCCGGCGGGCTTAGCAGGTGGAGGCCCCGGCCCGGGAGTCGTCGGTCATCGCCGAGCTCGGCTTCGACATAGAGCAGGAGGGCGAAGAGTGGACCGGCCGGGCGCAGGTACCGCCCGGTGCGTGGGCGCCCGGCACCGCCTTCCCCCGGGCGTCGGTGCTCGTCACCTACGCCGACATCGTCGCCGGGGCCCAGTACCGGGCCCTGACCGTGCCCAACATGTCGGTCACCGTCGACCTGGCTCTCGACGTGACGGCCCCGGACGCGCCGGCCCTCGAGGTCGAGGGCCTGATCCTCACCTCGCGGATCCTGCGCCGGGGCAAGCGCACCGCGGTGACCGAGACCCTCTGCCGGCTGCCCGACGGGCGGGTGGTGGCCGTGTGCACCGGATCGTTCGCCATGATCTCGTCCACGACCAACGCCCTCCAGCACCTGAGCGGACCGGCCCCGTCCCGCCACGAGCGCCCGCTCCTGCCCGGGCCCGTGATGGACCGGGCCGGTATCGGGGTCCCGGGCCGAGGGACGGCCGAGCTGGCCCTGCGGCCCGGCCTCACCAACTCCACCAGCAGCATGATGGGGGGGCTGACCGGGATGCTGGGCGAGGCGGCCGCCCTCTCGGCCCTCGGTGCCGGCCCCGAGCCGGCCTACTTCGTCGACCGCCTCCTGGTCCGCTACCTGGCCCCGGTGCGTACAGGACCGGCCCGGGCCGAGGCGGTGTCGACCGCCGGGTCGCCGGCGCGTCCGGTGGTGCGGGTGGCCCTGCGCGACACGGCCCGCCCGCAGGAGCTGGCCGCCGACATCACCGTTGGTGCCGTGGCTCTGGGCTGAGCCGCCGGCCCCGGGTCGACGGTCGCGGCCTGCTAAACCAATAGTGGTTGTCCTGCTAAACCAATAATGGTTGCAAGGAAGGGCAGCGACGAGACAGGGGATCAGGGTGCGGCAGTTGTTGAGCGATGTGCGGGTCGTGGAGCTGGCCGGGGGGGTCCCGGGCAGCTACTGCGCCAAGGTGTTCGCCGACCTGGGCGCCGATGTGGTCAAGGTGGAGGGACCGGCCGGTGACCGGCTGAGAGCCCGGACCGGGTCGTTCGCCCACCTCAACATCAACAAGCGCAGCACCGTCGCCGATGCGGGCACCGAGGATGGCCGGGCCCGGGTACGAGCCCTCGTCGAGCGGGCCGACCTGGTCGTGGTGGCCCACGGCGAGGGTGTCCTCGAGGACTGGGGACTGGACTGGGACAAAGTGAGGGCCGCCGCGCCCGGGATCGTCGTGGTCAGCATCAGCGGGTTCGGCCGGACCGGGCCCTACGCCGGTTACGCCTGGACCGACCTGGTCGCCCAGGCGTTCGCCGGCACCCTGGTCAACGCCGGGCCGGGCCATGCCCCGGTCAAGCTGCCGGCCGACGCGCAGCTGTGCGCGGTGGGCCACACCGCGGCGGTCGGTGCTCTCGGCGCCGTCGTGCGGGCCCGGGCCAGTGGTGAGGGGGCGCTGGTGGACTGCGCTGCCTACGAGGCCATCGGGGGTGCCCCGCACGGGGTCCTCAAGCACCTGGGCTACGAGTACCGGGGCCGGGTCATGCCGCCCCGGGCGGCCAGCGTGGCGGCCGGGACGGGGACTCTCCTACCCCTCGGCATCTTTCCCTGCGGCGACGGATACGTGTCGATGATGACCATCCCGCCGCAGGTTCCCCGCCTGCTCGACGTGCTCGACGACGACGCCCTGCGCCAGGCGTTCGACCGGCCCGACGCCTTCGTCAACCCCGACACCAAGGAGGTCCTGGACGCGGCCATGTACCCGTGGCTGCTCAGCCGGACCAGGGCCCAGGTCATGGAGGCGGCCCAGGCCGCGGGGTGGCCGGTCACGAGCGTCAATCTGCCCGACGAGGTCCTCGAGGCCGACCACCTGCACCAGCGCGGCTTCTGGATCGGCGTCGACGACGCGGCGGTCGGGCCGATCCTGGTGCCGGGAGCCTTGAGCCGGCACTCCGAAGGCGGCTGGCAGCTGCACCGGCCGGCGCCCGCCCTCGGAGCCGATGACGCCGAGGTCGACCTGGTCCTCGAGGAGCCACCCCGGCCCGCCCCGGCCCGCCCGGGCTCGGCCTCCGATCCACCCCTGCGCGGCATCCGGGTGCTGGACCTGACGACTGTCTGGTCGGGTCCGTTCGTGACCCTGCTTCTGGCCGACCTGGGCGCCGAGGTGATCCGCCTGGAGAGTCCCTGGGTGTTCCCACCGAGCGCGAAGGGGTTCGAACCCCGGCCCAGGACCAAGATGATCCTGGGTGGGATCATGGACACCTACGGGCCGCTCGTCGAGGGCCGCCCCGACCGCCCCTACAACCGCCACGCCATGAACAACTCGGTCGGCCGGGGCAAGCTCTCCTGCAGCCTCGACCCCCGTACCCCGGAGGCTCGCGACCTCTTCTTGCGGCTGGTCGACAAGTCCGATGTGGTCATCGAGAACCTCAAGCTCTCGACCATCCACCAGATGGGGATATTCGAGGCCGAGCTGATGCACCGCAATCCCCGGTTGTTGATGGTCCGCCTGCCACCGGCCGGCCTGTCGGGGGACTGGGCCGCCTGCATCGGTTTCGGCGCCCAGTTCGACGCCCTGAGCGGCCTGTCGGCTCTGGTCGGTCCGGCCGGCAGTGAGATCGCCGAAGCCCCCTCCACGTTCCACATGGACACCGTCACCGGCCCGGCCGGCGCCTTTGCGGTGCTGGCCGCGCTGCACTACCGGGCGGCCACCGGTCGGGGCCAGATGATCGAGCTGTCCCAGACGGAGAATCTGCTGCACCAGATGGGCGACGTGTTCGTCGACAGCCAGCTCGGCATCCGGTCCGAGCGGATCGGCAACCGCGACCGGGTGTTCGCGCCCCAGGGTCTCTACCCCTGCGCCGGTGACCAGTGGCTGGCCGTGTCGGTGCGCGACGACGACGAGTGGGCCGCTCTGTGCCAGGCGATGGGGCGCCCCGATCTGGCCCGGGACGATCGGTACGCGACAGCTGCCGGTCGGCGGGCCGCTCATGACGACCTCGACCGGGCCGTCACGGAGTGGACCTCCGGCCGGGACGGCTACGACGCCTTCCGGCTCTTGCAGGCGCAGGGGGTGCCGGCGGCGCCAATGCTGGACGAGCCGATGCTGGCCAGCGACCCGCACGTGGCGGCGCGCCAGTGGCTGCGCCCGCTCGAGAGCCGGGACGTGGGCGTCCACCACCATCTGGGCCACGTCTTCCACGGCTACCCACTGGCGTGGGATCGGGGCGCGCCGGTCATCGGCGAGCACAACGAATACGTGTTCAAGGAGATCCTCGGCGTCAGCGACTCGGACTACGACCGGCTGGTCGCCGACAAGGTGGCGGTGGAGGACTACCTCGACTCGCGAGGCCAGCCCCTTTGACCTGAGTGCCCGCCGCCGGCGACCGCTCAGCTGACGCCGACCACCCCGGAGCCGACCATGTCGGCGATGTCCTCCTTGGCGTAGCCGTGCTCGAGCAGGATCTCCTCGGAGTGCTGGCCCAGCCGGGGGGCCGGGCGCAGGGAGGTGGTGCCCATGGCATCGAAGTGCGGCTCGGGCAGGGGCTGGCGGATGCGGCCCAGCACCGGATGGTCGGTTTCGGCCAGGATGGCGTTGGCCTGGACCTGCGGGTGGAACGGCACGTCGTCGAGGGACAGCATCGGCGCACACGGGATGTGGTGGGAGGTCAGGGCGTCGATGGCGTCGGAGGTGGCCATGCGGGCCAGCCGCTCGCGGGCTTCTCGGAGGCGCTCTGGATGGGTCCGGTCACCGGCCGGCCGGAGGTCCAGGGCCGGGTGCAGCGCAGCCCACTGGTCGTCGGTCAGGACCATCATGGCGATGTACCCGTCGGCGGTGGGTGTGAGCCGGTAGGTGTTGGCCGCCGGGGGACGCTCGTACTCGACCTCGAAGGCGGTGTGGCGCATCATGCCGTCCGGCCATATGAAATTGAGGGCCACGTTGAGCATGGTCACCGTGATGGCCTCGCCGACGCCGGTCCGGGAACGCCGCAGCAGGGCTGCGGTGATGGCCTGGGCGGCAGTGAGCCCGGTCGCCTTGTCGACCACGCCGTGGCGGATCAGCGACGGCTCGCCGGTGGCCTGGTTGGTCTGCAGGGCGGCGAAACCGGACATGGCCTGGATGACGTGGTCGTAGACGGCCCGTCCGGCAAAGGGACCGGTCGTCCCGAACCCGACGATCTCGCAGTACACGAGGCGGTCCCGCCCGGGGATCTTGATCGATTCCCGGTCGATACCCAGCTTCTGGGCGGCCGAGGGCCGGTAGGCCTGGAACACGACGTCGGCGTCGTCGATGAGGCGGTCGAGGACGGCGCGGCCCTCGGGTCGGCGCAGGTCGAGTGAGATCGAGCGCTTGCTGCGGTTGAGGTTGGCGAAGTAGGCGGCCATGCCGCCGGTGCCGGATCCGGTCCGGCGGACCTGGTCGCCCTTGAGGGACTCCACCTTGATCACGTCGGCACCCTGGTCGCCGAGGATCATGGTGGCCATCGGGCCGGCCATATTTTCCGTCAGGTCGACGATCTTGAAGCCCGAGAGGGGCCCCGCCTCTGGTCCGGGGCCGGTCATGGGAGGGGCCCGGCGACGGGCCCGGCGCACGCTGTCACGGATTCAGCTAAGTGGTACGGGTCGGCGGATCGCAACCCCACGGGCCGTCCGGGCTCAGCCATCACGCCCTCTGGTGGCCTGGGATAGGCTCATCTTGATGAAGATTGATGACATGATTCTGGTCAGTATCGATGATCACGTCATCGAGCCGCCCGACATGTTCGACCGGCACGTGCCGGCCAAGTGGGCCGACCGGGCCCCCCGGCTGGTCACGCAGGGCGACGGTACCCAGTACTGGGAGTTCCAGGGTGAGCGGACCGGCAACTCCGGTCTCAATGCGGTGGTCTCCTGGCCTCCGGAGGAGTGGGGCATGGACCCCTCCAGCTACGCCGAGATGCGTCCCGGGGCCTACGACATCCACGAGCGGGTTCGGGACATGGACCGCAACGGGATCCTGGCGAGCATGTGCTTTCCCACCTTCCCCGGGTTCAGCGCCGGTCACCTGTCGATCAAGCGCGACGAGCTGAGCCATGTGATGATCCAGGCCTACAACGACTGGCACATCGACGAGTGGGCGGCGGCCTACCCGGGCCGCTTCATCCCCCTGGCCCTCGTCCCCTCGTGGGATCCCGCCCTCGCCGCGGGCGAGATCAGGCGGATCGCAGCCAAGGGCTGCCCGGCGGTCACCATGCCGGAGCTGCCCCACGTCGAGGGCCTGCCGAGCTACCACGACCTGACCCACTGGGGCCCTGTATTCGAGGCTCTGGCCGACACCGGCACCGTCATGTGCCTGCACATCGGCCAGGGGTTCCGAGCCATAAGCATGGCTCCCGACGCCCCGATCGACAACATGATCATCCTGGCCACCCAGGTGTCGACCCTGGCCGCCCAGGACCTGCTCTGGGGGCCGGCCATGCGCAGCTACCCGGCGCTGAGGATCGCCTGGTCGGAGGCCGGCATCGGGTGGATCCCCTTCTACCTGGACCGCTGCGACCGGCACTACACCAACCAGAGGTGGCTGAGGCGGGACTTCGGCGGCCGGCTGCCGAGCGAGGTGTTCCGGGAGCACTCCCTTGCGTGCTACGTGACCGACCCGGTCGCCCTCAAGGTGCGCCGGGACATCGGGATCGACATCATCGCCTGGGAGTGCGACTACCCCCACTCCGACTCCATCTGGCCGGACGCGCCCGAGCACGTGATGGGCGAGATGGTCGGCGCCGGAGCGACCGACGACGAGATCGACCGGATCACCTGGCAGAACAGCTGCCGTTTCTTCGGATGGGATGCGTTCGCCCACATCCCCAAGGAGCAGGCCACGGTAGGGGCACTGCGGGCCCGGGCCGCCGATGTCGATACCTCCACCCGCTCTCGCACGGAGTGGGCCCGGCTGTACCGCGAGCGCCGGGCCGGGTAGCTACCCGGCGGCGGCCGTCGGGTACTCGAAGCTATCCCAGTCGATGCTTCGGGCCCGCCGCTCGAACTCGGACATGGTGTGGGGCCACTGGGTCACCACCCGGCCCGAGGATGTCCGGTAGTAGCCATTGCAGCCGGCGTTCCAGACCGTGACCCCGGCGATGGCGGCCTGGATCTCGTCGTTGTAGCGCTCCATCACCGCCGGTCTCACGTCCACCCAGGCGTAGCCGTCGGCCCGCAGACGCCCCAGATGGCTCATCAGATGGTCGACCTGGGCCTCGATCATGGTGAGGATGGATCCGTTGTTCGTGTTGGGCCCATAGAGCATGAACAGGTTCGGGAAGCCGGCGGTGGTGACGCCGAGGTAGGCCGCCGCCCCGTCGCGCCAGGCGTCGTCGAGTCGCCGCCCACCCCGCCCGGTCACATCGAGGGCCGACGTGTAGCGGGTGGCCTGGAACCCGGTCGCCAGGATGAGCGTGTCGACCGGCCGGCGCCGACCGTCGGTGCTCACCACGCCCCCGGCGTCGACATGGTCGATGGGCTCGGTGACCAACTCCAGGTTGGGGCGGTTGAAAGCGGGATAGAAGTTGTTCGAGAGGAGGGGCCGCTTGCAACCCCACGGGTGGTCGGGGATCAGCTTGGTCCGGGTCTCGGGGTCCTCGACCACGTCGATGGCGGCCCGGGCGATGGCCTGGTTGGTCGCCACCATCTCGGGGTCGGAGAACGTGACGGTCCGCTCGGCCCGGTCGTAGACCTCCTGGCGCAGGGCGGCCATCAGCGCCGGGTCGGACCGGAAGGCCTCGAGCTGCTCCTCGGTGTAGGGAGTATCGGGCTTGGGCAGGACCCAGTTGGCGGTGCGCTGGTAGAGATGGACCGGACCGGCCTGCTCCACTATCTCGGGGACGAACTGCACCGCGCTGGCGGCGCTGCCGATCACCGCGACCCGCTCGCCGGTCAGGTCGTGGTCCCAGTCCCAGCGGGCCGAGTGGAAGCGGGTCCCGGCGAAGGAGTCGAGGCCCGGGATGTCCGGGTAGGCCAGCTCGTTGAACATGCCGATGGCGCTCACCAGGACATCCGACTCGAGGGTCTCTCCGGTGCTCAGCCGGGTGGTCCAGGAGCTGCGCGCTTCATCCCAGCTGGCGCCCACCACCTCGACGCCGAAGCGGCAGCGGGGGAGCAGGCCGAAGCGGTCGGCCACCTCTTCCATGTAGCGGAGGATCTCCGGCTGCGTGCCGTAGGGTCGGCTCCAGTCCACCTTCGGGGCGAACGAGAAGGAGTACAGCGCGGACTGGATGTCGCACGCCGCCCCCGGATAGGTGTTGTGGCGCCAGGTGCCGCCGACCCCTGGCCCCTTCTCGACCAGCACGAAGTCGTCGAGGCCGGCCTCGAGCAGGCGCACGCCGGCGCATATCCCGCTCGGACCGGCTCCTACGATCACGATTCTCATCGGTTACCGCCTTCTCTTCGCGAGCTTGGCGCGACAGCTTCTCAGTTGCGTCCGGGGGAGGTGTTCTTGCGGATCTGGCTGAAGGGTAGCTCGCGGTCGGGGGAGGGTTCCCTCGGCAGACCGAGGAGTCGCTCGGCGATGGCGTTGCGCTGCATCTCGGTGGTGCCGCCGCCGATGCCGTGGCTGGAGAGGCGGCCCACCCCCCAGCGGCTGGCCTGACCCGGGCGCCAGGCGGCGGCCCGCGACCCGGCCACCTCTAGGCCGATCTCTCCCTGGCGGCGGCCGGTGGCACCGCTCATGGCCTTCAGGAGGGCGGCCGCGTGCCCGGGCAGGTGCCCGGTCCGCATGGCCTCGCTGACGCGTCGCACCGTCTGCTCCTGGACGGCGGTCATGACCCAACTCTCGCCTATGAGGCTGCGGACGTGGGGGTCGTCGGACCGCTCGGTGCGGCGGGCCAGGTCGAGCAGGGCCGGATCGAAGGCGATGCCCCGGTCCTCGCTCTGGCCCTTGCTTCCTCCGAGCGACCAGCCGCGGCCCACAGCGGTGCGCTCGTTCATCATCAGCGTCGTCGCCACCCGCCAACCGTCGTTGACGTCGCCGATGACGTGATCCGCGGGCACCACCACGTCGTCGATGTACTCCTGGCAGAAGTCCTGGCTGCCGTCGGTCAGTTTCAAAGCTACGACGGTGATACCGGGGTCGGCCATGGCCACGACGAACATGGTCAGGCCGGCGTGCTTGGGCACCTCCGGGTTGGTGCGGGCCAAGCAGATGGCGTAGTCGGAGTAGTTCCCTCCGGTGGTCCAGATCTTGGCTCCGTTGAGCCGCCACACGTCCCCGTCCCGGTCGGCCCGGGTCAGCAGCCCGGCCAGGTCCGAGCCCCCGCTCGGTTCGGAGAGGAACTGGCACCAGATGTGCTCGCCGTTGAGCATCCGCGGGATGTACTGCTTCTTCAGGTCCTCGCGGCCGTGGGCCAGCAGGGTGGGGAGGACCACGTTGAACGCGTTGCCGAACTCCTCGGGCATCCGGTAGTCCGCGGCCTCCTCCCGGAATACCCGGTCGTAGGCGGAACCGAGGCCCAGGCCGCCGTAGTCGACCGGGACCGTGACCCCGGCGATGCCGCCCTCCCAGAGGGTCCTCTGGATGCGCTTGGACCGGGCCACCCCTTCGTCATCCCACTGCAGGAACGGCTCGCCGGGGGTCTTGCGCGGCACGTGGTCGCGCAGCCAGCCCCGCACCTTGGCCCGGAACTGCTCAGGGGTCGGGGACCCGGTAACGGGTGCCGAGGTCATCGGGCCGCCTCCTCTGCGATGTCCACCAGGTGCCTCATGTGGTCGTCGGGGGCCCCGTAGAGGACCTCGTTGGCGATGGCTCGCCGGAAGTACAGGTGCAGGTCGTACTCCCAGGTCATGCCGATCCCCCCGTGGATCTGGATGCAATCGTGCAGGATGTGGGTGCTCCACCGGCCCACGTGGGCCTTGGCCACCCGGGCCGCGGCGGCTGCGTCGGGACGCCGGTCCCAGATGCTCCCGGCTGCATATGCCGTCGTGGCCCACGAGCCTTCCAGCCACATCCGGTGGTCGGCCAGGCGGTGCTTGAGCGCCTGGTAGGAACCGATGGGCCGCCCGAAGGCGACGCGCTCTTTGGCGTAGCCGACGGTCATGTCCAGGCCGGCCCCGGTCGCGCCGTTGGTCTCGGCGCACTGCAGCACCAGCGCGACCTGCAGCTGGCGCTCCACCGCGGCCTTCGCGTCGGCGCCCTCACAGACCACGTCGGCCCGCCCGACCGGGGTCCCGGTGAAGCTCACCTCGGCCAGGCGCCGGGCCAGGTCCAGGCTCTCGAGGGGCTGGACGCAGAGGCCCGGTGCGCCGGCCGGGACGATCACTTCGACCAGGCCCCCGGGCGAGCGGGCGGTCACGAGGAACAGGTCGGCGGTCGCGGCGTCTTGCACGTAGGACTTGGTCCCGTCGAGCACGTAACCCACGTCGGTCGGGGTGGCCCGTAGCGCGACCGAACCCGCGCTCCAGTCCGAGTCGGTCTCCGCGTAGGCCCAGGTGCCGATGGAGGAGCCGGCGGCCAGTGAGGGTAGGAAGCGCTCCTTCTGGTCGTCGCGGCCGTACTCGGCCAGCGCGAAGGCGGTGACGTTGGTGGCGAGGAAGGGCCCGGTGTGCACGTGGGCCCCCATGGCCTCCGCCACCAGAGCGGCATCGCCCAGGCCGGACTCCGAGATGCTGCCCCCGCCGTACTTCTCGGGCACGAGCATGGCGTACCACCCGAGCTGTCCGCCCTGGTCCCAGTCGGACCGGTCGAAGCCCTCGGGGTCGGCCATGAGCTCTCGGGCCCGGCCCGGTCCGCTGTGGCCGTCGAGGAACTTCGTGGTCGTGTCGAGGAACATCTGCTGGGTGTCCGACAGGCCGAGTTGCACGCTCTCCCTCCCGACCGCAGCGCCTTTCGCTGCTATCCTCTAAAAGATAGCCGTGAGACGTTCGGTTTGGGAAGTGAGGTACAAGATGCGGGCTGACGACATGATCTTGATCAGCGTCGATGACCACATCGCGGAGCCGTCCGACATGTTCGACGCCCACGTGCCGGACCGGTACCGGGACCGGGCGCCCCGGGTCGTGACCGACGACCAGGGCTATCAGCAGTGGTGGTTCGGCGACCGCAAGGGCCGCAACCTGGGCCTCAACGCGGTCGCCGGCAAGCCTCCCGAGATGTACAACGTCAACCCGCAGCGCTACGAGGAGATGCGGGCCGGCTGCTACGACGTGCACGAACGGGTGCGCGACATGTCGGCCGGTGGCGTACTGGCCGGCCTCAACTTCCCCAACTGGACCGGCTTCTCGGGTCAGGTGCTGTGGGAGGGCCCGGACCGCGATCTCAACGAGATCATGGTCCAGGCCTACAACGACTGGCACGTGGACGAGTGGTGCGGTGCCTACCCGGACCGGTTCATACCCTGTGGGGTGCTGCCCATGTTCGATGTGGACAAGTGCGCGGCGGAGCTGCGTCGGCTGGCGGCCAAGGGCTGCCACGCGGTGACCTTCTCGGAGAACCCCGCGGCCCTGAAGCTCCCGTCCATCCACAGCGGCTACTGGGACCCGCTGTTCGCGGCGGCGTCCGACGAGGGCACCGTCTTGTGCCTGCACGTCGGGTCGTCGTCACGCGGGGCGGCCACCTCCGACGACTCGCCCCCGAGCGTCAACATGAGCATCTCGTCGGCCATGTCGATCTACTCGCTCGGCGACTTGATGTGGGCCGATCTGTGGTGGAAGTTCCCGGACGTGCGCTTCTCCCTGACCGAGGGTGACATCGGGTGGATCCCGTACTTCTTGCAGCGGGCGGAATGGATCCAGACCCGGCACGTCGGCTGGACCCAGCACTACTTCCCGGAGGGCTGGGGCCCGGCCCGGGTGTTTCGTGAGCGCCTGCTCTGCTGTTTCATCCAGGACCGCATCGGGGTGAAGCTGCTCGACGAGTTCAACCTGGACAATGTCTGCTGGGAGTGCGACTACCCACACTCGGACTCGTCCTGGCCCCGTTCCCCCGAGGTGCTGGAGGAGCTGCTGGCCGGGTTGGACGACGCCTCGCTCAACAAGATCACCCACGAGAACGCCATGCGGCACTACTCGTTCGACCCGTACCCCATCCGGCCCCGGGAGAAGTGCACAGCCGCCGCCTTGCGCTCCGAAGCCACCGATGTCGACGTGGTCACCCGGGTCGGTCGGGCCCCGGACCAGTCCGACCGGGACTATTTCATGAAGAACGTCAAGGTGCCTTCGGCGATCATGCCCAAATAGGGCCCGGATCGGCCCGGCCTCCTCCCGGGACGACGAAAAGGGGGCGGCCGGCGGCCGCCCCCTTTTCTTGGGTCGTGACGCCGGTCAGGCCGGGATGGCGCCGGTCAGCTCCAGGATGCGGCCCGGGGGTAGGTACTGCTCGTTGACGGTCACCCCGAAGGGGAGCAGCGCGTCCTCGATGGCGTTGGTGAGCGCGGCGGGGGCCACGATGGCACCGCCCTCCCCGACGCCGCGTATGTCGAGACCTTCCACGGGGACCGACTCGATGTGGTCGATCTCGATGTGGGGGATCTCGGTGGCTGTCGGCAGGAGGTAGTCCATGAACGTGCCGGCCATGAACTGGCCTTCCTCGTCGTAGGCCGCCTTCTCGTACAGGACGCCGGCGATGCCTTGGGCCACGCCGCCCCGAATCTGCCCCTCCACGATGGCCGGGTTGATGATCTGGCCGCAGTCCTCGACCACGATGTAGCGCAGGATCCTCACCCGCCCCGTGTCCTGGTCGATCTCCACCACGCACAGGTGGGTGCCGCCCGACCAACCGCTGCCGCCGATACCGTCACCGGTGAAGGTCTCCTGGGCCTCCAAGTGGTTGTCGGTACCGGGCGGGAGCGACTCGGGGGCCAGGTAGGCGGTCATGGCGATGGCCGCGAGCGGCATGGCCTTGGCCGGAGCGCCGGCCGGCACGACCATCCCGTCGATGATGTCGAGGTCGCCGGCGTCGATCTCGAGCATGGCGGAGGCGATGCCCAGGGCCTTCTCCCTCACCTTGCGGGTGGTCACCATGACCGAGCCGCTGGCCCAGGTGGAGGCCCGGCTGCCACCGGTGCCGATGAGGTTCATCGGCGTCTGGCGGGTGTCACCGTGCACGACCCGGACGTGGTCGAGCGGGAGCCCCATGGCATCGGCGGCGATCTGCGCCAGGGTGGTCTCGTGCCCCTGACCGTGGGGGCCCTGGGGGGTCATGACCAGGAGATGGCCATTCGATTCCAGGCGGACCTTGGCGTCCTCGGGGAACATGCGATTCTCCTTCGGTCCGGGCGCCGCCTCCAAGAAGGTGGCGATTCCCACACCGAGCAGCCGGCCCTCGGCCCGGGCCGCCTCCTGCTCGCTTCGAAGCGACCCGTAGTCGATCCGCCCGAGGGCCCGCTCCAGCGACTCCCGGCTGGTGATGCCGGCCAGGTGCTGTCCGGAGATGCTCCTGTCCTCCTCGGCCCCGTCGAACATGTTCTTCCGGCGCAGCTCGGCCGGATCCATGCCCAGCCGGCGGGCGACGACGTCCATGAGCCGTTCCCGGACCCACGTCTCTATCTCCCACGGACCCCGATAAGGCGGGACCCAGCACTTGTTGGTGGCCAGGACCAGCCCCTCGAACTGCATGGCGCCGAAGCGGTAGGGCCCGGGCAGGAGGTCGCGGATCATGTTGGGAAAGAGGACGGCGGCGTAGGGAAGGCACGGGAAGGCGCCCTGATCGATGAGCAGCCGAGCCCTGAGGCCGAGCAGCCGGCCGTCGGAGGTGACCGCCGCCTCGACCTGCATCTGCTCCTCCCGGGCGTGGCCGGAGGCCTGCAGGTGCTCGTTGCGGTCCTCGATCCATTTGATGGGTCGCCCGATGATGCGGCTGGCGGCGGCCAGAGAGATGTCCTCACGGTGGACCGGGCCCTTGAGGCCGAAGGCCCCGCCCACATCTCCCGACAGCACCCGGACCCGGTCGATCGGATGATCGAGGTAGGTGGCCAACTGGAAGCGGCAGCCTTGTGGCGACTGCGTCGCCGCGTAGTAGGTCAGGTCCCCGGTGCCGGGGTCGAAGTCGGCGACCGCGCCACGGGTCTCCATGGGCACGTTGGCCTGGCGGGACTGGGTGAAGGTCTCCTCGATCACGGTGTCGGCCGCGGCGAAGGCGGCGTCCACGTCGCCGTGGGTGCTGGTGGAGCGGTAGAGGACATTGTCCGCGATGTCGTCGAAGATGGCCGGGGCGGTGGAGTCCTGGGCGTCGTCGAAGCTCACTATGGGCCGCATCGGGTCGTACTCGACGTTGATGAGCTCGAGCGCGTCCTCGGCCACATAACGGGACTCGGCCACCACGATGGCGACCAGATCGCCCACGAAGCGCACCCGGTCGGTGGCCATGGCCAGGTAGGCGGGGCTCTTGAAGTCCGGGAACTGCGCCATGACCTGGATGGGTACGGTGGCGGCCTCGATGTCGGCACCGGTGAGCACGGCGACCACGCCCGGCAGCTTCTGGGCCTCACCGATCTCGAGCTCTGTGATCCGGGCGTGGGCGAAGGGGCTGCGCAAGAAGGCCGCGTGCAGCATGCCCGGGAGCTTCACGTCGTCGATGTAGCGGCCCCGCCCGGTCAGGATGCGCCGGTCCTCGACGCGGGTGACGCTCTCCCCGACGAACCTCATCGGGCCGCCTCTGTGGCCGCGTCGGCGGCCTGGCCGGCGGCCGGCGTCGACCGGCCGAAGGCATCCATCACCCCGGCCACGATCGACTGGTAACCGGTGCAGCGGCACAGGTTGCCCGAGAGCTCGTGGCGTAGATCCTCCTCCGAGAGCGGCCCTTCCTCGAGCAGGGCGGCCGCGGTCATCATGAAGCCCGGGGTGCAGAAACCGCACTGGAAGCTGTGATTGTCGCGGAATGCCTCTTGCAGGGGGTGCAGCTGGCCATCGGGGCCGGCCATCCCTTCGATGGTCCGGATCTCGCACCCCTCGGCCTGCACCGCGAACATCAGGCACGACCGCACCGCCTCGCCGTCGAGCAGGACGGTGCAGGCTCCGCACACCCCGTGCTCGCACCCGACGTGGGTGCCGGTCAACTCGAGGTCCTCGCGGATGAAGTCGACCAGCGTCTTGCGCGGCTCCACATAGCCTTCCCGCTCGACCCCGTTGATCTTTACATGGACAGGACGGCGGCTCATGCTGCGGCTCCGATTCGGGATGCGGACTCGGCCAGGGACCGGCGGACGAGGGTGCTGGTCAGCTTCTTGCGGTAGGCGGAGCTGCCGTGGAGGTCCGACGGCGGCTCGATGTCGGCGACGGCGGCCTCCGCGACCGACGCCCAGAGCTCTTCGGAGGGCGCCCCGCCTATCAGCGCCTGCTCGGCGGCCGACGCCCGTACAGCCGTGGGCGCGACACCGATCAGGGCAATCCGGGCGTCGTCGATCCGGCCATCGGCGCCGGTCGACAGCACCGTCATGGCTCCCGAGATGGCGAAGTCACCGCTGCGCCGGGCGAACTCCTGCACCGACCAGCCCGATCCGGCCCTCCAGGCCGGCAGGGAGATGGCGGTCAGCAGCTCGTCGGGCTCGAGGCTGGTCGTGAGGAACCCGGTAAAGAGGTCGGCGGCGGCGACGGTGCGGGTGCCGCGGCTGTTGCGGACCTCCACCTGGCCGTCGAGGGCCAGCAGCGTGGCCGGCAGCTCGGCGGCCGGGTCGGCGTGGGCCAGGCTGCCACCCAGAGTCCCGCGGTTGCGGATGGCGGCGTGCCCGATGTAGGTGAGGGCGTCGGCCAGCAGAGGGGCGTGCCGGCGAACGAGAGCGGATCGCTCGGCCTCGCGGTGGCGGGTCATGGCCCCGATGCGCAGCCCCCCATTCGCCGTGATCCCCTGGAGATCGGGCACCTTGTTGATGTCGACCAGATGGTCGACCCGGGCCAGGCGCAGGGCCAGCAGGGGCACCAGGCTCTGGCCCCCGGCTATCACCTTGGCGTCACCGTCGTGCTCGGCCAGCAGGCCGACGGCCTCGTCGGTGGATACCGCCAGGTGGTACTCGAAAGCGGATGGTTTCACTTCACCCCCACGTCTGGACCGGTGCGGTCAGGAGATTCAATCCTATACAAGATCGCATTCCGGCTGAAAGAAGTTCAAGACGGTGCCGGGAGGCAGTCCATCAGGCTACGGACCAGGTGCACCACCGCCTCGATCGAGCGGGTGGCGGCCTCCTCGTCGGCGCAGGTGGCGAGGTCCAGGCAGGCCCCGCTCAGCCCTTCGTTGAGCATCAAGATGGCGTGGCCGATGGTCACCGGATCGTATCCCGGCAGGAGCCCGGCGGCCCGGCGGCTCCATCGCCGCGCCCCGTGCCCCACGGTCTCGCCGAAGCCGGCCGGAAGGGCCGGCCCGTGCAGCATGGGCACGATGTCGCGGTCGGCCCAGGACCCCTCGAGGTAGGACCGCACCCCGGCCAGGTACTGCTCGGGGCCGCTGCGGCCTGCTCGGCGGGCCTCGTACACCGCGGCGGTCGTCCGTTCCTGCTGGTGGCGCTGGTAGTCGGTCCAGATGGTCAGGAACACGTTGGCCTTGCTACCGAAGTGGTAGTACAAGAGGCCCACGCTCGTCCCTGCTTCGCCGACGATGTCGGACACGGAGGTGCCCGGGTAGCCGACGGTGGAGAAGAGGCGGCGGGCCGCAACGAGAAGAGCGGTTCGCGACTCGGTCGAGCGCGCCGTCGGCGAGTACGGGACCGGCGGCCGGCCCGGGTGGTGGGACAACGCGGCGGTACCCCCTTGCTGCGCGTCGAGCGGCACGGTAGCGAGCGGTGTCGGCCGCGTCAACCCTTAACTTGACTAAAGTTAAAAGGATTGTTAACGTACCGCTGAATATCACTCAGTCCTGGGACAAGGGGGAGAAGGGTCGAAAGGAGCAGTGGGCAGGTCCGGACGCGCCGCGAGCGAACCGTTGGCCGCCCACTACTCCGAGCGGACCACCAGTCACCCGGGGACAGCCCGATCAAGGAGGAAGCATCAATGGAGTTGGCCAGCCATCGCAAGTGGAAGACGGGGTTGGGCGCAGTGGCCGTCGTGGCTGCCCTGGTGGCCGCCGGCTGCAGTTCG
>JAKBAX010000290.1 GCA_021808785.1 Actinomycetes bacterium | reverse complement strand
CGGCCCGGGCCACGCCTGGAATACTGTGCAAAAGGAGGTGTATATCACCTCCTTTTGCACACAATCTGGGGCCGTCCGGGGGTGCCGTCCCGGCGGCCGTCCGGGGGTGCCGTCCCGGCGGCCGTCCGGGGGGTGCGACAGGGGGGGTGCGAAGCCGTCTCAGAGCACTACTATCGTTTCTACCAGTGAGCACCTGGCAGCCCTCGGGCCCCTCCCGGGGCGAGCAGGACCCCCGCAAGGTGAGCGAGTTGCTGGATCGGACCACCCGCCGGCTGGGCGGCCCCTCGTCGAGCACCACCTCGACCGTCTTCGCCCGCTGGGAACAGATCGTGGGCCCCGATATCGCCGGTCACGCCCGCCCCGTATCGGTGCATCGCGGGGTGCTGGTCCTGGCCGTGGACCATCCGGCGTGGGCGACCCAGTTGCGGTACATGACCGCTGACCTCCTGAGCCGCATCGCGGCAGCCACACAGGCGGCCGAGGTAACCGATATCCAGCTTCGGGTGGTGGGCCACCCGGTTCCGGAGACCCCCTTCCGCAAGGGCCGCCGGGCCCAGTCTCCGCACAGTTCGGACCCACCCCTCTGATAAACTACAGTCATCGAATTTCGGGCCGCTGACCTGCCTAAATGTCCTGGAGCGACGGGTGCGGGGGCGGTCCGGCCGAACCAGTTTGAGAGGTCGCGTTCATGGCCATGCAAGTGACGGTCGACGAGGGATCGAACCGGTCGCGCCGAAGTACCTATACCGCCCGGGACATGACCGTCCTGGAAGGCTTGGAGCCGGTCCGCAAGCGGCCCGGCATGTACATCGGCTCGACCGGACCCAATGGTCTGCACCATCTGGTGTGGGAGGTCGTGGACAATTCGGTGGACGAGGCCATGGCCGGTTACTGCAAGCAGATCGACGTCACGCTGACCGCCGATGGCGGATGCCGGGTGTCCGACGACGGGCGGGGTATCCCGACCGACATCAACCCGCAGCAGAAGCTCTCCGGGGTCGAGATCGCCCTGACCAAGCTGCACGGCGGCGGTAAGTTCGGCGGCGACGGCTACAAGGTGTCCGGCGGCCTGCACGGCGTGGGCGTCTCGGTGGTCAACGCCCTGTCCAGCCGGCTGGTCGTGGACGTGGACTACGACGGCCAGCACCACCGGATGGAGTTCGGCGACGGCGGCCGGCCCCAGTCCAAGCTGGAGGTGACCGGACCGTCGCCGGGCGGCCGGACCGGGACCACGGTGGCGTTCTGGCCCGACGCCCGGATATTCGACGAGGTGGAGTTCCAGGCCCGGGTGATCGTGGAGCGCCTCCAGATCTACGCCTTCTTGAACGCCGGGCTCGAGATCCGCTTCGCCGACGAGCGACCCGGCGGCGACCACGCGGTGTACAAGTACGACGGCGGCATCATCGACTTCACCCGCCACCTCAACTCGGCCAAGGAGCCTCTCTTCAAGAAGGTCTCCTACTACCGGGTGGCCGAGGAGGAGAGCGAGGTCGAAGTCGCCATGCAGTACAACTCCGGTTTCTACGAGGGCATCCACGGTTACGCCAATGGCATCAGCACCGTCGAGGGCGGGACCCACGTGGAGGGGTTCCGCAAGGCCCTCACCACGGTGGTCAACAAGTACGCCCGTAACAGCAACCTCCTCAAGGAGAAGGAAGACAATCTGCAGGGCGAGGACATCCGCGAGGGGCTCACCGCCATCGTGGCGGTGAAGCTGCGCGAGCCGCAGTTCGAGGGCCAGACCAAGGCCAAGTTGGGCAACGTGCCCATGCGCTCCCTCGTGGAACGGGCCACCAACGAGAAGCTGGCCGAGTGGCTCGACGAGAACCCGGCCGAGGCCCGTCAGATAGTCCAGAAGTCGATTCAGGCGGCCCGGGCCCGGGTGGCCGCCCGCCAGGCCCGCGACGCCACCCGGCGCAAGTCGGCACTCGAAGGGGCCGGCCTGCCGGGCAAGCTCACCGACTGCGCCACGAAGAATGCCCACGAGGCCGAACTGTTCATCGTGGAGGGGGACTCGGCCGGCGGCTCCGCGGTGCGCGCCCGCGACCCGCGTACCCAGGCCATCCTGCCCATCCGCGGCAAGATCCTCAACGTCGAGCGGGCCCGCATCGACAAGATGCTGAAGAACAACGAGGTGCAGGCCCTCATCGCGGCCATCGGCGCCGGCCTGTCCGACGACTTCGACGTGGCCAAGGCCCGCTATGGGAAGGTGATCATCCTGGCCGACGCCGACGTGGACGGCAGCCACATCCGGACCCTGCTGCTCACGTTCTTCTTCCGTCAGATGCGGCCCCTGATCGAGGAGGGACACGTCTTCTGCGCCCAACCCCCGCTCTTCTCGACCATCATCAACAAGAAGAAGGAGTACTTCAAAGACGACGCCCACCGGCAGCGCTTCCTGGCCGACCACGCCAACCACAAGGCCGAATTCAACCGGCTGAAGGGTCTCGGCGAGATGGACTGGGGGGAGCTCGGGGAGACCACCATGGATCCCGAGCGTCGCACCCTCTTGCGCGTGGACATCGAGCAGGCCGCCCTGGCCGATGAGGTGTGCTCCATCTTGATGGGCGACGACGTGGAGCAGCGCAAGCACTTCATCTCCAGCAACGCCAAGGACGCCCGGTTCCTCGATATCTGACCTGACGACATGACTGACACTCCCACCCAGCCCCCCGCCCGCCCCCCCGAAGAGCCGTCCACGTCGATCCAGCCGATCGAAATCCAAGACGAGATGGAACGCTCGTTCCTGGACTACGCCATGTCGGTCATCGTGTCACGGGCCCTGCCCGATGTACGTGACGGTCTCAAGCCGGTGCACCGGCGCATCCTCTACGACATGCACGTGCAGGGGTACCGTCCCGACCGGCCCCACGTCAAGTGCGCCAAGGTCACCGGCGACACGATGAGCCGGTTCCACCCGCACGGCAACTCGGCCATCTACGACGCCCTGGCTCGCATGGCCCAGCCGTTCAGCCTGCGCCACCCGCTGATCGACTTCCACGGCAACTACGGCGCCCCCGACTTCCCGCCGGCGGCCGAGCGTTACACCGAGAGCCGGCTGTCGCGCCTGGCCATGCACATGATCGACGGTCTCGACGAAGAGACCGTCGACATGGTCCGCAACTACACCAACGAGGAGGACGAGCCGTCGGTCCTGCCGTCGCGTTTCCCCAACCTGCTGGTCAACGGCAGCCAGGGCATCGCGGTGGGCATGGCCACCAACATCCCGCCCCACAACCTGGGCGAGGTGATCGACGCCACCATTCACCTGATCGACCATCCCGAGGCCACCGCCGACGATCTGATGCACTTCGTCAAGGGGCCGGACTTCCCGACCGGCGCCCTGATCCTCGGCCGCCAGGGGATCATGGATGCCTACCGGACGGGTCGGGGCTCCATCAAGATGCGGGCCCGGGCCGAGATCCTCGAGGCCAAGGGCGGCGACGAGATAGTCGTGACCGAGCTGCCTTACCAGGCCAGCCCCAAGTCCATCATGGAGAAGATCGCCGACCTGGTGAACGCCCGCGAGCTCGAGGGCATCCGCGACATCCGGGATTTGTCCTCCGGAGACGACACCAAGCTGGTCATCTACTTAAAGCGCGACGCGGCGGCCAACGTGGTGCTCAACAACCTCTACAAGCACACCCCGCTGCAGACCTCTTTCGGGGTCAACATGGTGGCCCTGGTCGACGGGGTCCCCCGCACCCTCAACCTGGTGCAGGCTCTGTCGACCTACATCGCCCACCAGGTCGACGTCATCCGGCGCCGGACCGAGTACCGGCTGCGTAAGGCTCAGGACCGGGCCCACATCGTCGAGGGCCTGATCAAGGCGCTGGACCTGATCGACCAGATCATCGCCACCATCCGGGCCTCGGAGGACCGGTCGGTGGCCCGTGACGCTTTGATGGCCACCCCGTTCGAGTTCAGCGATATCCAGGCCAACCACATCTTGGACATGGCCCTCGGCACGCTGACCCGGCTGGGCCGGGCCCGCCTGGAGGAGGAGCTGGCCAAGCTGCGCGAGGCCATCGCCGAGCTGGAGGCCATCCTGGCCGACGAGGGCGTCCTGCGGGGGGTCATCAAGAGCGAGATGACCGCCATCCGCGACGAGTTCGCCGGCCCCCGGCGGGCCGAGATCACCTTCGACGCCGGCGACATGTCGGCCGAGGACCTGATCGATGACGAGGAACTGGTCATCACCATGACCAAGGCCGGCTACGTGAAGGCGGTCGTCGCCACCAACTTCCGGACTCAGGGGCGGGGGGGCAAGGGCATCCAGGGAGCCCGGCTGAAAGAGGAGGATCTGGTTACCCGGATCATCTTCACGAGCGCTCACGCCTACCTGATGTTCTTCTCCAACAAGGGCCGGGTCTACCGGTTGAAGGCCTATCAGGTGCCGGTCAAGGAGCGGACCGCCCGGGGCACCCCGATCGTCAATCTGCTCCCCCTCGATTCCGACGAGCGCATCCAGACCCTGATCGACACCCGGGAGTTCCCCTCCGACCGGTACCTGTTCTTCGCCACCCGCCAGGGCCAGGTCAAAAAGACCACTTTCTCCGAGTACGACAACTCCCGTCAGGCCGGCCTCATCGCCATAAATCTGCGCGACGGTGACGAACTGGTCGGGGTGATCACCACCTCGGGCGACGACGACATCTTCATGGTCTCCCGTTCGGGCCTGGCCATCCGCTTCACCGAGTCCGACGTGCGCCCCATGGGTCGGGACGCGGCCGGGGTGCGGGGCATGGCTCTACGCGGCGGCGACGAGGTGGTCTCGGTGGATCCGGCCCGGGACGAGACGTCCATCCTGATCGTGACCGAGGCCGGTTACGGCAAGCGGACCCAACTCCAGCACTTTCACCGTCAGGGGCGTGGCGGAGTGGGGGTTCGGGGTATAAAGCTCACCGCGCAGCGCGGCCGGGTGGTTTCGGCTTTCATGGTGGCGCTGGAAGACGAAATTCTGGTGACGTCCTCCTCGGGGGTGTTCGTCCGTATGGCAGTCCGAGAAATCTCCAGTCAGGGTCGAGACGCCACCGGCGTGCGGGTGATGACACTCGACGCCGGTCAGGTGGTGGCGTCGGTCGCCCCGGTTCTGACCGTGGAAGAGACCACGTAGTTGCAGGATCGACGCTGATGGTCGATCTGCCCGACCCTTCGGATCCGGATCCGGCGGAGCGGGCCGACTCCGACGACGACGGCTGGGGGTCGCCGGTCCCGGCCGAGTACGGCTCCCTCAAAGGGGGCCGCCCCCGGGCCGCCCCCCGGCCGGGCCAGCCCCTCGGCGGCGCCCGAACGGGCCGCGCCTCCCCTCGTTCCGACCCGGCCGACCAGGGCCGGCCGGCTGGCCAGGGCCGGACTGATCCCGGCCCCGAGCGGGCCGTCGGGTCCCCTCGTCCCGGCCGGGCCGACCGGTGGTCCGGTTCCTCGTTGATGCGCCGCCTCCAGGGCGACGGTCCACCTGACCGCCTCGATGCCGGCCCCGCTTCTGACCCTCCTCCCGACGACAGGTCCAGCCGGCGGGGAGTGGTCGCCGCCAATGGCGCCGACGGGCCGCCCGATCCCGGTGTCCCCGGACGCGACGAGCGTCTGCGGGCCGTCCGGCGCGATCCGGCCCGGTCCCCCCTCCCCGCGGGCCCGGCCTTGGCCGGCGCCGCGGGCCCCGCCCTGGCCGGCGCCGCGGGCCCGGCCTTGGCTGGCACCGCGGGCTCCACCCTGGCCGGCGCCGGAGGGGCGGCCCTGACCGACACCGCCGCCCTGCCCGTCGTCCGGTCCCGGGCCCGCACCGAG
>JAKBAX010000289.1 GCA_021808785.1 Actinomycetes bacterium | reverse complement strand
GCCGCTACCGGGAGGAACGACCATGAGCGACATAAAGAAGATCATCGAGGCAGAGACTGAGGCGTCCGAGGACAGCCGCGACGCCCGTATCCCCGAAGGGGCCACGGTGACCCGGCCGAACCGGGGTCGATCCACCGTCTATTCGATCCGGCTCAACCCCGACGAGGTCGCCGCACTGCAGTCCATCGCGGATGCGGCCGGTGTCCCAGGGTCAACCCTCGCCCGGTCATGGATCGTGGAACGAATCCAAGAAGAACAAGCTGGGCTGAGTGATGCCGAGGCCGAACTGCGCGCCGCCCAGCGCCACCTCACCCACGTGCAACGGCACCTCCGCCAACAGGCGTCATAGCAACACCAATAACGTCCGTCAGCCGGCGGTAGGTGGCACCCTGACAGGAACATTCTGGGCGGACGATAGGGGGCAGGTCGGGGTGCGAGGTCGCCCGGACCGACGAGCGCCGACCCGTTCTGCTCGCCTAGATGAATGTCGGAGGCGATCTTGTCGGAGGCGATCTTGTCGGACGGGCTCGCCGGGGCCGGCCTCACCGTGATCGGCGCCTTCGAGTTCCAGGCGCGTCACAGTTGGAGCCCCGAAAGCCTCGCCGGCTTCGCCCAGCCCATCTCGATCCTCTCCCGCTCCCCTGTCTGTCAGCAGAGCACCTCGAGGCCTTCGGGCGGGACCTGTACGGCCGCTTGCTCGCCGTGCGACCCGAGGCCCGGCTGCGAGGAAGAGCTCCTCGAGGTTGTGGGCCAGCCAGCTGCTCTGTCGCCAAGCTGGTGGACGAGAACCGGGACATCACTATCTCGGGGGATGACCGTCATCCGCTTGCGACACCGGCGGGCTCCCTGTCGGAGCCGGGCCGTCAGACCGTGCATCTGGTGTAGAGATATTCTGGCATGGGTCGGTAGCTGAGCCGCAGGCCAGCCCGGCTGGAGGGAGGGGCCATGGCGTCGATGTGCAAGGACTACGTCGAGTGGTATAACGAGATGAACCCGGCTGCGTGGCCGACATGGGAGCCCGGCGAACGGGTCGAGCCCGGCGCCGTCGGCTTCTTCGACCGTGACAAGAGATTCCACGTCTACCACACGCTGACCGGGCTGAGGCTGACACCCGAGCGGGAGACCGGGCCGCACCTTCACATGCGCTCGAACGATTTCGACATTCGGCCCTCTGTTCAGATCGACACGCCGATAGGTCCGCACCCGTTCGCCTTCGCCGACGCCGAAATGTCGCTTCGAGCTAAACGCAAGAATGCCAGCATCCTTCAGGTCGACGATGCCTTCGACTGCGAGCTTGAAGACATCCTCGATGTCCTCGAAGGCGTCCGGCAGGCTCTGCTCGATGGCGAGTGGGAGATCGACGCAGTCCTGGTAACCCGCAGGGTCCGATCGCCCGCTGGTTTCGCCCTGATCATCTCCGAGCGCGGGCAGGCGGTCACCCTACGGGCGGAGGCTGAGATATCCGCGGCCCGTGTGATCACCCTGGCGAGCGTCGGACTGGGAGTTCAAGCATCGCGGTTCCGGTCGGCCACGGACCTGTGGGACTTCGGGGAACTGTCCACACCGATCTTCATGAACACGATCCGGGTGAAGACGAAATGGTGGGCAAGGATGATTCCCGGACTTCCTCCGCCCACGGGTCGACAGATCATTGACCACACGGGCCACGCGTGGTCTGCGGACAAGCCGCCCTGGAACCTGCAACACCTCCCTGATGACGCTCGGCACTACGACGCATCAGCCTCGTCGATGCGGCCGGAAGACCTAAAGAACCTGAAAGCGATGGAACTGTTCGAGTTCATCCAGCATTTGGGCGTTGATGACGAGGAGCCACCGCCGGAAGGCGGCGAGCGGTTCGACGAAGTCGACACCGGCTCAGGCGGCGAAGGCGCAGCCGTTGCTGTACCTGTGGAAGCGTTCGCACGAGCCTGACCACTGCCAGATCACCGAAGCCTCGAAGCAGTCGTTCGAAGCAGTCATTAGCCGACTTGGCGAGCCGCCTAACCTCATCACTCAACTGGACCCATCTTCGCCGAAAGCGCCCCAAAGCCGGCGATCGGGGGCACGATCGAGCCGCCGCTCAGATGCACGTTCTGGGACAGGCGCGCGCTCCCCGGCGACCCGCTGGAGCCGTCGATCTGGCGCGACTCCACTGTGGTGGGGCCGCGGCCCGACGTCGCCGATCAGGGATCGTGTGCCGTCCCATCATGCGGGGAGCGCGCCCTCGTAGCCGGGGAGTATCATGTCAAGGCCGCGCTGGCTGCAGACGGCAAGTCGTGGTACGGCGAGTACGACAACTTCTTCCGTCTCCGCTATTCGGGGCCGGCGCCCGACACGGAAGGATGATGATTGCTTACCGCAGATGAAGTCGAAAGCTTTCTTATCCTTGGTCGGCGAGCAGCGAAACTTCGAAGTTAAGGTGAAAGGCACGGCCGAAGGCCACCTCCTAATGAAGGTTCTACGCGCGGCGATCAGCATGGGGAACCAGGGTGGTGGCGGTTACGTTTGCATCGGGATCGCGGATGATCAGATAGCGAAGATGCTTCCTGGCCTCGATCCACCCGATGTCGCCGGCTGGATTGACCACGATACGCTTGCGGCCAAGTTCAGTAATTATGCTGATCCACCGCTGAATTTCGATGTGCAGGCACAGGCCCTGTCAAACGGCGTCACGGTAGTGATCATGGAGGTTCACGAGTTTCTCGACTTACCGCACCTCTGCAAGAAGGCTTTCGACTCTGTTCTACGGGAGGGCGCCTTATACGTGCGTCCCCGCAAGAAGGTGGAATCGTCTGAGGTCTCAACGTCCGTCGACATGAGGGATGTCATCGAACTGGCCACGCAGAAAAGTGTGCGACGCTTCGTAGCCACAGCGGAGGGTGCCGGCATCTCGCTCTCGGGGTCCGGCCAGCAAACCGATGCAGAGAAGTACGAGAACGAAGCGAAAGATGCCTGGCAATGAGTGCAATTGTTGACAAGATCATTAGTCGAGGACATTGGGACGTATCGATCGCGCCCGAACACTTTGAGCCTGAGCGTGTGCCGTATGGCGAGCTTGAGGAGGCGCTGCGGCGATCGGTCGTAAGCCTTCGTGGTTGGCCGGTTCCGTTCATTGATCACCGAGTCGACGTGATTCGGCGAGAGAACTGGATAGGGCAAGATATCGATGCCTCGACTGTCGAGATGTACGAAGCGTGGCGCTTCTTCCAGAGCGGACGTTTTAATCATCTGCGAAGTGTTTCTGCGGACTGGCGGAGGGGCACGGAGGCTACACCTACGCCTGCCAGCGCCGAAAGCGTCATCGAAGTGTGGGAGATCCTGTACTACCTGACGGAAGTCATGGAACTAGCTTCGAAGCTATCCCTCACCCAGGCGGGAAACGATCGAATGGCCATCACGGCCATTCTAAGCAAGTTACAGAAGCGGGCACTGGTTCTCGGATTCTCCGATCGCCCACCCTGGCCGTGGGAGTACGTATCGGATGTGAAAAGTCTCACAGTGCGTCGTATCGTTGGCAGGGAGCAACTCATTAGTGACGGCCATAGGCTCGCCGCCGATATGGCCCGCGAAGTGTTCCTACGGTTCGGCTGGAAGCCGGCGGTTGATCAGCTGGTAGGCTTGCAAGCGGGATTATTGAACTCGCAGTGATGCATTCGGCACCCGATCTTGCCGCCGTGTCCACACTGGATGCGCCCGAAGGCGTCGAACGCAGCACTGAAGGGCGGCTCCGTTCTCGCCAGGGCAGCCGTTCGGATCTACAGCGCCGACTCGACCGGTGCGAACATTGCATGAGGGGGCGCGAAGCAAATTGCCATCGCCGAGGCCGAGCGCGGCGTCTAGCGGCTAATACCGCAAGACAAGCCCTGCGATCGTGGTGGAGATGACGGCATTGAGTCACGCCACGATGGCTTTGGCCGTCGACGGCAATACAATGGATCGACACCTGCCGGCGCGCTGAGTATCCCATAACAGCCCAGGACTAGCTAGGGGCTTATCGACCATCCCCGAGGTGCCGGTAGGAGGCGGACCAGAACGCGCACTCGATAAGCCGCAGGCTGGCGCCAGCGAGTGCGCGCAGATCGGCACTTCTCGGAGCGATCTCGTCAACTGAAGGTGGTGGCGTCGGGGCGCACGTTGGGCTCCGACCATCGAGACGCCGAACCCGTCGATCGGGCTCGAAAGCCGACAGCGCACTCGTGCCGCCGGCTACCAGGTCAGACGATATGGGGAGCAGACGTCCCTGACGACGATATCTCGTTGCTCCTGCGACGACTTCGGAAGGGCATCATGTCGAGATGATCCTCGAGCATGCCGTTCTCTCTGTGGTCCACGGTCAGGAGGACTCCTTTGTCGCCGCCTTCAGCCAAGCCAAGTCGATCATCGCTGGCATGGAGGGCTTCGAGGGGCTGACTCTCTCACGCTGCGTCGAGCGGCCGGCAACGTTCCTGCTGCTGGTGCAGTGGCGTCAGCTTCAGGACCACACCGAGGGCTTCCGGAAGTCCCCCGAATACGAGGCCTGGCGCCAACTGCTCCACCACTTCTATGACCCCTTCCCCGTTGTCGAGCACTACGAGCAGCTACTCACAGCCTGAACAATCGTGGTGGCGGTGAGATCCTGAGTCGACGCCTCCTGCCCAGGCGGCCAAAATAGTCCACGCGATCGGAACGGCCAAGTGGGCGCTGGCGCAGCGCTTCGCGCCAGGCTCGGCCCGCTAGGCGCACCTCATTTGGGGGTGACGCAGTGGCTCGGACTGGGCGGAAACTCGACAGTCCGTGACCGTGCGGTGTGGTAGGCCTCCCTCGCATGCAGATCCCCTCCCGGGTCACGGCCTTACGTAAGCGTGCTGTCGAGTCGAACTTCCCCTTCTCCAGCGAGGACAGCACAGGTGAGCTCCTTGCCGTGCTCGCCGCCTCGGTGCGCCCGGGGGGAAGGATCTGCGAACTCGGGACCGGCCTAGGAGTCGGACTTGGATGGATCGTTGCCGGACTGGCGCCTAGGTCCGACGTGTCGGTCGTCACGATCGAGAGCGACTGTCACCGATCGACGCTTGCCCAAGAAGCCGACTGGCCGGGATGGGTCCGATTCGTCACCGGCGACGCCACAGTCGAGCTGCCGAAGCTAGGACGTTTCGACCTGATCTTCGCCGACGCCGAGGGCGGCAAGTGGTACGGATTAGACCTGACTCTGGCAGCGCTCAACCTCGGAGCGATGCTCGTTCTCGACGATCTCGTGCCCCAGGACTGGAAGTCCGACATCGAGAAGCAAGCTCACCGCCAGAAGATGGATGACATTCGCAGGCATGTCCACGCGAAACCTGACCTCGTGGTCACGGAGTTGAACTACGCCACCGGCATCCTCTTGGCAGTGCGCCGGGGCTCACCCCCCGACGCCTAACGGCTACCTCTGGGCGTGGCGGTGGCTCCGAGCCCGCTCGACGGCTAGTGCTTCCCCTGTCCCCCAATAGGCTCGTACCGGAACGGGCTCAACTGACACAACGAGCCGTCCGATGTTGTCTGGGTGGGTGAGGCGGGAGAGTCAGCGCGGGCAGAGGTCGAACGGGTTCGTCGGCAGCTGGCGGAGACGCTGGCCGAAGCCGATCGCTTGGCCAAACGGATCGACGCGTTCGAGGCCGGCGACGAGGGCGAACGCATCACTGCGGCAGCGCTGGCCGCACTGCCGGCTGAGTGTTGAGCGACACTCTCGGTGGGGAGGGGATGGGTTGTCGGCGGCGTTGAGGGTGGAGACGTCTTCGGCCGGGGTGGTGGTTGCGGTGTCGCTGGGCTGAGGACAGCGTGGGGAGGTTCTGTT
>JAKBAX010000288.1 GCA_021808785.1 Actinomycetes bacterium | reverse complement strand
CGCAGCCAGATCACCGGGGCGGTGGTCCATGAGGTTGACTCGATCAGGTTCCTTCCCGAATAGCTCGAGCAGATAGGTCCCGACTTCGAGACCCTCGATGGCCATGGAGCGCTCGAAGCCGAGGAAGTTCATCGTCAGAGAGGAAGCGCCGTCGGGGGCGAGCCGGCACGAGACTGTCGTCTGGGCCCGATCGGGACGGCTCAGCCAGCCGACGTCCACCGTGTAACCGAACTGCCTCCCGGCGTCGGCCAGCACCTTCGTGATCCCGTCCACATGGGCCTTCTGCAATATTCCGCTTCCGATGAAGGCTCTGACCTGCGAGCGGAACTGTGGGTAGCGTAGATCGATGATTGCCTCGTTCTTGGCAACGGTGGTCGTGCCCGGCGTGAGGATGCCGGTCGAGTGGGTGGAACCAGAGCCCGAGTGGTAGACGAAGGTGCCGGGACACAGGCCGATTCGGTACCCACGCGCCAGGCTGCGGAGGGTCCAATCGGTCTCCTCGCAGTAGCCACGTCCGAATACGGGGTCCATTACCCCGACATCCTCCACGACCGGGATCGGGATGAGGATGCAGAACGAGATCCCTGCAGGGATGTCGACCACCGCGTCGCCGAACTGGCCGTGCAGTGAGGCGGCGATCCAATCGACCACGTCCTGGTCGTTGAGGTGCTGGTCAGCGGCGATGTTCGGGATCGAGTACACGGACACGTTGTTGGACCAAGCCGTGACACTCCCGACGCCTGGATGATCTGCCGACGCCAGCATGTCCGATATCAGCGACCGGGGGAACAGGACGTCTGAGTTGGCCACCACGACGTAGTCGTAGCCCTCCTCGACCGCGGTCCGCATGCCGAGGCTGACATTCCGGGGTATCCCGAGATTGCGGGGTGATCGATAGTAGTGGGCGCCGGCACTTGCGCACAGCTTCTCTACTTCTTCGCTCCAGCCAGGCTCGGGGCTGCAATCGTCGAGTAGTAGTAGATCGACGGCAGCATCAGACTGGTCAAGCCGCATGGCCGACTGGATGGCGGCAGGAACGAATTCGCGACCGTTGTAGACAGTCATGCAGAAGAGGATGCGAGGTTTCACCGCTTCATCCGGGCCCGTGCATCACCCATGAACCTGAGCCCGCGGTAGGCGAGCGAAGATTTGATCTGACGATTCTCCTCTGTGGCGACTGCGAGCTCGGTCTGCGCCTGGCTGGACGACAAGCGCACAGATTCCAACTGCTGGCGGGTATTCAGCAGTTCGGCGTTCAACTCCGTGAGCCGCTGTGTCAGGTCCAGGACACGTGCGTTCGCGACCTCGAAGTCGAGGAGTGCCTGTTCGAGGTTGATCTCGGCGATTCGGGTCGAATCCAAGCGACCGGTCACTCGGTCCTCCTTGTTCATACGCGGGCAATCCTTCCGATCGCGGGGCGAGCCAGGAGCTCGCGATAGAAGCGGACGGACTGATCGGCCGTCGCCGTCCAGGTGTATTTCTTGGCTGCGGCCCGTACGGCCTCGACCTGGGCGCTGGCCAGTCCGGGGTCCTCGAGGAGGAGTTGGGCGGCGTCGGCGAACGCGCCGGGACTCCAGTCGCGCGCCACTACAGGAGTGCTGGACACCAGCTCGGCGAGAGGGCCGAAGGAGACGAAGAGGGTGGGAGTCCCGCACTGCGCCGTCTCGAATGGTATGAGGCCGAATCCTTCTGCTGACGTCGGGTACATGACCAGAGAGGAATGCGTGAGCAGCCACGTGCGTTCGTCCGGCGTGACGTCGGGAACGGTCAGCAGATCGTGGCGGAGGTTCTCGGGCAGCACCGAACGGGCGCGCGCCTCTTCGTTTCGCGTCGAGCCCCGTGGTACCACAACGCCGGCCATCACGAGGCGATGGGGAAGACCCCGGTTGCGCAGTATCTTCCAGGCCTCGATCGCCACATCCCTGTTCTTGTGCGCGTAGGTGGCGCCGAGGACGAGGATGAAACTCGACGCGGCGAATCCGTGCGTCACAAGAGCGCCGGGCGGAGCGCTGGCGTCGAAGCGTCCCAGTTCGTGGTCCACTCCGTTCCAGATCACGCACACGTTCTCTGGCGAAACGGGAAGCCTCTCGTCGGCGATGGAGCGGGCAACGTCGTCCGAAACCACCGCCACGCCGTCGGCCTGGTGGATCGACTGAACAAGTCCCGCTCTGTACTGTCGCCATATCGACGGGTCTACGAAGTAGGAACCGTTGTTGTAAGCGATCAGATCCTGGATGGTAACTACGATCCGGTCCGATATGGACCTCCACCGGTCCCAAGGGATGTCACCGTCGGGCTGGCACGGCCGATGCAGGATGTCGACCCGTTCGTCGACCTGGAAATCGCTGCTGATCGACGCCGCGACTTTGATCTTGGGCGCATCGAGATAGGGGAGCGCATATGGCGGCGGCTGGCCGATCATGCCGACGATGACTTTGCGGATGTAGTCGTGACGGGCGAGAGCCTGGATCAAATTGAGGATCTGCACCTGCGTGCCCATCTCGAAAGGGCCCACTGCCGAGGCGTCGATCAGCACAGACATTCCCTGCATGGCCGTTCGAGCCAGAGATATCGCACCTGCCAAGGGTCCCTGCTCGTCCGCCTTGACGTCGTCGTACAAGCTGGGGAAGTGAGGGTGCATGGTGTTGAGACGGGACCGATCGGAGTCGGTGCGAAGAACGGAATAGTGCGTGACCTCACCGGGGGTTCGGAGAACCAGTGTTGAGGGGTCGAGCACGTTGCGCATGCTCCGCCGAGACGCCCTCAGGGCAAAGTCGACGAGAGCAAACTCGATGCTCGGGGCATCGGGAACGAGAGTTCCGAGGCTTCGGAGGGCCGTGGCTGTTACGGCTACCGCAGGGCCGGCGGGAACCGGGATGGGTACCAATCGGTCGAGGAGCGAGTCACTTCTGAGAAGACGGGTGGAAGTGGTCTCCGTCAGCCCCGGTGACAGCATGGGGAGCGGATGGTTGCGCTCTGGGACGGAGAGGTAGTCGGCATCGTTCGAGAAGAACGAGAGCGTCGCAATCCTGATGTCGTCGGCGACGATCTGTCGGGCTCGGACGAAGGCGTCGGGCGTTACGACGCACGGTTCGCGCACGACGACGCAGGCCCTGGTCCGGAAACAGAGCTCGGGAAGGATCTCCGACAGCGGCCCGGGATGGGCCCGCACGTTGGGCTGGTGCTCGAACACGGTGGCCGTCTCCGTGGCCACCCGCGCATCGCCGCAGATGATCACCTCGTCGCAGGCCTCGGAGAAGCTGAGGATCGTGGCGGACCAATGCAGCACATCGCCCGGCACTGGAATCACGGCGACCCAGCTATCGCTGGACACGGAGTCGTTGGTGTCAGTCATGTTGGTGTCTGCATGTGCAGGGGCCCGCCGCAATCGTAGCCCCCGGGGTGGTCTCGGAGCCTTCTATGCAACGGGTTACATTACCGCATCTGGTCAAAGGCGTCAGCCGACCTGAGCAGGCGTGGAGCTCATCGATCTCTCCTCATAAATGCTGAGGACGGTCTGAGAAGTGGTCAGCAGCACGATCCCGAGGATGGCCACCGCGGCGGCGGTCAACTCGAGGACGAATTCGGTCTCGGTCAGGTTGACGGCCTCCCCGAGGACGATGTCGCCGATGGTGATCGCGATCAGGGGCTCGAGGACGCCGACGAAGGGCATCGAGTAGGCCAGCGGGCCGGCCTGGTAGGCGCTCTGAGAGACGGTGAGGGCGACGATTCCGACCGCTATCGTCACATAGACCTGCCACGTGTAGAAGGCCTTCAACACGTCCGAGCTGAGCAGATGTGTCACCGCCTTGGTCAGCACCGAGAGCAAGCCGAACGCCATCCCGGCGGCCGAGCCGAAGAACATGGCCCGGGTCGGTCCCCGCCGGGTCGAGCCGATGCCGACGCAGATCGCGCCGACCGCCCCGACCGGCACCAGGCTCTCGATCCACTCGATCGACGGGGGGTTGCCCACACCCCGGCCAGGGTTGGCGGACAGGATGAAGATGGCCACCCCGGCCATCACGGCCAGGATGCCGGCCCACTCCCGTAGCCCGGCGTGGCGGTGGCGGCGCAAGATGCCGAAGGGGATGGCGAAGGCCAGCTCCAGCACCACGATGGGCTGCACCAAGACGATGGGCCCGAAGGCCAGGGCCACCGCCTGGAGCCCGAAGCCGCCGAGCATCGAGGCCCCCCCGAGCACCCACTTCGGCCGGCGGAGCAGATCGAGCAGGAGGCCGGGGCTGAGTGACCGGTCGGACGGGACCGTGAGGGTCGATTCCTGCTGCATCACGGCGGCGAACGCGAACATGACCGCCGCCAGAAGAGCGCAGATCACCGAAGTCCCGTATCGCATGCCCGCGCCAGGCTACCTCCGAAGGTTTCTGCTATGACGGGTGACCAGGAGGGCTGAGAGGCTCTGGCCGACCGTGCGGGGAGGGCAGCCTCAGACAGCTTCGATGGCGCAGGCGAGCTCGGGCGCTCTCGGGAGCTTGGCGTCGGCGGTGATCAGAGGCACGCCCAGGCGCACGGCGAGGGCCACGTACAAGGCGTCGTAGAAGCTCATGTGGTCTCGCCAAGTCCACGCCAGCTCGGCCAGCGGCCCGGCGTGGGGGTAGCGGTGATCGATGATCGACCGGGTGGCGTCCAGTGCTGTTCGAGCCTCCGAGGCACTGATGCGACCGCTGCGTTCGTGTCGTCGGAGGACATTGCCGACCTCGGCGTCGATCAAGTGCGGGGCGTGCCGGCGCATGGCCGGCAGTCGCGCCCGTAGCGCGTCCGCCGTCTCTGACTTGCCGACAAGAGCGAGAACCAACGCGGACGCGTCGAGCACGTAGTCGGCGCTCACCGACGATCGACAGCCAGGTCCGCCAATATGGACTCTCGAGTGGCGCCCGGCGTGTGACTCGCGGCCCGGACAGACTCCATCTTCGCCATCACCTCCGCGGTGGTGGGACGGCCGGCGAAGTCGATCAGCACGTCGCGCATATACGACTGGATGGAGCGGCCGGAAGTGCGGGCCCGCCTGCGGATGACGTCGTAGGCGTCCTCGGGTATGTCACGTACCTGGATCGTGGCCATAGCGCTATTGTAGCGCTGTAGCGCACAGGTCGGCCCTCCCGAGTCCTTGTCCCGGTACCTTGGCGCAGTGAGCCGCTGGGACGCCAAGGACATGCCCGACCTCGACGGACGCGTCGCGCTCGTGACCGGAGCCAACTCGGGGCTCGGCCTCGAGGCGGCGGTCCTTTTGGCCCGGGCCGGCGCCCGGGTGCTGCTCGCCTGCCGCAACGCGGCCAGAGCCGAGGCGGCCGCGGCCAAGGTGGGGGAGCGGGCCGAGGTCGTGCCGCTCGACCTGGCCTCCCTGGTCTCGGTGGCGGCGGCCTCCGATCTGGTCAAAGAGCGGACCTCGCGCCTCGACATCCTGGTCAACAACGCCGGCCTCATGGCCGTGGACCGGGCCCGCACCGAAGACGGGTTCGAAATGCATTTCGGGGTCAACCATCTCGGCCATTTCGCCCTGACCGCCCACCTCGTCCCAGTGCTGCTGGCTGCGCCGGCTGCCACCGTGGTCAACGTGAGCAGCGTCGGCCACCGGGTCGGCACCATCGACTTCGACGACCTGATGTTCGAGAAGCGGCGCTACGACCGGTGGCGCCCCTACTTCCAGAGCAAGCTGGCCAACCTGCTCTTCACCTCTGAGCTCGAGCGGCGGTTCCGCCTGGCCGGGGTGGCCGCCAAGGCGCTCGGGGCCCACCCGGGGGCCACCCGGACCGATCTGGGTCACGAGGGGAGCGGGATCACCAACGCCGTGATCCGCCCGTACAGCTACCG
>JAKBAX010000287.1 GCA_021808785.1 Actinomycetes bacterium | reverse complement strand
TCGGCCCGGGTGGTGGCCACCTCGGCCCCGCTGGCTGCTCCGCCGGTGTCGGCCCCCGGGCCCGATACGTGTAGCGCCGCCCTGTCGTACCTGTCGGCTCACGCCGCCCCCGGGTTCCACTTCGAGTGCCCCGGGTACGCCCTCGGCCACCAGGCCATGACGTGTGTGAACGTGGCCGGGGTGTGCCCCGGCACCGACCTGATCGCGATCAGCGTGGTCTGCCCGGCCTCTTACATGAACGAGGCCCACAACTCCTGGATCCTGTCCGGCCGTCAGACGGGCAGCATCGACCCCTACGGCTACTGCCATTAGTTTAGCGTAGCTAAGTTAAGTGGAGGCCCCGTGGCCCCGGTGTGAGCGGGATCCGGGTCGGCCGGCGCAGGCGGCGCAGGTGCCGACGATCTCCACGGTGTGGGCGATGTCGACGAAGCCGTGGTGCCCGGCCACCTGCTCGGCCCACTGCTCGACCTCCGGGCCCTCCACCTCGACGGCGGCCCCGCACTGCCGGCAGACCAGGTGGTGATGGTGGTGGGCGGTCCCGCAGCGGCGGTACAGCGTCTCACCCTCGTCGGTGCGCCGCGTGTCGAGCGCCCCCGCCTCGGCCATGGCCCGCAGCTGGTTGTACACCGTGGTCAGGCCGACGTTCTCGCCCCTGGACCGCAGGTCGGCGAATAGATCCTGGGCCGAGCGGAACGACGGCGTCTGGTCCAGCACCGTGGCCAGGGCTCGCTTCTGCCGGGTCTCGCGCTGGGGGGCCACGGCGGCCAGGATAGGCGTCGGGCCAAACTTGCAACGGGAACGGTTGTCATGTAGCTTATTGGCAGTGATTGCAGATAAGTACGGGCCGGCCCCATCCCGTCGGGCTCCATCGCGTCCGGCCGCGGTGACCGCAGCGGTGCTGGTGGCGGGGCTGCTGGGCGCCGGGTTCCTGGCCGGCTGCGGCCCAACAACGGTGGCCGGTCCGGCCCCGGGCGGACGGGTCCGGGTGGTCGCGGCGGAGAATCAGTACGGTGACGTGGCGAGCCAGATCGGTGGGCAGTACGTGGCGGTGCGCTCGGTCGTACAGGACCCGAACACTGACCCCCACACCTACGAGGTCAGTCCGAAGATCGCCGCCGCGGTCGACACGGCGGCGGTCGTCATCCAGAACGGATTGGGCTACGACTCGTTCATGAACACGATCGAGGCGGCATCGGCCCGGCCCGGCCGCCGGGTCATCGTGGCCCAGAAGCTCCTGCACCTGCCGGGCGACACCGCCAATCCCCACCTGTGGTACGACCCGCGCACCATGCCCCTGGTGGCCGCCGCCCTGGCCTCCGACCTGTCGGCCCTCCAGCCCGACCGGGCCGGCTATTTTTCCGCCAATCTGGCGCGCTTCGACGCCTCGCTCGACCCTTGGCGGGTCGCGCTGGCCCAGTTGGGTGCGGCCCGTCCCGGCTTCGCGGTGGCCGCCACCGAGCCGGTGGCCGGGTACCTGGTGCAGGCCGCCGGGGGGGTGGTGCTCACCCCGATGAGCTTCCAGACCGACATCATGAACGGCGTGGACCCCCCGCCACAGGGCGTCACCCTCGAGCGCGACCTGCTGGTGCACCGGCGGGTGGCGGCGCTGGTCTACAACCGTCAGGTGACCGATTCGGTGACCGCCGGGTTCGTGTCCGAGGCCCGGGCGGCCGGTGTGCCGGTGGTCGCGGCGTACGAGACGATGCCCGAGCCGGGCTACGACTACCAGAGCTGGATGCTGGCCGAGACCCGGGCCCTGACCCGGGCCGTCACCGCCGGGCAGTCCACCGGGACCCTGTGAGCCGGGAACCTGTGAGCCGGGAACCTGTGGGCCGGGAACCTGTGGGCCCAGATGTTGTGAGCCCGGACGGGGCCGTCCCCATCCTGGCGATGGAGTCCGTCTCGGTCACCCTCGGGGGTCGCCGGGTCCTCGAGGCCGTCGACCTGCGCATCGGCCACGGGGAGCTCACCGGGCTCATCGGCTCCAACGGGGCGGGCAAGACCACCCTGCTGCGGGTCGTGCTGGGCCTGCTGGCGCCCGACGCCGGGCGGATCCTGGTGGGCGGCCAGCCGGTCGGCCACCGCAGGGGGTTGGTCGGATACGTGCCCCAGAAGATCTCTCTGGACCCCGACATGCCGATCCGGGCCATGGACATCGTGGGGTTGGGCCTCGACGGGCACCGCTTCGGCCTGCCCCCGCTCGGCCGCAGCCGCCGGGGCGCGGCGCGTCGGTCCCGGGTGGAGGAGGCCCTGGCCTCGGTCGGTGCAGAGCGGTTGGCCGACGCCCGCATCGGTCGCCTGTCCGGCGGTGAACAGCAGCGCGTCATGATGGCTCAGGCCCTGGTGAGCCGGCCCGCCCTGCTCCTGCTCGACGAGCCGCTCGCCAACCTGGACATCAGCAGCATCAGCGAGGTCGTCGCCGTCCTGGCCCGGGTCTGCCGGGAGCAGGGTGTGGCGGTGCTCATCTCGGCCCACGACATGAACCCCCTCCTGCCGGTCATGGACCGCATCGCCTACATGGCCGACGGGCGTCTGGCCTCCGGGCCGACCGGCGAGGTGGTACGGACCGACGTTCTCTCGGGCCTGTACCGCCACCCCGTGGAGGTGCTACGGGTGGGCGGCCGCATCCTGGTGGCGGGCGCCGACGCCGAGAGCCACTGCCCGTGAACGGGTTCTTCGCCGACGGCGCGGTGCACACCGCGCTGGCCGTCGGGTTCCTGGTGGCCGTGGTATCGGGCCCGGTCGGCGTCATCACCATCGCCCGCGGCCAGTCCTTCGCCGGCCACTCGCTGTCGGACATCGGGACGGTGGGCGGGTCCGCCTCGTACCTGCTCGGCACCAACGTGCTGCTCGGTTTCGTCTCGGTCAACGTGGTGGCCGCGGCGCTCATGGAGCTGGCCGGCTCGACCCGGGCCCGAAGCCGGGACGTGGCCACCGGCATCGTGCTCGGTGCCGCCCTCGGGCTGGCCGCCCTGTTCCTGCATCTCGAGACGGAGTCCAGCACCACCGGGGCCACCATCAGCGTCCTGTTCGGGTCCATCTTCACCCTCGGCTCCACCACCCTGCCCGTCGTGGGCGGGCTGGCCGCGGTCACCGCGGTGCTGGTCGCCGTCCTGTACCGGCCGCTGCTCTTCTCGTCGGTCCATCCGGAGCTGGCCGCGGCCCGGGGGGTCCGCACCGGGCTGGTCGGCGCCGGCTACCTGGTCGCCCTGGCCACCGCGGTCTCGCTGTCGGCGGTGACCATCGGCGCGGTGCTCTCCACCGCCTTGCTCATCGGCCCGGCCGCCACCGCCTTGCGCCTCACCCGCCATCCGGGGCGGGCCATGCTGCTGGCCGCCGCCATCGGCGTGGCCGAGACATGGGCCGGGGTGGTGCTGGCCTACGCCAGCTACTACTGGCCGCCGGCCCAGCGCGGGTGGCCGGTCAGCTTCTTCGTGGTGACCCTCACCATGGCCGGGTACGTGGGGTCGTTGGCGGTGAGGGACTGAGATGTTCACCGCGCTGATGACCAACACGTGGCTGGCCGCCTCCGCGGTGGCGGTGGTGGCCGGGGTGACCGGGTTCTTCGCGGTGGGCCGGGGCTCCTCGTTCGCGGCCCACGCCCTGCCCAACGGGGCCTTCGCCGGGGCCGCCGGGGCGACCCTGGTAGGGGCGAGCACCCTGCTCGGGGTCGGCGTGTTCTCCGTGGCCGGCGCGCTGGCCATCGGCGCTCTCGGCCGGCGGGGCCGCCACGACGTGGCCACCGCGTTGACCGTGGTGGTCATGCTGGCCGCCGGGTCCCTCTTCATAACGCTGAAGACGGCCTACGCCCCCGAGGTGTACGCCCTGCTCTTCGGTCAGCTGTTCGGTGTCTCCTCCGCCGCGGTGACCGTCACCTTGATCCTGGGCGGCGTCTCGCTGATCGCCCTGGCCCTCCTGTACCGGCCCCTGCTGTGGTCCTCGGCCGTGCCCGACGTGGCCGCCACCCGCTCGATGCGGCCGGCCGTGACCGAGACCGCCTTCTTGGTGGTGATGGCCCTGGTCACCACGATGGCCGTGCCGGTGGTCGGCGCGCTGCTGATCTTCAGCCTCCTGGTCAGCCCGGCGGCCGCCGCCCGGTGCCTGACCGACCGCCCGGGGGTGGCCGTCGGTCTCGGAACGGTGTTCGCGGTGGCGATCGTCTGGGTGGCAATCGCAGTGTCATTTGTGACGGCGCTGCCGGTGGGCTTCCTGGTCGGCTCGGGGGGCGCACTTCTGTACGCCGCTCTGTACGCCGCGACCCGCCTGGCCGGTCGAGCGGGCGCGAGCCGGCGGCATTACCGTCGGGGGTGATGAGCGAAGCCATCGAGGTCGACTTCCACTTCGACGTGATGTGCCCCTGGGCCTACCAGACCAGCAAATGGATCCGCGAGGCCGCCAGCCGGCGCGATCTGGCGGTGCGGTGGCGCTTCTTCTCGTTGGAGGAGATCAACCGCCAGGAAGGCAAGAAGCACCCGTGGGAAAGGGACTGGTCCTACGGCTGGTCGATGCTGCGCGTCGCCGCCCTCCTCCGGCGCCGGCCCGACCCGGCCGGCAACGAGGCGGTCGACCGCTTCTACCGGGTCGCGGGCCGGATGCTCCACGAGGACGGCGTCAAGGTGCACTCCCCCGAGGGGGTGGGGGCCGCGCTGCAGGAGATCGGCGAGGACCCGGCGTTGGTCCGGCGGGCCCTGGACGACCCCACCACCCACGACGACGTGCGGGCCGACCACCAGCGGGTGGTCGACCTGGGCGGCTACGGAGTGCCGACCCTGGTGATGGGCTCCGACGTGCTGTTCGGACCGGTGGTGACGCCGGCACCCACCGGGGAGGCGGCCGGCCGGCTGTGGGACCTGGTGGTCGGCTGGGCCGAGTTCCCCCACCTCTACGAGCTGCGTCGGCCGAAGACCGGTGCCGACTGGGCCCACATCCACCAGTCCTTCTCGCCGTACCTGACCGCCCGGGACTGGCAGACCGTCGAGAACCCGGTCGCCTGACCGGCACCGACTTGAACCTCCCGAGGAGACCCGCCACATGACCAACCCGCCCGCCATCGTCGCCGACAGCTCCGGCCCCGCCCTGACCGACCAGCTGCGGACGGTGTGGGCCGCCCTGGCCGAGCTGGGCGCCACCCTCTCGGACGAGCAGTGGGCCAGCCCCACGCCGTGCCCGGGCTGGAGCGTGGCCGCCCAGTACGCCCACGTCGTCGGCACCGAGTCCATGATCCTCGGCCGGCCCAACCCCGAGGTGCCGGCCCCGGCCGAGCGCCCCGCCCATGTCCTCAACCCGATCGCCGAGTTCAACGAGGTGTGGGTCACCGCCCTGGCCGCCGAGCCCCGGGAGGAGGTGCTGCGGCAGCTAGCCGAGGTGACGAGGGTCCGACTGGAGGCGCTCGAGGCCATGACCGAAGCCGATTTCGCCGCCCCCTCCTGGACGCCGGTGGGTCAGGCCGACTATCGCCGCTTCATGCAGGTCCGGGTCTTCGACTGCTGGGTCCACGAACAGGACATACGTGACGCCATCGGCCGCCCCGGCGGGGAGTCGGGCCCGGTGGCCGAGCAGGCCACCGACGAGCTGGTGCGGGCGGCCGGGTTCGTCGTGGGCAAGAAGGCCGGGGCCCCCCGGGACGCCGGGGTCCGCTTCGAGCTTCGCGGCCCCCTTGTCCGGCGTATCGACGTGGAGGTGGCCGACCGGGCCCGGGTGGTGGCCGAGCTGGCCGCCCCGCCCACCGTTACCGTCGAGCTGTCGTCGACCGCCTACAGCCGCCTGGGCTGCGGCCGGATCACGCCGGCCGCGGTGCTCGGCGGGGGGCTCGGCGGGGTCCGTTTCGACGGCGACGAGATCCTCGGCCGCAGGATCGTCGAGAACCTGGCTTTCACCATCTAGTGCCCGGCGGGCG
>JAKBAX010000286.1 GCA_021808785.1 Actinomycetes bacterium | reverse complement strand
TGGAGGCGGAGCGCACCCTCCCCGTGTCCGTACCAGCAGCGGTCGTGGTTCCCCGGGTAGAGGATCTTGTGCCTGGCGAGACGACCGATGAGCGGCATCGATTCCTCCCGGCGACCCATCGCAACGTCACCGAGGACGTGGACGCTGTCGCGCGGGCCGACGAGGGCGTTCCAGTTTGCAACGAGCACGGCGTTCATCTCTCCGACGCTGTGGAACGGCCGGCCGCGGTACTCGATGATGCTGTGGTGACCGAAGTGGTGGTCGGCGGTGAAGTGGATGGTCATGGGTCCATGGATGTTGATCCCTTCGGGAGGCTCTTGGCGAACACACCGTAGGCATTTCTGTGGTTGCACCGGAGAGCATGGGCAGTGGCCAGCCGGTCAGGGCGTGGTTGGTGCCTCGTTGGTGAGGACAAGCCAGAAGGCGGCGCGCATCGCCCGTCGCTCGTCCTCCCCGATCGTACGGATGCCGGATTGCTCAACGGCGAAGCGGAGCATCTGGGCGTCAATGTCGCGCGGGATGGCTGGTCGGGCTGCGACGAGGTTCGCCAGCGCGCCCGAAGGTGCCTTGGCGAGCCAGGCACGGGTGAATGCGGCGGCGTGGACTGCGAAGGGATTGCTGGCCAAAGCTGCGGGAGGGCCAGATGGTCGATTCGAGAAGAACGCCGGCCGAGCGGGAACAGCGATCGAGCCACCCGGCATTACCGGTGCTAGCCGAACCAGGGCGTTGGAGAGGATGTCCGTCGGCAGGACCAGCGCCTCGTCGGCCTCACGAACGAGTTCGGGCGACTGGCTCAGGTCACCGCCCGCGTCGATGCCCACGACGGCCACGCGCACTCCGCGGTCCTGTGCATACTCGATGCCTTCTCGGAGATCCTCGTCCCCCGAGAGCACTACTGCACGTTGGATTGACCGCTCCTGTGACAAGACCATCAAGTCCCGGACCATCAGTGTGTCGACCCCCTTCTGCTGGCCTGCGGAGTTGATGCGGCCGAGGCGCATCTTCACGAAAGGGAGAGCGGCCACGTCAAGCTGCTCGGTGCTCGGGACGCCCCTCGCGGCACCGTCGTACCAGTAGGTACGGAGGAGCTCTTCGTCGGGATGCGAGCGGCAGAGCCACGCGGCCAGATCAGCAACGAACCTGCGCGCGTCCATGCGGACCTCTCGGCGGCCAAGCTTCGCTCCAAGTACGGCGCCAGCGCCCTGCTTGAAGAGATAGCCGGCATCGACGAAAATCGACACCCTGTCTGCCATGAGTCCTCCTTCCCGTGTGCCTTTACCTCCCGACGCCAAAACCAGGGGTACCGAACGAGGACTCTACCTGGTATTATTGTCCAGTACCCCGGCGCTGCCGGGGCCTTACTAGCCCCGGGCGTGGAGCTTAGGCTCCGGTCCGGGGTTTTTACATGCGCGGCCAACTTGAGCGACGGTATAACTTCAGACGGCCCGGTGGGGCACCCGGGCGGGACCGCTCACTGTGATTTCACTCAGTTGGCCAGCGCCAGCTCCGTCCGCGGCACCAGGGTGGGCGTCGAGTACGGATTCCCCCTCCGACACGCAACGAATGAAGGTGTCGCTAGCCTGGCCCAGACCTCCGGGAGTAGTTGAGTCGTGTAGTGCTTGAACAGGGACTTTGTAAGGCGGACGGAGTTCGGAAAGCTGGACAATTCTAGGCTTGTTGAGGTAGGCTGTGGGTGTGTTCGAGGCTGTCGCTGTTGAGCTGGCTGGAATGCCCGAGGCGGTGGTGCTGCGTCGTAGCTCGGTCAATGGCCACAGTGTGGTCTCCTTCGGGACGCGCTTGGTCTTCTGCTATGACGACGACGACATCGGCATGCGGAACCTCGCTGTCGTAGCCCTCACCGATGCCGGCGTGCCGGGCCTCGAGGTGGCCAAGGTCTTCGATCTGAGCGCCCCTTACGTGTCCCGGTTGCGTGGTCGCGCCAGGGCAAGCGGCGCGGCGGGCCTCGTGCGTCGAAACGGCCGACCGTCGAAGCTCTCGGATCGGCAGATGGCCTCGGTGCGTCGCCTGGCAGCACGAGGCGTGTCGCAAGCCGAGATTGCACGACGCTTCGGCATGGCCCGCTCTTCGGTGTGCGAAATGTTGGCGAAGTTCGGGTCTCTCGCGGTTCAAGAACCTCTCACGCCGTCTGAGAGCGCCTCTGGGGAACCTACAGACGACGCGCAGGTCGAGGACGTACCTGCAGACGACGCACCGGCATCGAGGCCGGGACCGCGGAGCGCAGTTGTCGAGCCCGAGCGGGTGGCGCCAGGCGGGAAGGACCTCGTGGCGGGGCTCGCTCGCATCGCGGCCGGCGATCACCGCTCGCGTTACGCAGGAGCGGCGCTGCTCTACCCCTATCTCGACATGGTTGGTGCGACGGAGGTCTTTCAGACGCTTCGCGGTGGCCCAGCCCGGCGCTACGACGACCTGTCGGTTCTCGCCACGGCCCTGTTCGGCTTCGCGCTCGGTAGCGACACCGTCGAGGGCGCAAAGCACCTGCGCCGGGCGGACGCCGGGGCACTGGTCGGGGTGGCGGCCATCCCCGAGCTGTCCACGTTGCGCAACCGGCTTTGTGCGCTGGCCGACGGCTCTGACCCCTTGGCGCTGCAGCGGGCATTCGCGACCGCGATGCTGCGTGGCGACCCGCCGCTGTCTTGGCTGTACTACGTCGACGACCACTTCGTTGCCTACACCGGGGCAAAGCCGGTGGCCAAGGGCTGGAACACCAAGCGCCGCCACGCCCAACGGGGCCGGGACGACACCGTGGTCTCAGACGACCGTGGCCGGGCGGTGGTGTTCGCCTCGGGAGAGCCGTCGGGGCTCGCCTCCACCATGCGAAGCGTCCTCGGCCAGCTCGCCGAGGTGGTCGGAGCCGACAAGCCCATCATGTTGGGTTTCGACCGGGGCGGTTCCTATCCCGTCGCGTTCAACGCCTGCCAGGCGGCGGGCATGGGCTGGATCACCTACCGCCGGGGCAAGCTCGCCCCTGTCGGCGTGACCGTGAAGCGCAGCTGGTGCCGGCGCGGCGAGGTACGCAAAGTGGTGCACGTCGCCGACGAGGTGGTGAACGTCTCCGGCTACGGCGAAGCCCGCCAGCTCACCCTCTTCGAGCGCGGCGCTGCGGTGCTCCAAGTGCTGACGAGCGACATGGGTTCCCCGGGGGCCGCGCTTTTGTGCTGGCTGCGCAGCCGGTGGACGATCGAGAACCTTTTCAAATACGCCGAGGCCCACAACGGCATCGACTCGATCGCGAGCTACGGCATGGACCTCGTCTCTGACGACCGCCTGGTTGACAACCCCGCACGCAAACAGGCCCGGGCTGTGGTGGCGGCCGGCGAGGAGGTGCTGGCCGGAGCCGAGCGTGCCATGGCCCAGATGCTGTGCGACCCGGACCTATCCGCCGAGGCCAAGCGCGCCGCCACCAGTGACCGCAAGCGGGCCGTCGAGGAGGCAAAGGTAGCGCTCACAACCGCCCGGGGCGCGTTGAAGCCGATCCCGGCCAAGGTGAAAGCCACCGACCTCGACCCCGACGCCAAGCGCGCCAAGATGCGCCTTGAGCGCAGGGGACTCCAAATGGTGTTACGGCTGCTTGCCTTCGACGCCGAGTCATGGACCGCCGAGCACTTCGACGCCTACCTGCAAGACCCCGACGAGTACCGGGCGATCCTGCGTCACCTGCTGCGCCTCGGGGGCAGCTTCTCCTACGAGCGCGGCTCGATCACCGTGACGCTCGACCGCCCCGACTCGCCCCGGGTCGCGCGGGCGCTCGAGCTGCTCGCCGAGGAACTCAGCGCCCGAGGAGCCTGCTTGCTCGGCGACCGGCGACCGCTGCGCTACGAGGTAGCGAAAGACGGCCGAAATTGACCAGTTACCGTTGCCCTACCCACGGAGGTCTGGGGGCCTGGTCACGTTCTTGGACCATCACGGCTTGCCGCTCGACAACAACGCGGCGGAGAGAGGGCTTCGCCGCCCGGTCGTGATCCGCAAGAACTGCTACGGCTCGGGGGCCACCTGGTCAGCCATCCTCGCCGCGGATGCCTGGAGCATCCTCGCTACCGCAGCCCAGAACCACCTGAACCCGCTCGCCTACTTGAAGGCCTACCTCTCCGCCTGCGCGACACAGGGGGGCAAGGCGCCCGAAGGGGCCGCACTGGAGCGGTTCATGCCCTGGGCTGCCTGCGAGGCCGACCGGGCCACCTAGGCGGACACCTCGTGAGCGGCGAGGTGCACCGCTACGTCGGGCGGGACTTCAGCTGCGAGGAGATCGCGTACATCTCGGCTTTGTGCAACGACCCGGCGACCCCGACCAGGGAGGCGATCGCCCGCGCCGCTTGTGAGGCGCTGTGCTGGCACGCCCCGAATGGCACAGCGAAAACCATGTCGGCCAAGGTGGCTTTCTTAGCCATGCACAAAGACGGCCTGATCACCCTGCCGCCGCCTCGGCGCGAACACACCAACGGCAGAGCGCAACGCTACCTGGCCCCTGAACCACAGGGCCTCTTCCCCCTCCCGATGCCGGCCACCCTCAAAGACATCGGGGAGATTCGCGTAGCCCTGGTCACCGGCCCGGCTGCCTCAAAAAGATGGAACGAGGCTATCGCCCGCCACCACTACCTCGGATATGTGCCCCTCGCAGGCGCACAGCTGCGCTACCTCGTCGAAGCCGATATCGGGCTCCTCGGCGCGCTGTCGTTCGGCGCGTCGGCGTGGAAGTGCGCACCGCGGGACTCCCACATCGGCTGGGACGCAACAACACGCCAGGCCCGACTCCACCTCGTAGTCGGAAACGCCCGCTTCCTCATCCTGCCCAACGCGCACGTCGCAAACCTCGCCTCGAAGATCCTCGCCCAAGTCACCAAAGCCCTCCCAGGTGACTGGCGGGAACGTTACGGCTATTCCCCGGTGCTCTTGGAAACCTTCGTCGACAAACACCGCTTCGCCGGCACAAGCTACCAGGCGGTCAACTGGATCGGTGTCGGCGAAACCCAAGGCCGCGGCAAGCTCGACCGCCACCACACAAACGCTCTACCGATCAAAGACATCTACCTGTACCCGCTGCACCGGCGCTACCGCGAGATCCTCACCGCTCCCTGCCAGGACTGAACTCCTCGGCGTCCCCGGGCCGAATCGAGCGATCCGCCCCCACTCCAACGGGACCTCCGAATGTGTACGGTCAACGCGATCTCCTGGCGGGAACTGGGTGACGACCCTCCGCGCTACCTGCTCGCCAGACCGGACCCGGGCTGGCAACCTGCTGGAGCTGGTGGTACTCCACGTCGGAGGGAAGGAGATGGTGATCCACGCCATGATCATCCGGCGCTCGACCGCCGAGGAACTCTTCGGGGAGGAAAGATGACCGACCAGCAAATCTACGGCCACACGCAGAGCGGCGAGCCCATCACGGAGGAGATGATCGAGCGCTTCGCCGAGGAAGCAGAACGCGGCTACCAGGTCGGCCAGTTGAAAGGGCGCCGCCGAGGACCTGGTCGTCCGCAGCTTGGCGAGGCTGCCAAGACGGTCGAGTCGGTGCGGCTCGAACCCGAGCTTCGTGACGAGGTCGCCCGGCGCGCCGAAACCGAGGGTGTAACCGTCTCGGAGGTGATCCGAAGGGCCCTTCGTGAATACGTGACGAGCGCCTAGCCCATCCCGACTGTTCTTCGGACGGATCATAGGCATCGATCGGGGCGCCGCCAAAGCAGTGCACCGGCTGTGCAGTGGCGAGGCACCGCCTCAATGGCTAGCGCTAGCTATCGCGGGGTTGAGGACCGGGCGGTCGTGGCCCGATGGCCACTGGATGATGACTACGTGAAACGGTCTACCCTAAGTGCGAGTCCGCAACCACTCTCACGACAGCTCGAAGTCGCTCCTCGCTGGCGCGCTCGAAGTCATCCCAGATC
>JAKBAX010000285.1 GCA_021808785.1 Actinomycetes bacterium | reverse complement strand
CACGACCGCCACGACCGTCACGACCGTCACGACCGTCACGACCGTCACGACCGGGTCCCGGGACATGAGCCGCTACCTGCCCCTGTTCCCCCTCGGGAGCCCGGTGCTGCCCACTCAGATCCTGCCCCTCCACGTGTTCGAGGACCGCTACCGGGTGCTCATGGAGACGCTCACCGGCTTCGGTTCCACGGCCGAGATGGGCGTCGTGCTGATCGAGCGGGGTAGCGAGGTCGGCGGCGGCGACGCCCGTACCGGGACCGGCACCGTTACGCACCTGATCGAGTCGGAGCGCCTCCCGGACGGCCGCTGGGTGGCCATATTCGCCGGTAGCCACCGCTTCCGGGTCGAGCGCTGGCTGGAAGACGACCCGTACCCTCAGGCCGTCGTCGAGGAGCTGGCCGACGAAGAGTGGGATCCCGCCGACCGGGAGGCCCTCGACGCCGCCGAGGCGTCGGTCCGGCGGGCCCTGCAGTTGGCCGCCGAGCTGGGGGAGCCGGTGGGCCATCCGGGGTTCACCCTGTCGGAGACCCCGGCGGTGGCCGCGTGGGAGCTGTGCGCCCGGGCTCCGCTCGGCGCCCTGGACCGCCAGTGCCTGCTCGAGTCGGACCGTCGCCGCGACCGGCTGCATCTGCTCGACCGCCTGGCCGAGGACGCGGCGACACTGCTTGCGTTCCGCCTCGGCGGGCGGTAAGGATCGACGGGCTGTGAGCGACCCTGACACCAATCCTGCGCCCGGATCGGGGGGCCGAGACCGCCGGCGCGACGACAAGGGTTTCGGGACCCACGTCAATGAGCTGCTCGCTCTCACCATCGCCTACGCCAAGCAGGAGACGATCGCTCCGCTCAAGAGCCTGGGCCGTTACGTCGCATGGGGGGTGGCGGGGGCCATCCTGTTCGCCACCGGGGGCGCCATGCTGACCCTGACCGCGGTCCGGGTGGTGCAGGCCGAGACCGGCCCCCACCTGCGCGGTGACCTGACTTGGGTGCCCTATCTCGGCGGCGTGATCGTGGCCGGCGCCGGGGCCGCGTGGGCCACCCTGCGCATCGTCAAGGGCGACCGGGCCCTGAAGGTGACCCGGTGAGCCCCAAGCTGCCCACCGGGGCGACCACCGGCTCGGGTCCGGGAGGCCGGATAGAGGTAAGGGACATCCAGTCCAAGTTGGAGGAGATCCGCGGCGACGCCGAGGAGACCACCGAACGGGCCAAGCCGGCGGCTGTCATCGGGGCCGTCGCGGGGGTGGTCCTCCTGGTCGGCATCGCCTTCGTCCTGGGCCGCCGCCGGGGCCGGCGCAAGTCCACCTGGGTCGAGATCCGCCGGCTGTGACACGGCGAGGGGATCGGGCGCCGGGCTCGCGGTCAGGCCCGGCCAAAGCGGTCAAGAAGGGTCTGGTCGCCCGGCTGGTCGTGCGGGCCATGCGCGAGGGCTGGCGGCGGGGCGTGGTCGACGGCAGCCCGGCGTGGACGGCCCTCGGCGGGGTGGCCCTGCTCGGCTACCTGGCCGGCCGGGCCTGGCACAGGGAAGCCGAGGTGGTCTTCTCCGAGAAGCTGGCGCCGGGTGAGATCATCCGCATCGCCCACCAAGCCGCCCCGCTGCAGTAGCGGGGCGGCGTGAAGGTCCATCTCCGCAATCCCCGCCGGGAGATCGACGTGCCCGGCCCACTGGGTGTGTCCACGCTGCTCGGCCGCCTGGAGATCAATCGCGAATCCGTTCTGGTCATCGTGGATGGCACGCTGGTCACCGGTGACGCCCGAATCCCAGACGACGCGACGGTCGAGGTACGCCCCGTGATATCGGGGGGTGCCCTGTGAAGTGCCGGGTATGCCGGGTTCCCGCGGTCATCGACGTCCGCCGTCACAACGCCGGCTTCTGCGCCAACTGCTTCGTCAAGCACTGCCGCGACCAACTGGCCCGGGCGGTGGAGTCGTACGACATGTTCGGTCCCGAGGACCGCATCTTGGTTGCCGTGTCCGGGGGTAAGGACTCGCTCGCTCTTTGGGACATGCTCCTGTCCCTCGGGTACCGGGCCGACGGTCTGTACCTCGGGTTGGGCATCGGCACCTACAGCGACGAATCGGGCTCGTACGCGCGCGACTTCGCACGGTCACGTGACGCCGAGCTGATCGAGATCGACCTGCCCGGGCGGTTCGGCTACGACATACCGGCCGGGTCGGCGGCGGCCCGGCGGGCGCCGTGCTCGGCGTGCGGGCTCTCCAAGCGACACCTGTTCAACCAGGCGGCTCTGGACGGCGGCTACGACGTCGTGGCGACCGGCCACAACCTCGACGACGAGGCGGCTGTACTGCTCGGGAACACCCTGCGGTGGGACCTGGCCTACCTCGGCCGCCAGCACCCCGTGCTCCCGGCCGGGAACGGGTTCGTTCGCAAGGTCAAGCCCCTGGTTCGCCTGGGCGAACGGGAGATGGCGGCCTACTGCGTGATCCAGGACATCGACTACATCGTCGAGGAGTGCCCGATGGCGGAGGGTAACCGGCACCTTGGCTACAAGAACGCCCTCAACGAGATAGAGGACCGCTCGCCAGGGTCCAAAGCGGCGTTCCTCTTCGGATTCCTGGACCGGATGGCGCCGTTGGTCCAGGCCACCGCGGAGGCGGAGCGCGAAGCGCTGCACCCGTGCCCGGGATGCGGTTCGCCGACGGTGAGCGAGGTGTGCGCCTTCTGCAAGCTCGTCGAGCGGGCGGGGGGCCATCTCGACGACCGGACCGGTCACGAGGTACCGGTCGCGGCCCCGACCACCCGCTCGTCGGGTCGGGACGGCGGCCGGTTGTGAGCCGCCCGCTGCAGCCCGGCGAACGGGTCCTGCTCTTCGACTCCAAGGGTCGCCGCTACCTGGTCACCCTGGCCGAGGGAGGTGAGTTCCACACCCACTCCGGTCCGGTCCCCCACGCCGAGCTGATCGGGGCCGAGGAGGGGACGACGGTGCGCTCCTCCCGGGGCGCCCGCTACGTGGTGGTCCGGCCCACCTTGGCCGAGGTCGTGCTCAAGATGCCCCGCGGTGCCCAGGTCATCTACCCGAAGGATCTGGGGCCCATCTTGATGATGGCCGACGTGTTCCCCGGGGCCCGGGTGTTCGAGTCCGGGCTCGGATCGGGGGCCCTGTCGATGACCCTGTTGCGGGCCGGGGCCGAGATCACCGGATACGAGTTGCGGCCGGACTTCGCCGCCCGGGCCCGCGCCAACGTGGCCGGCTTCCTCGGCCCCGCCGCCCTGGACCGCTACCACATCTCGGTGCGCGACGCCTACGACGGCATGGACGAGCAGGGTTTCGACCGCATGGTGCTCGACCTGCCCGAGCCGTGGCGGCTGGTGAAGCCGGCGGAAGAGGCTCTGCGGCCGGGTGGCATCCTGGTCTCGTACCTGCCGACCATCGGTCAGGTGAGCACGCTGCGCGACGTGCTGGCCCGCAGCGGGTTCGGCATGGCCGAGACGGTGGAGATCCTCCAGCGCAGCTGGCATGTGGAGGGCCAGTCGGTGCGCCCCGACCACCGCATGGTGGCCCACACCGGGTTCCTCACCTCGGCCCGCCTCCTGGTACCCGGCGGGGTCGTCCACGAGACGCCGCTCGCGCCCGCTGAGGAGGACCGGTTGGACCCGCCGGTGGCCGGCACGGACTGAGGGACCGGAGCAGGACGGATGGACACCCTCGACGTGCTGATCCTGGTGGCCGCGGTGTCGGCCGCCATCGGCGGGTACCGGCTCGGGTTCGTCGGCCGGGTCGTCTCGTGGCTGGGCCTGGCCGTCGGATTCTACGTGGCGGTCCGGGTCCTGCCGCCGGTGGTCTCGCACATGCACCGCAGCTCGGCCAGCACCCTGTTGGTGGTGGCCGTCATCGTCTTGGTCGGCGGGGCCATGATCGGCCAGGCGGTCGGGCTCCTGGCCGGCGCCCATCTGCACCGGGTCCTACCGCTCGGACCGGTTCGCATGGTCGACCGGGTGGTGGGCGCGGCGGTGGGAGCGGCCGGCGTCTTCGCCATCCTGTGGTTGCTCATCCCCTCGCTGGCCCAGGTGTCGGGCTGGCCGGCGCAGGCGGTCATCGGCTCGTCCATCTCCCGCTTCGTGTCCCGGGACCTGCCGCCCCCGCCCTCCGCGCTCCAGCTGCTGCGGCGGTTGGTGGGCAACGGCAATCCCGAGGTGTTCTCCGTCCTTCAGCCCAACCGGGCGTCAGGGCCGCCGCCGGCGGGCATCTCGATGACCGAGGCGGTGGCCGCTCGGGTCCAGTCCTCAACGGTCAAGGTGGAGGGCCAGGCCTGCGGCGAGATCATCGAGGGCAGCGGGTTCGCGGTGGGGGCCGACCTGATCGCCACGAACGCCCACGTGGTGGCGGGGGAGTCGCACGGCGAGACGTCGGTGCTGCTACCCACCGGCAAGTCGCTCGCCGCCACGGTCGTCATGTACGACCCGAACCGGGACCTGGCCCTCCTGTCGGTGGCGGGCCTGGGGGAGGCGCCGTTGCCACTGGCTGGTCCCAAGGTCGGCCAGCTGGCCGCGGTGTTCGGCCATCCCGAGGGGGTGGACCCGGTCCGGATCACCCCGGCCCGGGTCTCGACCACCGAGTACGCCACCGGGCCGGATATCTATGGCGATCACAACGTCAAGCGGGCCATCCTGGTCCTGGCCTCCGCGCTGGCCCACGGCGACTCGGGCGCGGCGCTGGTCGACACCTCCGGGCAGGTGATCGGGGTGGCGTTCGCCATCTCAGCGGATTCGACCGGCACTTCCTACGCCCTCAACACCAGCGAGCTGCAGCAGGCGCTGACCGAACCCCGCAGCGCATCCGCCTCGACCGGGCGCTGCCTGATCAGCGGTTAGCGCTGTCTACTCCTCGATGAAGATGCACTCGCCGGGGCACTCCTCGGCGGATTCCCGGGTCGCGTCCTCCATGCCGTCGGGCACGATCGCCAGCCCCTCGTGGCCACCCGGGCTGTCGAAGACCTTGTCCCCCTCCTTGACGTAGGACAATCCGTCGTCGAGGAGCGTGAAGACTGCGGGGGCGATCTCTTCGCAAAGACCGTCTCCTGTGCAGAGATCCTGGTCGATCCAAACCTTCATCGCTGACTTTCGCCTCGCATTCGGGACATCTAGGGGCCAGTGTCGGGAGGCGGCTCTCGCGGCTCTCCTTTTCAAGTGTATCGGGCGACGGTATCGACGGCCGTAGAACGGTGTCAAACACCCCCCGCTCGGCGTCGGCAACGGGCCCGGAGCATGCGGTATTGGCGCGCCGTTGCGGGGGGTTCGGGGGTAAGGTCCCGCTACAGGCCCCGGCCTAGACAGTGAGGTGTCCCCCTTGAGCGATAGTCCCTTCGACGGCGATTCGGTACACACCCCCCGACCCACCCCCCGCAACCCCGACGGCGAGATGGAGCTCGACGAGCTACGGGAGCACGCCCGTGCCCTCGAAGACGAGTTGATGTCGCTCCGCCGTCGCATCCAGGAGGCGCCGAAGCGGGTGCGCACCCTGGAGGAGAAGCTGCTCGAGACCAAGGGGCAGCTCCAGCAGGCCATCTCCCAGAACGAGCGGCTCACCTTCACCCTCCGCGAGGCCCGTGAGCACATCGCCGCTCTGCGCGAGGAGGTGGACAAGCTCACGCAGCCCCCGTCGGCCTACGGCACCTTCCTCGGCCGCAACGACGACGGCACCGTCGACGTGTTCTCCGGCGGGCGCAAGATGCGGGTGGCGCTGCATCCCGAGCTGGCCGACCAGGCCGTCGGCATGGACCGGGGTGCGGAGGTCGTCCTCAACGAGTCGCTCAACGTGGTCCTGGCCCGCGCCGGCGAGAAGTCCGGGGACATCGTCACGCTGAAGGAAATGCTCGAGGACGGTCGGGCCGTGATCGTGGGCCGGGCCGACGAGGAGCGGGTGGTGGAGCTGGCGGCGGGGCTG
>JAKBAX010000018.1 GCA_021808785.1 Actinomycetes bacterium | reverse complement strand
TCCTTGGCCTTGTAGCGCGTCGCGTCAGGCTCGTCCGCGAGCGCCTTGGCGGTCTTCTTCGCCGCGCTGGGGTCGACCAGGAGGGATAGGTAGCTGCGGGCTGCTGGGTAGTCCTGCTTCTCGGGCTTGTCCTTCCAGTGCTCACTGGTCATGGCGCTCCCTCCTGTTTCTGGTGCCAGGGACTCGGGGGGTTGTCGTCGGGGTTCTCCCCCTGGGCTGCGATATTGGCGGCCAGGCTCGGAGGTCCGCGAAGGATCCAGGCGACGCCGACCGCGAGCAGGCCACCGACGATCGGGCCCGCGATGTAGGCCCACCAGCTCGTCCAGTCGCCGGCGAGGAGATCTGGGCCGAAGGAGCGGGCCGGGTTCATCGACGCCCCGCTGATGGGGGCCGCCCACAGCCCGGAGAGGGCGATGTAGCCGCCGACTGCGAGCGCGGCGTTGGCGCCCACGTTGCGCGCCCCGGAAGCGGTTCCGAGGATGACGCTCACGAGGCCGAGGGTGAGGAGCGCCTCTACGACGAGCGCCTTGCCCGAGGAGATCCCCGGTCCGGGCAGCGTCGCCCCGAGATGGCCGACGGTGCCGAAGAGCGCTCGCAGGAGGAGCGACGCAGCGGCGGCTCCGATGAGCTGGGCGAGGACGTAGCCCGGCACCCGGCTCCAAGGGAAGTTGCCCCGGGCGGCGAAGGACAGGGTTACCGCCGGGTTCAGGTGGGCGCCGCTGACCATGCCCATGAAGTAGATGATCGCCATCACCATGAGGCCCGGCGCGACGACCTGGGCGTCGAGGGGGACCTGGCCGTGGGAGACGGCATCGACGACGGGGGCACCGGCGGCCACCACGACGAGCAAGAAGGTGCCGAGCACCTCGGAGAAGAGGCGCCGCCACTCGTGGCTCCTGGCGCGCGGGTCGCGCACCCAGGGGGGCTCTGCCTCGCGCGGTCCTCGGCCGAGGAACGTCCCTCGCTCGAAGTCCACCTCTCCTGGCCCATTGAACATGCCAAGACGCTACGCCTCTTCTCTCTGTTGCGGGGTTGGACGCAGGATCGAAGCGGCGGGAAGGCACCCTCGCCCTACCTGGAACACCGTTGCGGGACTTCCCAGGCCGGGGACTCCTCGGCCTCGGGTAAGTCAGTCCGTCTGATTCCTGTCGCTCTGGCGAGGTCACCGACGCCTTGGTGGTCGCTCGACGAGTCGACATGTCGTGTCAGGTGATCTGGCCGCCGCGCCGAGTGACGGGTTGTTGTCGTCAGTGGTGGCCCGGCAAGGTACGCCGCTGAGGTGTTCAGCCGCCCCAAGCTGCTTCGAGCGACATGTGGTCAGTGTCGATACCGCCTCCGGCGAGCTTGGCCCCGCGAGCGGTTGAGGAACCCGGCGACTGAGCAGCTGGCGGGGTTCGTCGTCGAGCCGGACGCGTGGTAATGGGTGCCGGGCGCCGGGCGGCAGGGACAAGCTGGCCGCGATCGTCGCTGACCTTTAGGCTTGGGGAGTGGGCGACCGTTGGGTGCTGAACCGAGCCGGCATCCTCAACGTGTACCAATACGGCGATGAGACTTTGACTTTTGCCGGCGGTCGGCTTCTGCTCAGAGGGGTCAACGGGTCGGGCAAGTCGACGGCCATGAACATGCTGTTGCCGTTCCTCCTCGATGGCGACACGCGCAAGATCGACGCCGCCGGCGAGCAGTCCGGGGTGCTCAAGGCCTGGATGCTGTCCGGCCGCGACGATCCCCAGCCGATCGGCTACCTGTGGATAGAGTTCGCCCGGGGTGGCGAGTACGTGACCTGCGGCTGCGGCATAAAGGCCAGCCGCTCGACCGACTCCGTTTCGACGTGGTGGTGGGTCACGCCCCGCCGCCCAGGCGTGGACCTCGATCTGGTGCAGGACCGCCGACCCCTCACCGCGGAGGCCCTGCGAGCGGTGCTCGGATCCGACGCGGTATTTCGCCAGGAGGAGCGCCGGAGCTACCGGGATGCGGTCCGCCAGCGCCTATACGGTGGGGCGGACATAGAGCAGCACATCCGCCTCCTGCACGTGGTCCGCAACCCCCGGGTCGGTGACCGGGTGGAGCAGGAGCTGGCCTCCCATCTCCACGACGCCCTGCCCCAGCTTTCGGAGACGGCGCTGACCGACGCGGCCCAGCCGCTCGACGACCTCGAGGAGCACCGGCGCAATGTCGAGGAGCTGGCCCGCACCGCGGCCAGCCTCACCGCTCTCAACGAGATCTACGCCGACTACGCCCGGTCGGAGCTGCGCCGCCGGGCCGCCCGGGCGCACGAGGTGGCGACAGCGGCCGAGCGGGCCCAGCGGGAGGCGGCTCGGGCCAGAGCCGAGAGCCGCCGAGCCGAGCAGGCGGTTCAGGCCGCCGCCGATCGGGTGGAGACGCTCGAGGCCGACGAACGCCGGCTGGGCACCGAGGTGGAGAGCCTGCGCCGGGCCCCCGAGTACGCCGAAGGTCGCCGGCTCGAGGATTTGAGGGCTCGGGTAAAAGTTCTGGCCGTCGCGGTCGAACGAGCCTCCGAGCAGCTGGCCGGGCGGCGGGCCACGCAGGTCCAGGTACGGCGGGAGGTGGTCAACACCGCCCGCACGGCGCGCGAGGACCACGCCACCCTGGAGGGTCTAAGCCGCGACCTGGCCGCCCACGCCGTTGCTGCCGGCCTCACTACGGCCGCGCCGGATGTGCCTTTACTTCGAGCCGAAGCGCTCGACGAGGAGGAGGGCGTCTTGGAGGCCCCTGGGGAGTTCGCCGACGCGGTGGTGGCCCATCGGCTCACCGAGTTGATCGCTGCGGCGTCGCACCGACGGGGCGACATCGACGAGGTCCGGGGCGAGCTACGGCGGGTCGGCGTGGCCCTTCAGCGGCTCGAGCGAGCGGCCGAGGTCCTCGCCGCCGCCGAGTCGGAGTTGAGCGATCTCGACCAGGCGCTGGCGAGACGTACCTCCGAGCTCGACCGGGCCATCTCCGAGTGGCGGGAGTCTCTCGGGGCCTGGGTGGCCCGCCTCGCGGACCGGCTCGAAGGAGCGGGCCTGCCGGGTGTGGGGGACCTCGATCTCGGCCACGACCTGGCCGACCGGCGGTCGGGGGTGGCTGGCGCACTCACCGCAGCCGCCGAGGGCCTGATCGGTCATCACGAGCGGGCGTTCGCCACCCTGGAAGTCGCCGAGCAGCAGCAGAAGGCTGAGGCGCACCGGCTGGCTGCCGAGCTGGCCGAGCTGGAGGCCACCACTCTTCCCGACCCTCCGGTGCTGCCCTGGCAGAGACCGGGACGCGGCCCGGTGCTCGGCGAGTTGGTCGACTTCAACGTCGGCACCGACGACACGACCCGGGCGGCCATCGAGGCGGCGATGGAGGCCAGTGGCTTGCTCACCGCCGAGGTGGGGGCCGACGGCGCCGTGGCGCTGGCCGAAGGGACCCTGGTCGCGGCCCCGACGGCAGCGGCGAAGGAGCCCCTCTCCCGCTATCTCTCTGCCGTCGACCCGGCCGATGGGGCTGTGGCCCGCATCCTGGAGTCGGTGTCGACCGACCCGTCCGACCTGGAGCGCGAGGACCGGACGGTGGTCACTCTGGACGGCCGGTTCCGTATCGGCGTGTTGACCGGCCGGCACGCCAAAGCGCGGGCCGAGCACCTCGGCCTGGCCGCCCGGCAGGCCCGCCTGGAACGCCAGCGGATGGAAGCCCGCCGCCAGCTCGAACTGGCCGAGGCGACGCACCGGCAGATCGAGGCCCAGCTGTCCACCGCCCGGGCCGAGAGGAGCGGGGCGCGCGCCCTGCGCCAGAGCCTGCCGTCCCACGACCCGGTCACCCGGGCCCTTCTGGCTGTGGAGGCGGCGGCCCAGGCGGCCGAGCGAGCCCGCCGGCGGGCCATCGAGCTCGAACGCGACCGGCGGCGGGCCGAGGAGGAGCACGCCGAAGCGGTCGACAAGAGCCGCCGGGTGGCGGCCAACCTGGGCCTGGTCGGCGACGAGGAGTCCCTGCGGGCCGCCGAGCAGGCGGTCACCCTGGCGGAACAGACGGGCCACCGTGCGGTGGGGTCGTGGAAGGACCTCGAGCGTTCGCTGCGCTACTGGCGCCAGGCAGCCGACCGGTGGGGGCAAGCTCGCGATGACGCGGCGGCGGCGGCCCGGTACCTGCAGCAGGCGACGGGGGAGCACGAGCCGGTGGCCGCCGGCCTGGCCGCCATCGAGGAGCGCGTCGACGCCGCCTACCGCGAGGTCGTCGCTGCCATCGAGGCCCGGGACTCCCAGCTGGAACGGACCCGGCACGATCTGAAGGCCGCCCGGGAGGTCCAGCTGGGCTGCAACACCGCGTTGGTCGAGGCCCGCCGAGACGCCACCGACCGCGACCGTGACGCCAGCGAGGAGCAGGGACGCTGCCTGGCGGCCATTCCCGAGCTGCGCCGGGTGTTCGCCGTTCCGGGCCTGGTCGCGTCGGCCACGACCGACCCGTCGCTGCTTCATGTGCCGGTCGAGGAGTCCGTTGCCGGAGTCCGCCGTCTGGCCGGGACCGTCACCGGCTGCATTCCCGCGCCGGGCACCCGCGAGGTGGCGGCCGACGGCGTGCGCCAATCGTTGCGGCAACGCCGTGACGCTCTCGGTGCCGGGTGGGACGCGGAGGACCGCCAGCCCGACGAGTCGCTGCCCCTGATGGTGGAGATCAACGGCCCACAGGGCCGCTTTCCCCTCGCGGAAGCCGTCGCCATCGTCGAGGGCCGGCGCGCTGAGCTGTCGGTCCTGCTCTCCAGCGAGCAGGACCAGGCCCTGCGCAACCTGCTGCAGGGCCTCGTCGCCCGCGAGGTGTCGGAGAAGCTGCACTCGGCCGAGGATCTGGTGCGGCGCATGAACAAGCGCCTGGATTCGATCACCACGTCCCACGGGATCGGCGTTTCCATCCGTTGGCGCCGGAGAGACGGTCTCGCTCCCGAGCTGTCCGAGATGATCAGGCTCATGGGCAAACCGCCGGATCTCCGCACTTCCGAGGAGGATGTGCGGCTCCGCGCCATCGTCTCCGCGCAGCTGGACCTCGCCCGCCGCGAGAACCCCGACGCGGCGTACACCGATCTGGTCGGCCACATCCTGGACTACCGGGAGTGGCACGAGATCATCCTGCTGCTGCGCCGCCCCGGGCGGCCCGACGAGCGGCTCACCCGGCGCACCGCCCTGTCGGAGGGTGAGAAGAAGATCGTCAGCTACCTGCCACTGTTCGCCGCGGTGGCCGCATCGTGCGACTCCCTGGCCGAGTCGGCCCCCGACACCCCCCGCTTCCTGCTCCTCGACGACGCCTTCGCCAAGGTCTCCGAGGACAACCATCCCAAGCTCTTCGGGCTCCTCGTCGAGCTGGACCTCGACTTCATCGCCACCAGCGAGCGGCTCTGGGGCACCCACAACACTGTCCCGGAGCTGGCCATCACCGAGGTGGTACGGGACGCCACCCTGGGAGTCATCGTCCTCGAGCACAGCCGCTGGGACAGCTCCACGTTGACCTCTTTGTCATGATGGCCCGGCTGTGAGCGGCGACGAACCTGTCCTGCAAGCCGAGCCCGACGCGGAATCCGGCCGGCTCCTTTTTCGATATATCACCGGAGACGAATGGCAGGAGTACCGACAGATCATGGCGGTCTTCGCCGGGACCTTCTTCTCCGACTTCACGCCCGAGGAAGTGGAGCAGCGACTGGCGGAATCGGGGGTGACCCTTCCCGACGGCGCAGTGACGGCCCGGCTGGAGAGCCTGCGCCGGTGGGGCAACCTGACGGTTTCCTCGATGACCGGCACGCCCGCCAGCCTGGCGGACTACTACCGGCGGCGGAACCGCTACCTGATCACCCGGGCCGGCCAGGAGGTGCACGAGGCCGTCGAGGGCGTGATCACGAGGATCGACGAGGTGCGCGACGTCTCCACGGGGCGTCTGCGGTCGCTCCTGGAAGCGCTCCGGGCGCTGGCTGCTGTCACTGATGTCGCCACGTGCGACCAGGACCGCCTGGCCGAGATGGTGCGAGCGGTCTTCGACCCGCACCAGGCCTTCACGTCCGAGATCACACAGTTCTTCGCCGCCATCAACCAATGGCAGAACCGCTACGACCTCAATCCGCAAGAGTTCAGCTTCTTCGCCCAGGTACTGGTCGGGTATGTCACCGACCGGTTGGGCGAGATCGAGCGGGCATCGCGGCCCATCGCCGAAGCGCTCTCCGGTCTGGCCGGTTCCTTCAAGGCCCTATCCGAGCGGGCCGACCGGGGCCTGGCCGCACGGGTGGAGGAGGCCGGGCTGGCCGGGTCGGTGACGGTGACGCGTGCTCCCGGGTCCTCGGTGGACGACTGGGTGCACCTGACCGGTTGGTTCGTCCGGACCGCCCACCGGCCGGCCCGGATCGAGCAGTTGCGGCGCGAGGCAGTGGCGGCAGTCAGGACCCTGACCCTCAACCTGACCCGGCTCTCCCGGGTGGGGTTGAGCGGTTCCTCCCGGCGGGCCGATCTCCTGCGGCTGGCCCGGTTGGTCTCGAACCGGCCGCAGGATGCCGCCGATCTGGTCAACGCCGGGTTCGGTCTCTTCTCACCCAATCACTATGGGGCTGTGGCCGCCGATGCCGACGACCCGGTCAGCATCGCCACGTCGTGGTCGGACGCCCCTCAGGCCGATGTCCCCTTGTCGCTGCGCGAGCGGGGCGACACCGCTGCTCGCGGCCATGCCAGCCCGCTACCCGACCGGACCACCGCCCAGCAGGAGATCCGCCGCCGGCGCCAACACGAGGCGGACACCATCCGCCGGGCCGACGCCGAGCTGGTCACCGGGATCGGGATCGATGGGCACACGCTCTCGCCGGCGGCCCTGGCCCGCCTGCAGGTCCTGATCAGCCGGGCGCTCTCGAGGATGGCGGTGGACGCCACCGACTTCGCCTTGGAGGACGGATCGGTGGCGCTGACCCTCACCAGGACAGCCGGAGGCGGCTCGGTGGTCCCGACGACTTCCGGCACGCTGACCTTCGCCCGCCTGCGGGTGACCGTCAGGGAGAAGGGCTCGTGACCGCCGGCCCGTCGAGCGGTGATCCGCACTGGGGCGCCGAACGGCGCAGCGCGGCCCGCCACTTGATCGCCAACCCGCTCACCTGTGCCGAGCACGACGAGGAGACGTTCCGCCTGATCCGCCGGCACGAGGTCGATCTCGATCGCTGGTTCACCCAGCGCCTGGGCTACCGGCTGCATGTGGCCTCCGACACCGCCCGACTGTGGAAGTCCGGTTATGTCCCGCCCTCCCGCCCGCTGCGGACGTCGGCCGGCCGGCCCCTCCACCAGCTCGAGTACATCCTGCTGATCCTGGCCCTGGCGTCGACGGTCGCCGGTCCAGCGGTCATCAGCCTTCGTGATCTGATCGATCTGATCCGCTCGGCCGCGGCCGAGATCGACCTGACCCTCTCCGGCGACGCCACGGAACGCCGGGCGCTCGTGACCGCCTTGCGCTGGATGATCGATCACGGCCTGGCTGGGGAGTTGCACGCCCGGGTCGAAAGCTACGCCACCGACGAGGACGCCGACGCGGTGTTGCGCATCCGCCCGGACCGCATCACCCTCCTACCGCTCCCGGTGCTGGCCGGTGACGATGAGGACCTGCTCGTCCGCGCCGGCCGGCGGGACAGCACCCGGCAGTGGCTCCGGGCCCGGCTGGTCGAGGACCCGGTCGTATACCGGGTCGACCTGGCCGAGGAGGAGTGGAACGAGTTGCGCCGGCGGTTGGGCGAAGAAGGGCGATTCCTGCACGAGATGTTCGGCCTGACCATCGAGGCCCGGGCCGAAGGGGTGGCGGCTATCGATCCCGACGGATCGCTCGCCGATCAGCCGTTCCCGACCGGGGGCACGGTGAGCCATGCCGCCCTGCTCCTGCTCAGTGTGCTGCAGGAGCGGCGCACCGAGTGGTGGGACGAGGACGAAATCCAGCGCGCCGTGCTCCGCCTGGCCGGCGAGTACGGGCGGTTCTGGGCCAAGGATCTGGTGGCCGCCCCGGACCGTCTGGCCCGGAGGGCGGTGGACCTCCTGGTCGGGGTGCGCCTGGCCGAACGAAGGGTCGACCCCGCGGGCGTCAAGCTGCTGGCTGCCGCCGCCCGCTTTGCTCCCTCGGTGCGCCAGGACACCCTGTTGTGACCGCCCCGGAGTCACTGCGCTCGCCCGACTTGGACCCGGTCTTCCGGGCCGTCCAGCGCCGGCTGGAGAGGTACGGCACCAGCAGGCGGGGCCGGATGAAGCTTCCGGGCGAGCTGACCGGCCGGGGTCGCTACCTGTTGCGGGCCTTGCAGGACGGTTCCGGCCGCAGCGACGTCGACCTCGACGCGCTCGAGAAGAGGTTGGCCGAGCTCGGCGTCGGAAACGATTTGGCCGGTTCCCTGCGATCCCTGGGCTACGCGGTCTCGGCTGAACCCGCACAGCGCCGGCGGTCCCGCCAGAATGCGGCCCAGGCCCGGCAGGCGGCGCGAGACGAGGTCGGGGGCTGGGACGAGGACTGGGCAGGGGAGTGGATCGAGGGGATGGTCCGCGGCGGGGCGTTTGCCGGGCTTGAAGCCGACAAGGCAGTAGACCTGGTGCGCTCCGCCCGGGCGGTCCTGGATCGTATCGACGCAGGTGCCGATGCCCCCGACGGGCTCAGTCGGGTGGATCTGGCGGCCGCCGTGCTCGGCGATTCCCACGCTCTGGATCCCGGCACGGTGTACTCGGCGGCGGTGACCCGGGCGTTGATGCTGCGCCACGGAGGGAGCCCGCGCCAGGCGTGGGAGCGCGCTGGCGTTTCCCTGGACAGGGTGTCCGCCCCGGTTCTGACCTGGGGGCTCGTGCCAGTCGCCGGCAACGGGCTTTTCGCTTTGATGAGCGAGGCCCTCGCCCTCGATGTACCGCTGCACCTGTCGCAGCTCGCGCTCCGCCGCCACCCTCTTGCGGTGGCGGAGGGCTCCGATGTGCTCGTCGTGGAGAACCCCCGCGTGGTCGAGGCGGCATGCGAACGGCGGGCCGCCTTCCCGGTGGTGGCCCTGAACGGCAACCCGGCCGGGGCGGCGCGCCTGCTGATCCAGCAACTCCTTGATTGCGGGGCGTCACTGCGCTATCACGGTGATTTCGACGCGGCCGGCCTGCGGATCTGCGGTCGAATGCACCGCCTGGGCCTACGTCCCTGGCGCATGGATGGTGGGTCGTACGTCGAGGCACTCGCCGAGGCGGAGGCGGCAGGAGCCCGGCTGCCGCGCGACAGCCACCGGCCGCCGCCGACGCCGTGGGACCCGGACCTTCAGCTGATCTTCGATGAACACCGCCTGATAGTGCACGAGGAGCGCCTGCTACCGATGCTCCTGAGCGCTCGAGCAGGCTCCCGCCGGGGCCCGTAGGGGAGACTCAACGGTCTGGCGCGCTGGTGATGGCCGTGGGGATCAGGGAAGACGATCCGCTACGACCAGGCCGCTCGTGCCGCTTCACCATCCGAGGGCCGTCGGCACCAACCTCGCTCGCCGGGCGAAGGTGAGGTCGGCGGCGTAGACACCGTCGGCCGACTGGTGGCGGTAGTGGTCGTCGACGGGCACGAAGCCCTTCGGGTTCCCAAAGGCGATGTCTCGCTCTTCGAGGGCGGCCTCGAGGAGCTGGCGGATGGTGCCGGCGCCGCCCATGCCCATGTGGCTGAGGAACGGCTCAGGGGTGAGCAGGCTCATCGGCACCTGGTTGCGGAGCCCGCGGCGGCGGAGCAGGTGGTCGAGTCGGTCGCCTCCTCCAAGGTGGAGCGACGGGCGCCGTCGACGAGCAGCTCGTCTGGGAGGCGCCGGGCATCTATGCACGTGCCGCAGCAGCCACATCTCGACACCCTCGCGCTTGGAGAGCGCGCCGGCGAGGCGCAGGCCGTTGTAGGAGGATCTGTTCGACCTCGGCGAGGCGCGCTCGGGCGAGGTCACCGAGAGCGCCGACGAAGCGGCACAGGTCATCAGTCCTTGGTGAGGTGATAAGGGACTCGTCCGACCGCGGCGGTGCTCCGGCGGCGGAGCACGTCGGCGAGGATCGTGCCGCGCTGGTTCTGTAGGAGCCGGTGCCGCCACTTGCGGGGCTCCACCTCTGGGATGAGGACCATCACCTTGCGGTCTCGGACCTCGGCCGACGCGAGGTACTCGAGCACGGGCGTGGCGATGGAGTGGGTGTGCGGGCGCAGGACGACGAGGGGGACCCCGGGGTGCCAGCGGTCCCACGCGGCCTGAAGGGTGGCAGCGCGCTCGTCGTCGAACTGGACGCTGAGTGCCACGACCTCATGGCCGAGCGAGAGCGCCGTGGCGAGCGCGGCCGCGGACATGCGCGACACGGTGGCGACCATCACCACGATCAGGCGATCCTCTGGCTGGGGCAACCCAGGCGTCGCACCGAGCCCGAGCTCGGCGCCGACGTCGTCGTAGTAGCGGGCGATCCGGCTGAACAGCACGATGAGAGCGGGGATGGCGATCACGACCACCCAGGCGCCCCCGGTGAACTTGGTCACCAAGAAGATGACCGTGGCCACCGCGGTCATCGCCGCCCCGGTCCCGTTCAGCGCCGCCCGCGCCCACCAGCGCGGCGGGCGCTCCCTATGCCAGTGCCGCACGAGGCCCGTCTGGGAGAGGGTGAAGCCGGTGAACACCCCGATCGCATAGAGCGGGATGAGCGAGTTCGTGTTGGCGTTCACGGCGACCAGCAGCACACCAGCCAGTACGGCGAGGACGACCACGCCATAGCGGTAGACGGGCCGGTCGGCCCGGAGCCCGAACACGTGGGGCACCAGGTTGTCTCGCGCCAGGAGGCTTGCCAGCACGGGCAGGCCACCGAAGGAGGTGTTCGCGGCGAGGGCCAGGATGAGCGTGGTCGACAGGTCGACGACGTAGTAGATCGCCCCCCTTCCGACCGACGCCCCGGTGATCTGGCTGAGCACGGTCTGACTGGCCTCGGGGGCGATGTGGAAGCGGACCGTGAGCAGCGCCAGGCCGAGCAGCATCGTGCCGAGGATCCCCCCGAGCAGCACCTCGGTGCGCATCGCCCGCCGAGCCTGGGGGGCCCGGAACGCCGGCACGTCATTCGCGATGGCCTCCACACCGGTGAGCGCGCTGCACCCTGCCGCGAACGCCTTCAACAGCAGCAGCACCCCGACGGCCGTCGCTACTTTGGGGACGACGGCGGGGTGGATGCCGGCGCCCGCCGCCGGATGGGAGCGGAACAGCCCGGCCACGATTACGAGGTAGATCCCGGCGATGAACACCGCCGTAGGTAGCAGGAACGTCCGGGCGCTCGTTGCGATGCCGCGCAGGTTGAGCGCCGTCAAGAGCGCCAGGAACCCGAGCGAGATGGCGAGGCTGTCCGGGCCGAGGGTCGGGAAGGCCGACACGAGAGCGGCAACCCCCGCAGCGATCGAAACGGCCACGGTCAGGACGTAGTCGACCACGAGGGAGGCGGCGCCAAGATGGCTCGCTCGGGCACCGAGGTTGGCCTTGGAGACGGCGTAGCAGCCGCCACCTTCGGGGAATGCCGCGATCACCTGGCGGTAGGAGAAGACCAGGATCACGAGGAGCACGACGATGGCGATCGTGATCGGCTCGATCTTGGCCAGGGCTCCCGCACCGGCGGTCGCCAGCACCACCAGCATCGCCTCGGGCCCGTAGGCGACCGAGCTGATGGCGTCGAGCGACAACGCCGGGATGCCCTCGATGCTCGTGATCCGCCCCTTATCGGCACCCTCCCCGCCCGCCGTCACCTCATCGGCTGCTCCGTTCGCAGCCTCCCCGTTCGCAGCCGCACCGGAGCGGGTTCGCCGATCCGTCATCGCTTCACCGACGGAGCATCCCCCGTCACAACTCGGGGCATGACGAGATGGGACCGCACCGTGTGATCCTGGCACGACCGGCCGACCCGGGCCAGACGCGCCTGCCGTTGCGGATGGCGGACAGCCTGAGCGAGAGCACTCGCCGGAACCGTGACCCGGTTCGGCGGGCCCGGGCCAGCAGTTCCAGGACTCGGCGATCATGGCGGTCAACCCCGATCAGCGCCCCGGCATCGATGGTCATGCCGGCCACTGTGGCGCCTACGAACCCTGATGCGTTGATCGCCGGCGGTCACTGCTGACGGTCAGACGAGGGTGATCAACTTGTGCGACCTCGAGGTCAGTCGTCGGGCCGCTCCGGATCGCCCGGCTCCCCTCGGCGCCGGCGTCCTCGTCGGGGTCGGTTGCGAGCACTGCGAGGACCTTTTCCGCGGCTGAGGCGATGGCGTCGAGCTCAGCGGGGGTGAGGGGCTCGATGAACAGCCGTCGTACCATCGCGACATGATGGGGCGCGGCCGCCTCGATCGCTCGCCGACCGGCCTCGGTGGCCACGACGAACGCGCCTCGGCGGTCCTTTCCGCAGCGCTCCTTCCGCACCATTCCCCGACCCGACATGCGGGCGACCTGGTGGGAGACCCGGCTCTTCTCCCAGCCGAGAACCTCTGCCAGCTCGAACATCCGGGCCCGGCCGTCAGGGCGGTCCGAGAGCGCGACGAGCACGACGTAGTCGGCGTAGGACAGCTCCGAGGTCGCGGCCACGTCGGCAGCCAGGCGGCCGCTCAAGCGCAGCTGCATGAACTGCAGCGCCCGCCAGGCTCGCTCTTCTCGCTCATCGAGCCACCGGACCTCGCCCATGGTTTTCATTCTAGGCCGGGAATAGTTGACTCATCAACTATGTTCGAGGACATGTCCACCATATGGAAGGGAGCAGCGCATGAGCACGCCGAGCGTTCCTGCCAGCCGGAACGGCACCTACACCATCGACGCGGCTCACAGCCGGCTCGGCTTCGTCGCCCGCCATGCCATGGTCACCAAGGTGCGGGGCTCGTTCGACCAGTTCGAGGTCTGCGCCATCCGCAACGCCGAGGCAGCCTGAGCGCGGTTTGCTCTATCCCAGCCCGGGGGGCTCTCGTCCCTCACGGGCGTCCAACCCCATTGCAGTTCGGTCAGCTTCTACACCGAGGTGTTCGCCATGGAGGTGATCACTCGCGAGCGGCGCGCCAACGCCGCATTCTTGCGGCTCCCGCGCTCGGGGAACCACCACGACCTCGGCTTGTTCGGTGTCGGCGCAGCCGGGGGCCCGAAGCGCCGCCGCGCCATCGGCCTCTACCACTTGGCCTGGCAGCTCGACACGATCGACGAGTTGGTCGCCGCCCGCCAGATGCTGCTGGACTCCCGCGCCTACACCGGCGAGTCCAGTCACGGGGCGACCAAGAGCCTCTATGGCGCGGACCCCGACGGCAACGACTTCGAACTGATGTGGATGCTGCCCCGCCACCTCCTTCGCCCCGCCGCCCTCCTGGAGCGCACCTGGACCTACCTGGGGGCCGACGCCGGCAGCCGCACCACCGCCGTGCGCGACCCGGGCGCCCCCGACGAACCTGCCGGCGAGGTCGCTCACCGTTACAACGGGCCGCCCGAGCCGCCGCGAGGGTGATCCTCGGCGGTGAGGATCTCCTGTTCGCGGTGGCGCAAGCACTCGCCCTTGTAGGGGCAGCGCGGGCAGGTCAGCACCGGCACCGGCTCCAAGTAGCCGAGCTCGGCATGCCAGCAGCTCCAGCATTGGTGGCACAAGAAGTTCGTCTGTGTCCCGTCCGACACCGCCTCCAGCACGTCGTTGCCACAGCGAGGACAGGAAAGCTCTCCGCGCAGGAAACGCGATCCTGCTGACTCAGTCGGCCCGGTCACCGTTCGCTCGGCGGTGGTGGCGGCCCCGCGAACTGGCACAGCACTTCATCGATGATGCGCAGGATCCCTTCGCTCCGCTGTGCTGGTGACATTCTGCTTCACCTCCCGAGCCGCTCGAGACCAGTCTCGGCTACCCATCCGAGATGAACCAGAGGCTTTGGTCACAGCAGCGTGCCGACGTTTGACTGCGCCGGTGGACTGGGGGGTCCAGGTCCCGGCGCCGGACCGCCATGCTCGAAACAGAGCTACGTCATCTGCTTCGCGCCGTGTCGGCTCTCGTCGGATGCCGAACCCGCCGGGTGAGGAAGTCCCGCTCATGCCGTACCTTTCAGCTCCTCCTTGCGGTGCCTCATCATCACCGCTAAAGCGATCGCCGCCGTGTAGGCGACCAGCACGGCCCAATGCTCCAGCCCTAATGCCGTGCCTTGTATCAGCGACAGGCCGAGCTGATCGTGATGGTAGTTGGGCAGGGCCGTGGCGGCGCTTCGAAGCACACTCGGCATGCTCGAGACCGGATTGAACAGTCCGCCGAAGTAGCCGAGTACGAACATGAGGCCGGTGACCGTGGCGAAAGCGGTTTCGGCGTTCACCGTGAAGCCGACGAGTACACCTAGCGCGGCGAAGGGGACGGAGCTCACCCATAACACGGCGGCGAGCTCGAACCAGATGCGGGCCGCAAGTTGGACCCCCCCGAAAGTGGCCCCGACGATTTCCACCAGGATGATGACCGGCAGGATGACCAGCATGCTGGCGGACACCTTCGTCAGGACATAGGACCAGGTCGGAATCGGTGTGACCCGCAGCTGGCGGGCCCATCCCGAAGCCCGCTCGGCTGAAAGGCGCGCCCCCCCGGATGTCAGCCCGGCCACCAGCGCTCCGAAGGAGCACATCGACACCATCAGATACGCCCGCCACGGCACCGTTCCGGCTACCGCCTTCGACGGTGTGTGGTCTCCGAGAAACAGCATGTAGAACACGACCGGGAACCCAACGGTGATGATTATGAACCTCCAGCTGCGCACCAGCCGCAGCACCTCGAAGCGTCCGAACGCGACCAACGGGCTCACGATGTCGAGGAGCGTTCGATGCTGGGGCGACGCTCGGTCAGCGCTACGTACGCGTCCTGGAGATCCGGGCCGACGACTTCTAGATCCTCGAATTGGACCGCATGGCGGACCAGGTCCCGCACCGTGGCATCGGAATCGAGGGAGTTGAGCCACACGTGCGTTCCCTGCAGATCGACGTCAGTGACCCCTTCCAGGCTGTCGAGGAGCACCGCGTCCGGCATCGAGCAGGAGAACCTGATCCTGCGGCCTGCAATCTTGGCCTTTATGGAACTGCCCGGACCGTCGGCGACCACATGGCCGTGGTTGACGACGACGACTCGATCAGCGATCTCATCGGCCTCCCGCAGATGGTGGGTGGCAAAGACCGTGGTACGTCCCTCCTGCGCGAACTGGCGGATCATGGCCCAGAACGCCCGCTGGCCCGCTACGTCCATGGCTGCCGTCGGCTCGTCCAGGACCAGGAGCTCGGGATTGCCCGCAATGGCCACTGCGAAACGGACCAGCTGGGCTTGTCCCCCCGATAGCCGATCGGTCTGCCGGTCGAGCAGGTGACCGATCCCGGCTGAACGGACCGTCTCGTCCAGAGGGGTGGGACTCGGGTAGAGCCGCTGGACGAGTCTCAACACCGTCGCGACACGCACATTCGGTGGTAGCCCGCTTCCCGCCCCGGTCTGGAGCATGGCGCCGACCCGACCTTGCCGCACCGCCTCTCGTGGGTCGGTCCCGAGCACCTCGACCGATCCCTCTTGGGCGCTTATCAGGCCGAGGACCAAGGCGATGGCGGTCGACTTGCCCGCACCATTCGGTCCCAGAAGAGCGACCGTCTGCCCCCGGAGGATCTCGACGGTCAGGCGATCGAGTGCCGGGTGCGACCTGTATCGATGGCTGACATCCCGGAACGACAGGGCCGGTACCGGCTCGACCGGTGCTACGAGCGGCGGGGGCGGAGCCGAGGGCAGAGTTCGAGGCTGAGGAAGGCCGTCATTCTCTGAGTCCATGCGCATCATCTTTCGGGCTTGGACCACACACTAGGCAGATCGCCGTCACCCGTACAGGGGCCAACGGCCCCTCTGGCCACGGTGGTCAGCCGGTCGATGTCGGCTGCGGCTCGGCGGAAGCGTTGATGTGGTTCCAACTGCGCGCGGGTAGGACCTGCAAGGCGTAGGGGAACAGATCGTTGTCCTCGGTCTGGGCATGACGTTCCAGATCGCCCAGTGCCACGCGTATCACCTCGGGCTGCTCGGATAGGCCGGGGAAGGCGAGGAGCGGCCGCAGTCGCCGATGGTCGGCCAGCAGCTGTGCCACTTCGTCCGAAGCCTCCCCCGCGGCGGCCAGCTCGGCGAACAGCCCCGCCTCCTCCTTCAACGAATGTGTTCTGAAACGATCGGCCAGTTCGGCCATGAGAGACCGGATTGCCGCGGTGTCCTCGAAGTCGAGTGCCTGAATCGCCCGGTAGGCGAAGTTGGCGATCACGGCATGGTCGTCCATGAGACTTGTAATGAGCGGTTCGGATTCGCATCCGCAGTACGAGCACATCTCCTGTTCCTCCAACAAGGATGTCTCCCGGATCGGGCATCGGGATCGAAGCCCAGGGTCGGGCATCGGTGAGCGGGCCCGGCAGGGCCGAACGTCCCAATCAGCTCAGGGACGACTCATCCCGTGGCGCCCATGCGGAACCCGGGGGAGTGCTTGCGGATCTCCTGCCGGGCGACGGTCATCTTGTGTACCTCGTCGGGACCGTCGGCTATGCGTAGCGTCCGCATGTGGGCGTACATCCGGGCCAGAGGGGTCACCTGTGTGACCCCGGCTCCTCCGTGCACCTGGATGGAGCGGTCGATGACCCGAAGTGCCACTCGGGGGACCGCCGCCTTGATGCCGGCGATCTCGCTGGCGGCGGCCCTGTTGCCCACGGTGTCCATGAGATGTGCTGCTTTCATCACGTACTCCCGGGCCATATCGATCTCGATGCGGGAGTCGGCGATCCAGGTCTGGATGAGACCCTTGTGAGCCAGGCTGGACCCGAACGCGGAGCGTTCCAGCGAGCGGGTGACCATGAGCTCGAGAGCTCTTTCCGCCACGCCGATGGCTCGCATGCAGTGGTGGATGCGTCCGGGCCCGAGCCGAGCCTGGGCGATGGCGAATCCGCTGCCTTCCTCGCCGAGGAGATTGACGGCTGGCACGTGCACGTCGCGGTAGACGACCTCGGGGTGGCCGCCGTGTTCGGAGTAGCCGAACACCGTGGGTAGTAGCCCCAGCGATACACCGGTGGTGTCCTTGGGTACGACGATCATCGACTGGCGGTGGTGCGGAGCGGCATCCGGGTCGGTTACCCCCATCACGATCATCACCTTGCACCGGGGAGATGCGGCACCGGAGCTGAACCATTTCCGGCCGTTCAGTGTGTAGCCGTCGCCGGTGCGCTCGATGCGCAGGCCGATGTTGGTGGCGTCGGAGGACGCGACGTCGGGCTCGGTCATGGAGAAGGCGCTGCGGATTTCTCCGGCCAGTAGCGGCTCGAGCCACAGTCGCTTGATCGATTCAGTGCCGTAACGGTGCAGGATCTCCATGTTGCCTGTGTCGGGCGCGGAGCAATTGAGGACCTCGGGGGCGAACTCCACACCGCCGAGCATCTCGGAAACCGGGGCGTAGTCGACGTTGGAGAGCGGCGTGCCCAGATGGTCCGCGTCGAGGCCCGGCAGGAACAGATTCCACAGGCCACGCTCCATCGCCGCCGCTTTGAGCTTGTCCATCACCGGGGGATAGCCGTCGGGCGATGCTTCCCGTTCGCTGTAATAACGCTCCTCGTTGGGGTGGATGAAGGTGTCCATGAATCGGCGGACCTGCTCCTGTACGGCCACGCCTTCGGGACTGAACTGGTACGGCATACGTCCAGCCTCGACTGTGGTCGGGCCCATTGGCAGGGCCGTTCGGCTCTGTTCCGGGCCGAGGCTCCACTGGTGCTAATATATGCATTAGGCCGCTGATATTTCAGCGGTAGCGGCTCCGAGGGAGGGACATGGATCTCACCGCCGGCATGAGTGCCGAGGTCGACGAAGTAGCAGAAGAGCCGCTCCATGACCAGTTCATGGAAGGCGCCAACATATGGCTGTGGGACGGCCGGGGCCGCATCGCCCTCCCCCGTGTGGCGGTGGACGCCATCGGGTCGCGTTGGGGCGAGGCCCACATGGTCAGTGTCAACCTGGCCCTGCCCGGTGGCCGGGTCCTCATGGTCCGGACGCTCGGCGCCCCCCATCCGGCGCTCGATGAACGGGGCCGACCCAGGATCCGGGGGGCCGGACCCTTGCGCTTCCACTGCCTCGAGCCATTCCGGCGGTGGCGGCTCACCTTCGACGGTCTGGCCGGCGACACCACCATCGAGGAGCAGATCGCCCATCGCCTGGGCGGACCCGGCTCCGTTCCGGCCCCGACGGTGCCGGTCCGGTTCGACATCGAGATGGACATGACCGTCACCCCCTTCGTGGCCGGTTCCTACGAGCCGGAGGGCACCGTCTTGTCCACCGAGCACCGCTTCGAGCAACTCTGTAGTGCTTCGGGCCAGGTTGGCATCGGCGGCGAGACCATCGCCTTCCAAGGGGGTGGGTTGCGTATACGCCGGAAGGGCACCATGAAGCGGAGCGACTACTCCGACTGGATGGGTCACGTGTGGATGTCCGCTCAATTCCCGGGCGGGCGGGCCTTCGGCATGGACGTCTTCCACCCCCGCCCCGACGGCTCGGTCCGCTACCAGGAGGGATGGCTCCTCGACGATGGCGAGATACTGCCGGCCAAGTTCGTCGAAGCACCCTGGAAGAAGGACTGGATCGCTGGTGGCGAAGACGTGTCGTTCACCTTGCGAACCAAGCGGGGGGACACCCGCCTGGCGGCCACCACGTGGCTGACTACGGTGAGCCCGGTCACCGAGCCCCCTGACGGGCGCACCCCCTTCCCTCCGGTGCAGCAGGGGATTGTCTCCTACGAGTGGGATGGTGTGCAGGCCTACGGCATGATGGAGCGCTCCTCGCCGGCGGAAATCGACCCGGGCCGGTGACCTTGCCGACCGTCGGTGCTCTGGCCGAGAGGGCGTCAGTGGCCACCGGGCTGTCAGACTTCGGCTCCGACGGCTGGCAGCTGGGACTTGACCATCTCCTCGATGCCCTCTCGACGGACCTGGCCCGGCAGCCGGATCTGCAGTCGGCCATCGCTGACATGGTGGTCGCCCGGCTGGCCAACCGGCTGCGGGTCGAGGAGTGGTACAGGCTGTCCGAGGAGCGTCCCCCTCCGATGCAGGGCCCGCTGGTGATCGTCGGGCTGCCCCGGTCGGCGACCACCGCGCTGCATTACCTGCTCGGGATCGACCCCCAGTTCCGCTTCACCCGTGGGTGGGAGATGGCCGAACCGGTGCCGCCGCCCGATCCGGCCACCGAGGCCGGCGACCGGCGCCGCCGAGCGGCACTGTCGAGCAACACTGACGTCCAGCACATATCGTCGGCCGACGGTCCGGTAGAGGACGGCATGATCCATGCCCTGCACTTCGGTCACCAGGAGATGGCCATCCCGGTGCCCACCTACACACGGTGGTGGCGGCACCGCGATCTCACGGGCACCTTCGGGTACCAGGAGAGGGTCCTGCGCCTCCTGCACTCGCGGCGGCCCCCGCATCTCTGGCTGCTGAAGGCCCCGGCGTACCTGTTCCACCTCGGGTCCATGAGCCGCCACTACCCGGCCGCCAGGTTCGTGATGACCCATCGAGACCCGACGAGGACCATCCCTTCGGCGTGCAGCGTCGTGTACACGACCCGCCGGTCGAGCCTGCCGGCGTACCGGCAGGACAAGGCTTCCCTCGGAGCCGATATGCTCGAGCACTTCGCCGAGGGAATGCGAATGGCCATGGCGGCACGCGGCCAGATCGGCGAGGATCGTTTTCTGGACGTGAGCCACGAGCAGGTCGAGGAGCATCCGGTGCGAACGGCCCAACGGATCTATGGCTTCGCCGGACTGGATCTCAGCGAGGAGACCCTCTCGCGTATGCAGGACTGGGCGGCGGCGAACCGGCGCGGCTCCAGGGGTGCCCACGACTACAGCGCCGAGGACTACGGGCTGTTCCCGGCGAAGATCGACGAGGAATTCGCCGACTACCGGCGGGCCTTCGCCTCGTACCTGTAGTGGCGTGCCCCGGACAGGGGGCCATGTCGAAGCGGTAGAGAGGCGGTTGGGCCGGTGAGGCCACCGCGGTCTAGCCGGCCGGTCGCTCCTGCTGGGCTTCGACCAGCGGCGCACCCAGGCGGCCGCTCAGCTCCCGGCAGGCCGACTTCAGCGAGGTGGCCAACTCCGCCAACCGGGCGTAGTGGGTGACGTCGAAGACGACGGCCAGCAGGCCGTGGACTCGTCCGTCGGCCCCGAATACCGGTGCAGACAGGAGCGATACCCGGATCGCCGGTTCGGATTCGGCCACCACCAGGCCGTCGTGGGCCAGCGCCGAGGCCACGAACTGGCGGCGGGCCTCCGAGAGCTCCTCCACGCTCGACCGGAACTCCCGCCGGGTAGCTGGATCGAGGAGCACGCTGTATCCCAGATCCCGGACGATGTCGGCTGCCTTGCGTAGCCTGTCCGGGGCGGACCGGCCGGTGTTGGGGGCTCTCGCCATCCAGGCGGCCAGCTCACTCTCGTCCCAGGCCACGAAGGCCAGTCCCCACGGCGGTACCAGCGGAAAGGCCTGGCCCTCGACCACGGTCGCCGAGAGCGGGGTCGCAGGGCCGACGCGGCTGACATTGATGAGCTGGTCACCGGCCGGTATGTATCCGAGGATCTCGCAACCCACCTCGTCATGGAGGTCCCTGACCGCGCTGCGCAGCAGCCCGACGATGGCTGCACCGCGCTGGGCGGAGGCGCCGACCGAGATGAGCCCCGCTCCGAGGCTGTAGCCGTCCCGGCTACGGTGAACCCACTGCGACGGTTCCAGCGCCAGGAGCACCGCTTGGCACGTGGCCCGACTCTGCCCGGTCCGGCGAGCCAGCTCGGCGACGGCGAACACCTGTCCTGGGTGCTCGGCCATGAGCCGGATGAGCTCGACCGTGCGTAGCGCCGAGGGAGCGGGCTGCAGGGCCATACCCGGAGCGTAATGGCGAGCCGGGCGCTCGACGGGCCAAGGCTGCCGAGACCCGGTCACCAGTGTCCTCGAGTCAGCCCCAGGCCGGCCTGCCCGCCGGTGCTGCGATCACGGACCCAGGCGGTCTATGACCTCCTCGCTGAACCAGTGCAGGTAGTCCACGAACTCGCCGGCAGAGCGGGTTACCGCAAGGGGCGTGTTCGTGGCCGTGACCCCGAGTTGGCTCAGGTGGTCCAGGTGGTCGAGAACATGATCACGATATGCACTCTGTGAAGCCGGGCTGAGGTCGTGGAATGTCGGCCTTTGGAGGTCCGGAACAGTTCCCACCCAGCAGACTTCGAACGTGTCGGCCTTGCCCGCGAATGATTCCTGCTCGCGGATGTAGTCCAACAGGGGTCGGATGTCGCGGGGCGAGAAGTCGGTGGGATTCGGTTGCCAGCCTTCGAATCGAGCCGCTCGGCGAAGGGCCGGCTTCGAGTTGCCTCCTACGAGAATGGGGGGTCGGGGCTGTTGGACCGGCTTCGGTTCGAAGGCGAGGCCGTCGATCCGGAAGAAGCGACCCATGTGGCGCGGCTCATCTGAATGCCACAGCTCGAGGACCGCGTCGAGGGTCTCGTCGGTGATGGCGCCTCTTTCCGCGAAGGCGATACCGAGCGCCTCGAACTCCTGCTCGGCGTGGCCGACGCCGATCGATACGTCGAGCCGCCCGCCGGAGAGAACGTCGATCGTCGACAGAGCCTTGGCCAGAGCCAGGGGATGGTGGTAGGGGACCACGAGGACACTGGTGTCGACTCGTACCCGCTGGGTGGCTCCGACCACGAATGACATCACGGACAGGGCATCCATCCAGAAGGCGCCCAGGCGGGGTACCTCGAAGTAGGGCATGGCCAGGTGCTCCGACACTGTGATGGTGTGGAACTTCAGATCATCGATAACGCGAGCGATCTGTTGAAAATCGTTGGCCTTCAGCTCCCAAGCCCAGGTCTCGGCCTCCGCCACCTTGGGGTTCGCCGGAGGAATGTGATGCATCCCCGGTAGGGCCACACGAAACTTCATTTGTGGAGCCTGATGTCGGACGAGTGGTCCCCCGTCGGGCTGGTATCGAGAGCCATGCCAATACTGTAAGGCGGCGTGGCTCCGACGTTGGGATTCGTCGGGTGCCGGTCCGCGTATAATGTGAATTCTACCAAGTTCTCACATGGGGGAGGCCGTGGCCGACTTCGGGAAGATTGCGGATCAGCTCGGCCGACTGGCCATAGAGCTGCCGTCATGGGCGTTCGGCAACTCCGGGACGCGTTTCAAGGTGTTCTCTCAGCCCGGCGTGGCGCGCGATCCGTTCGAAAAGGTCGCCGACGCGGCCCAGGTCCATCGCCATACCGGACTCGCACCGTCGGTGGCGCTGCACATCCCCTGGGACCGGGTCGAGGACTTCGACAAACTGCTACGACATGCCGGGGACCTGGGGGTCCGGCTCGGGACGATCAACACCAATACGTTCCAGGACGACGACTTCAAGCTCGGAAGTTTCTGCCACGCCGACGAGAGGATCCGGGCCAAGGCGGTCGCCCACGCTCTCGAGTGTGTCGAGGTCATGAAAGTGACCGGGAGCCGGGACTTGAAGATCTGGCTCCCTGACGGACTCAACTATCCGGGCCAGGGAGACCTCCTCGTGCGACAGGAGCGTCTTTCCGATTCGCTGGCTCGGGTCTACCGGGGTCTGGCGTCGGGTCAGCGACTGGTGCTCGAGTACAAGTTCTTCGAGCCGGCGTTCTATGCCACCGACGTTCCCGATTGGGGGACCGCCTATGCCCATTGCGTTGCACTCGGCGAGCGCGCGGTGGTCTGCCTCGACACCGGCCACCATGCGCCCGGGACGAATATCGAGTTCATCGTCATGCAGTTGCTGCGTCTCGGCCGGTTGGGCGCGTTCGATTTCAACTCCCGCTTCTATGCCGACGACGATCTCATGGTCGGGGCGGCCGATCCGTTCCAGCTGTTCCGGATCATGTTCGAGGTGGTGCGCGGCGGTGGCTACGGAACGGGTAGCGACGTGTCATTCATGCTGGACCAGTGCCACAACATCGAAGCCAAGATCCCAGGTCAGATCAGGTCTGTCCTCAATGTGCAGGAGATGACCGCCCGGGCCCTGCTGATCGACCGGTCCGCTCTGGCCGAGGCCGAACAGGCGGGAGACGTTCTCGGTGGCAACGCCATCCTGATGGACGCGTTCTATACCGATGTCCGCCCCGATCTGGCGGAGTGGAGACAAGGCCGCGGGCTCCCCGCCGACCCGCTGGACGCCTACCGGCGCGGCGGGTACGGTGAGCGTATCGTCACCGAGCGCGTCGGCGGCGTCCAAGCCGGGTGGGGCGCGTGATCGAGGCCCGGCCTTCGGTCGTCGAGCAGCTGCTGGCCCGGTCCCACCGCCTCGGTTCCGATCCGCGCCATACGAACTACGCCGGCGGCAACACCTCGGCCAAAGGCACCGACGTCGACCCGGTCACGGGCACCGACGTGGAGCTGATGTGGGTCAAGGGCTCGGGCGGTGATCTCGGCACCTTGACCGCTTCCGGCTTGGCCGTCCTGCGGCTCGACCGGCTGCGGGCCCTGGCCGACGTCTACGAGGGGCCCGAACACGAGGACGACATGGTTGCCGCCTTCGACTTCTGCCGGCACGGGCCAGGTGGTGGCGCGCCGTCGATCGATACCGCCATGCACGGACTGGTGACCGCTCCCCACGTCGACCATCTCCACCCTGACGCCGCTATCGCCATCGCCACGGCAGCTGACGGTGAGCAGCTGAGCAAGGACATGTTCGGGGACAAGGTGGTCTGGGTCCCATGGCGCCGACCAGGATTCCAACTCGGACTGGACATCGCGGCCATCCAGCAGTCGAATCCAGATGCGATAGGGGTGATCCTCGGGGGCCACGGGATCACCGCGTGGGGAGCCACGAGTGCTGCAGCCGAGGCCAACAGCCTCCTGATCATCCGCACCGCCCAGGAGTACATCGATGCCCGCGGTCGGGAAGACCCCTTCGGTGCCACCGTCGCGGCACGGGTACCGCTCCCGCTGCCCGAGCGACGAACGAGAGCGGCCGCCCTTGCTCCCCACCTCAGGGCCGTGGCCTCACAGGACCGCCGTGTCGTCGGCCACTTCATCGATTCCGATGTCGTCCTCGACTTCTTGTGCCGCGAAAGTCTGTTCCGCCTGGCCGAGCTCGGCACATCCTGCCCTGACCACTTCCTGCGTACCAAAGTGAAGCCTCTGGTGCTCGACCTGCCATCCGACTCCTCCGTCGAGGCGTGTGTGTCCCGGTTGCAGACCCTGCACGACGCCTACCGGGTTGATTACGCGGCGTACTACCGGCGTCACGCAACAGAGGAGTCACCGCCCATGCGGGGTGCCGATCCTGCGGTCATCCTGATCCCCGGAGTCGGAATGTTCTCCTATGGATGGGATAAGCAGACCGCCAGGGTGGCCGGTGAGTACTACCTCAACGCGATCAACGTGATGCGTGGGGCCGAGGCCGTATCCCGCTATACGCCGATACCCGAAGGCGAGAAATTCCGGATCGAGTACTGGGCGCTCGAGGAGGCCAAGCTGGGTCGCATGCCTCCGCCGAAGCGCCACGCCGGACGGGTTGCACTGGTAACGGGAGCCACCGGCGGAATCGGTCGCGCCATCGCCCGCCAGTTGGTGGGCGAGGGGGCATGCGTGGTGGTGGCCGACCTCGACGAGACCGGCTGCCGGGACGCGGCCGGGAGACTGGGCACCGCCGACCAGGCGGTGGGCCTCGGCATCGATGTGACCGATGCGGGGTCGGTGCAGGCCGCCGTCGATGGTGCCATCCTGGCCTTCGGCGGCCTCGATCTGGTGGTCAACAACGCCGGACTGTCGGTCTCCAAGCCGCTTCTCGAGACGACTGAGTCCGACTGGGACCGCCAGCACGACGTGATGGCCAAAGGGAGTTTCCTGGTGTCGAGGTCGGCGGCCGCGGCCATGATCGCCCAGCGCCTCGGGGGCGAGATCGTATACATAGCCTCGAAGAACGCAGTCTATGCCGGCCCGAACAACCTGGCCTACGGAGCGGCCAAGGCGGACCAGGCCCATCAGGTCCGCCTCCTTGCCGCGGAGCTGGGCGAGCACGGTATCCGGGTCAATGGAATCAATCCCGACGGCGTGGTCCGCGACAGCGGAATTTTCGCCGGTGGTTGGGGCGCGCAGCGAGCGGCGGTGTACGGCGTGGCGGAGGATGAGTTGGGAGAGTTCTACGCCCGACGCACGATTCTAAAGAGGGAGGTGCTGCCCGAGCACGTGGCTCGGGTGGTGGCGGCGATCTGCTCCTCCGAGTTCAGCCACACGACGGGGCTGCTCGTACCGGTCGACGCCGGCGTGGCCGCGGCGTTCATGCGCTGAGGGCGATCCGGGATGGGCGGGAGGACCTTCGCCGCCGTCGACCTTGGTGCATCCGGGGGTCGGGTCGTGGCCGGAACCATCGACGGAGACCGCCTGCAGCTACGGACCGTCCATCGCTTCAGCAATGGCGCTACCGAACACGACGGCCACCTCCGGTGGAATCTGCTCCAACTCCACCAGGAGGTCGTCCGGGGTCTGGATCGAGCCCCGGAAGCGGAGACCATCGGACTCGACGCATGGGGGGTGGACTACGGCCTGCTCGACGCCGATGGCAAGCTCTTGGCCGACCCGGTGTCGCACCGCGACGACCGCACGGCCAAGGTCATCGACGAGGTTCACGCCAAGGTGGACCCGATTGAGATGTACCGCATCAACGGCCTGCAGTTCCTCCCGTTCAACACCCTCTACCAACTCGTCGCCGAACAGCGGGGACCCTTGTGGGGAGCCACCGCTCAGGTCGTTCTCATACCCGATCTCCTCGGCTACTGGCTCACTGGCGAACTGCGCAGTGAGCGGACCGTCGCCTCCACCACAGGGTTGCTCGACGTCCGCTCCCTCGACTGGTCGGGCGAACTGCTCGACAGGCTCGGCATCGCGCCAGGGCTGTTCCCTCCGATCGAGTCGCCCGGGGAGCGGCGCGGCGTCACCCGCACTGGACGCCCTGTCGTGACCGTCGGCTCACACGACACGGCTTCGGCTGTGGTAGCCGTGCCAGCTATCACAGATCGCTTCGCCTACATCTCGTGCGGCACTTGGAGCCTGGTCGGCCTCGAGCTCGCCGAGCCGGTCCTCTCCGAGGAGGCCCGCCGGTGCAACTTCACCAACGAAGCCGGTGTCGACGGCCGAATCCGATTCCTGCGCAACGTCGGCGGCCTGTGGCTGCTGCAGGAATGCCTGCGCGCCTGGGGCGGCGACGACCTCCACGGCCTTCTGGCCCAGGCCGCCCGCCTCGGCCCCTATGGTCCCCAGGTTGACGTAGACGACCCTGCGTTCGTCGCACCAGGGGAGATGCCCGATCGCATCGCCAGAGCCGCCGGCGCCGGGTCGGCGACCTCGCTCGGCCACTCGGGGATCGTTCGTTGTGTCCTCGACTCGCTCGCCGCGGCCTACGCCCGCACCGTATGGGAGGCGTCGGCGCTGTCGGCCCACCCCGTTGAGGTCATCCACATGGTGGGGGGCGGCTCGCGCAACGAGCTGCTGTGCCAGCTCACCGCCGACGCGGCCGGGATGACGGTCATGGCCGGGCCGGCGGAGGCCACCGCCATCGGCAACATCGTCGTGCAGGCCCGGGCCGCGGGAGCGGCTCCCGGGACGCTCGAGGCCATTCGGGCTCAGGTCGGCAGCTCGATCGAGTTGAGGAGGTACGAACCGTCGTGAACGGGTGCATTGATCAGCCTCGGAATGAAACCCGAATGTCGGTACCACCCGATCTCGGTGAGAGCACCATGACGGCCCAGGGTCCGGGCCCGGTGAGCTACTGATGATCCACCTGGACACCGAGGAGCGGCTCGAGGTGATCGCCGCCCGGGTACGGTTGGAGAAGGCGGTCAAGATCGCTGTCCTCGCCACCGAGCTCGACGTCAGCGAGATGACCATCCGCCGGGATCTCGAGTTGCTCGCCAGCCAGGGTGTCGTGCAGAGGGTCCGTGGCGGAGCCCGCGCCGTCGGACCCGAGACATTCTCGGAGCGGTTCGGCCAGCACGCCCGGGCCAAGGACCGGATCGTCCGCAAACTGGCGCCCCTCATCGGCGAAGGGGGAGCGATCGGTGTCGATGCCTCGACCACTCTCCAACGCCTGGCGTCTGTGATCGGCCAGTCCCGGGACATCACCGTGCTGACCAACGGCCCGGACCTCTTCACCGCGTTGCAGAGCCAGCCCGGGGTGACGCCGCTACTCACCGGTGGCCAACTCGATGGTCGGACGGGCAGCCTGGTGGGCCCTCTCGCCATCAGGTCCACCCGCGACTTCCTCCTGCGACGACTCTTCGTCTCGGCCGCCGGCATCGACGCCGACCACGGAACCACAGAGGTGACCCTCGAGGAAGCGGACGTCAAACTGGCCATGGCCGACGCGGCCTCTGAGATCGTGGTCGCTCTCGACCACACCAAGCTGGGCCAGAGGGGATCGGCCCGCTGCCTCGACATCGACCGCATCGACGTTCTCGTCACCGATCTCGATCCCGCCGACCAGCGTCTCGAGCCCTACCGTCGCCGGTGCCGGCTCATCTGACCCGAGGCGAGGAGGTCATGTCACGTTCCTGCTACTTCAAGATGTTGACCGCTCGAGCCAGGATGAAAGCGACCGTCAGCAGCGCCACGGACGCCTGCACCAGCATCAGCATCTTGGCCCAGCGTGACAGCGGCATGGTGTCGGTCGGACTGAACGCGCTGGCGTTGGTGAACGATACATACAGGTAATCGATGAAGTTGGGTCGCCACTCTGCCGGAGCAATGCCACTCTGCACCATCTGAGGGAAGAGGAAGTCCGGGTGTGGCCGTGCCCCCTGAGCCCTGGCCACCGGACCGCCCCGGTCCCATTCCCAGTACCAGAGGGCGAACACGATGATATTGGTGAGGTAGATGCTGGCCCCCCGGGCCAGAAGTACAGATGCGTTGTCGCCCGACGTACCATTCACAATCCCACTGATCAGTTCCGCCGAGGACCACGCGTTCGCCAGAGAAATTAGAGCGATCAGTGTGACACTCGCGCTCCGAAGCGTCACCGAGGTGCGGTTCATCCGCTTCGGGTTTGCGGCGATCAACCCGATCATCAACAGACCTTCGAGTGTCGGAAGCAGCCACGACGGGTGGATCACCAGGCGGTCCGGGAGCAGCAACTGCAACGCGATCGCCGCGGCCACCGCAGCGGCGACTGGGATCCGGTGTTCGCCATCGGTAGCCCGCCGCCAGGCGGGTCGGAGCCGCTCCTCCATGGCGCGGGCGTCGGCCACCTCCGAGCCGAGCATCTGCTCGATGCGCCTCAGCTCGGCGTGGACTGTGCCAAGCATCCCAGCCAGAGGGTGTTGCGATTCGTCACCTTCGTCCGGCGGCATTGGCATATCTTCGCACTCACCCAACCCGGAATGGGCGATCGCGCCGCTCGGATCAGCAGCCGCGGGCCTCTGGGATCCGGAGGCGGGAGGGGACTATGGCGACGGGAACGGGGCTCTGCCCGATGCGGCCAAGGGTGACCGGCCGAGTACCGGGTAGCCGTGAACGACGGTCTGGCCTGCGCCGACCACCAGAAGGTCGGAACCGTTGGCTTCCCGGGCCAGCACTGCGCACGGCGCGCCCCACCGAGCCACCGGGTGGAGCCGGCTCGCCGGTAGGCGACAATCCGGCACGCGGCTATCCAGCACGGCTGACTCCGCCAGCCGGCGAGCGGCCGGTCCGGCTAACGCGTGGCGGCGCAAATTGATCGGCACCGAATCGCTTACGGATGCGAAGTCACCCTCCCGCCGTACCAGCACCGCTCGGACCTGTGAGTCGCGCTGTTGCGCCATGTCGGCGGCCCACCACGGGCAGCGCTGCGCCCCGAGCCGTGATTTGCGCCGCGATAGCCGGGGCCGAGTCGGCGACGTGCTCCACCATCTCCACATGGTGCCCTCCCTCGGACACCACCAGTACCACGCGGCGCTCCCACCGCCGAAGCCGGACCAGTCGAATCCGTCGTGTCGCCTCCCCCCAGCGGTGGTCACCCCTATGGTCCTCTGCTGCCGCCGTCTCGAGCAGAGCCAGAGGTCATCTGCTGGGACAGGGTTA
>JAKBAX010000284.1 GCA_021808785.1 Actinomycetes bacterium | reverse complement strand
CGCCCGGACGCCTGCCCGCCTGCCCGCCTGCCCGCCTGCCCGCCTGCCCGCCTGCCCGCCTGCCCGCCTGCCCGCCTGCCCGCCTGCCCGCCCGACAGCGTGGTATCAGCGCCCGCAGGGTAGGAAGGCGGGGTGCAGACCGCCAAGGGCCAACCGTTCCCACTCGGGGCGTCAGTGCATCCCGACGGGGTCAACTTCGCCGTTCAGTCCGAGATTGCCGATGCCATCGAAGTGTGCCTCTTCGACGACGAGGGCCGAGAGGCACGGGTCGAGCTGCCGGAGCGGACCGCCCACGTCTTCCACGGCCTACTGGCCGGCGTCGGGCCGGGACAACGGTACGGCCTGCGTGTGCAAGGCCCCTGGGACCCCGGCCGAGGCCTGCGCTGCAACCCCCACAAGCTTCTCCTCGACCCTCATGCCACGGCCATCGAGGGCCGGGTGCTGTGGGGCGAGGAGGTGTTCGGGCACCACTTCGACGATCCCCACCGGCTCAACCAGGCCGACTCCGCCCCCAGGATGCCGCGCGGCATCGTCCAGACCGGCCACTTCGACTGGGGTGGTGACCGCCCGCCCGCCACCCCGATGGACGAGACCGTCATCTACGAGACCCATGTCAAGGGCTTGACGATGCGCCACCCCGAGGTCCCGCCCGGCCTCCGGGGTACCTATGCCGGGTTCGCCCACCCGGCCGTGACGGACTACCTGGTGGATCTCGGCGTAACCGCGGTCGAGCTCCTGCCGCTCCACCAATTCGTCCAGGACCCCCACCTGCTGGAGAAGGGCCTCCGCAACTACTGGGGCTACAACTCGATCGGCTTCTTCGCCCCCCACAACGAGTACAGTTCGGTCGGCGACGGTGGCGGTCAGGTGGACGAGTTCAAGGCCATGGTGAAGGCCCTCCACGAGGCCGGCCTCGAGGTGATCATGGACGTGGTCTACAACCACACCGCCGAGGGCAATCACCTGGGGCCCACGCTGTCGATGAAGGGGCTGGACAACCCGTCCTACTACCGCCTGGTGCTCGAGGACATGGAGCATTATTTCGACACCACGGGCACGGGCAACAGCCTCAACGTCGGCCACCCGGCCGCCCTCCGCCTGATCATGGACTCGCTTCGCTACTGGGTGTCGGAGATGCATGTGGACGGGTTCCGATTCGACCTGGCGACGACCCTGACCCGCCAGTTCGGTGATCTGGACATCCACAGCGCCTTCCTCGACATGGTCGACCAGGACCCGGTGTTGGCTCCGGTCAAGATGATTGCCGAGCCGTGGGACATCCAGGGATACCAGGTCGGCGGTTTTCCGGCCCGGTGGTCGGAGTGGAACGGTCGTTACCGGGACTGCGTGCGGGACTTCTGGCGGGGCGAGGACGGCACGCTCGGCGAGTTGGCCCTACGCCTCACCGGCAGCGGGGACATCTATTCCTCCGGCCGGCGCAATCCGACCGCGAGCGTCAACTTCGTCACCGCCCACGACGGGTTCACACTGGCCGACCTGACCGCGTACAACGACAAGCACAACGAGGCCAACGGCGAGGACAACAATGACGGCGAGTCGCACAACCGGTCCTGGAACTGCGGCGTGGAGGGGGACACCGACGACGGGGAGGTCATGGCCAGGCGGACCCGCCAGCGGCGCAATCTGATGGGCACCCTGCTCCTGTCGGCCGGCGTGCCCATGATCCTCGGGGGCGACGAGATCGGCCGCACCCAGGGGGGCAACAACAACGCCTACTGCCACGACGACGAGATCTCCTGGTTCGACTGGGCGGCCGCCGACGAGGAGCTGCGAGCCTTCACGCGCACCGCCATCGCCCTGCGCAAGGCCCACCCGGCCCTGCGCCCCCGGGAGTACCTGCGGACCCAGGGCGGCGAGCCGGCCCAGATGGTCCTCTACCGGCCGGACGGCAAGGAGATGCAGCCGGACGACTGGGAGCGCTCCGAGACCAACTCCCTGGCGGTGGCTCTGGACGGTCGTCACATCGAGGACGCCGAGGGCGAGACCAGCCGTGATCGCTACCTGCTGCTCCTGAACGCCCACTGGGAGCCGGTCGAGTTCACCATCGCGCCTGGCGGGGGGCACTGGTTCAACGTGCTGGGGAGCGGGCCTCCGGCCGAGACTCCTGACATCGGCCGGGACCGGGTAGTGACTCTCGACGCCCGCTCCCTACTGCTGCTGCACAGCCTGAGCCGCCCCGAGTAGCCGCTCCCACTCGCAGCGGCCGATCTCGGCCCCACCGTAGGCCGACTCGTCCACCGCCCGGGCCACGTCGGGCCAGCCCCCCCGGAGGGCGGCCCCGTACTCGGTGACCGTCTCCGAAGCGGCCCGCGGCCGCCCGATCTTTCGACCGGCCCGTTCCATCCGGAACACCGCCATCTGGGCCGGGGACAGGCTCCGAGCCGCCTGGCGGCGCCGGAGCAGCCAACCCGCCCCGGCGACGGTGGCCACCGCTCCGGCCACCACCGAGACGGAGGTCCAGGGCAGGCCCGCGATCCAGCGGCCGGCACTGCGCAGCGCGGTGGCCCCCGGGGACGGGTTGGCGTCGGGGACCACCGCCGTCGGGTCGAAGCTCACCCACCCGTACCCGGCGAAGTAGGCCTGCACCCATGCGTGGGCGTCCTCGGCCCGAACCTGGTACAGGTCGGTGATGGGGTTGTACGGCCCTGGGACATAGCCGACGGCCTCCCTGGCTGGGATGCCGAGGCTGCGCAGCATGACCGTGAGGGCGGTGGAGATCTGCTCGCAGTACCCGGTGCGGTTCCCGAAGAGGAACTCCTCCACCGCGTCGGTTCCCGGCGCCAACGGGGGAATGTGCGTCGAGTACCGGGTGTGGGCGCCGATCCAGGCGATGAGGGACTGGACCGTGTCGTACTCATCGGTGTCACCAGCAGTGACGGTCTGTGCCAGCTGCCGGACGTCGTCGTAGGGCTTGGGTAGCTGGAGGAATTGGGCCGGAACGGGACCGCCGGCCGGCGGCACGGCCCGCAATTCCGTCGGCGTCGGCCGGCTGACCGAGGAGTCGACAGTGTAGATGGCCCCCTTGCCGATGCCGATCGGCGAGATGAGGGAACCGTCCTGCCCCAGGTAGACCTTCGAGGCCGGGAACCACAGCTGCTCGGCTTGATCGGCGTGGAAGATCAGGTCGGCAGTGGCGTTTTTGATGTAGAACGTCTGGAGGTCGTCGACGCCCGATGCCGGCAGGTCTCCGCCCTGGCCGGTCAGCGAGTAGGGGGAACCGCCGGTGAGGGTGGCGCTGCGGTTGAGGGTCGAGCTCCAGGACCGGCCGTCCCAATGGTCGAAGGTCTCGCCGATCCAGTACGTCGGCACGGAGGCCCGCACCTCCATGACCACCGTGCGGCCGAGTGTGGCCCGGGTGGCGGTGTCCAGGCTCCCGGCGAAACCCAGGTAGCCACCGACACCCGTGCGGCCGCTGGCCGAGCCCGGGTGGGACAGCTCGAGCGGTGAGCCCGCGTCACCGGCCAACGCGCCGCTCCCGGGGACCGCGCCGGCAGGCCCGGGGGAGGTGCGGAAATCGAGACGGACGGCGGCGGTGGGCGCCGGCAGGAGGAGAAATATGACGAGCCCGGCGGCCAGCACGCCGGTGGTCGAAGACACCACCCGCGCCGCTCGGGGTGGGGTACCGCCGGCGGCTGACGCGCCCAGCTCGAAGAGGGTCCACATGCCGGCGGTGATCCAGGCCAGGGCGTAGATGCCGAAGTTCATGTCCACGGCCTGGGCCGCGGCGACCGCCATCAGCGCGGCCGACCCGGCCAGGGCGAACACCAGGTCGCGGCGGGCCGGGACGTGGAACGAGTGCACCACGAGGACCCAGGCGAACAGGACGGTGAGGGGGTCTTCGACGCTGGTGATGTCGCCCACGGGGCCACCGGACAGGCGGTGCACGAACCAGATCATGGCGGCGATGGCACTCACCGCGACTGCGATCTTGACCCACCCGAGCGACCGATGGCGGTTCCAGTGGGAGAATGCCATCCCGGCCGCGACCATCGCCATCGAGAGGTAGGCGGTGGGCCGGGCGATCTCGTGCTCGCCCGCCGCGGCGAGCAACCCGACCGCGATAGTGGTGGCGGCGGCGACCCGGAGCCGGACGGAGTGCTCCGGCGGCTTGGGGGCGTTGGCCCGGCGCACCGCCTCGACCAACCCGGTCAACGGGCCGCCGCCAGGCGCCGGGCCGCGTCGCGGCGATCCCGTACCGGGGCCGTCACCACACCGGTGGTCTCCGTGGTGGTGAGCGACACCGCCAGGCCCCGGTCGAGGAGGGCCAGAACGGTGCCGAGAGCTGTTTCCGCCTCAGCCTCGGCGGCGGCCGGCTCCGGGGGCAGTTCGACGACCACCTCGGCCGGCCGGCCCCCCGGTTGCTCCAGCTCGCGGACCATCAGCTCGCCGGTATGGGCGGTGGCCGGCCAGTGGACCAGCCGGCGGGAGTCCCCCGGCCGGTAGGGTCGAGCGGCCCGCAGGTCGCCGGCCGACGAGCGGGTCCGAGCCGCCCCGGGCCGGCCGCCGCGGGGGTCGGGCAACGGCGCATCCGGGAGGGCCGGGCGACCCCGCCGCGGAGCCACGTAGAGCTTCGCCGGTAGCGCGAGGGTGACGGTGCGGCGCCACCACTGCATTCCGAACGGGGCCGCGGTGGCCATTTCCACCACCAGCTCCGAGTGCACGCCTCGCGCCACTGGCACGAGGACCAGCTCGCCGCGCCGGCCGGGCGGCCCCGGCGGCGAGAGCGCCGTCAACCGGACCGGGGCGGTCGCCCGTAGCTCCACCTGGGCCGGGCACCCCACGGTGGCGTCCGTGGGCGCCCCGACCACGTCGACCCGGACCCGGCGCAGGGCCAGCCAGGGCCCGGCCAGCCCGACCAGAATCCCGGCGGCCGTCACATCGCCCAGGACCTGGACCCAGCCCTGGCCGCTACTGTGGGCCACCAGCCACCACCCGAGCACGACGGCGATGCCGCCCGGAATGGGCCCCCACGGCCGGGCCGGCCGGCACCGCCCGGCAGTCACGGCCGAGGTGCGGGAGTTGCCTCGAGCACGGCGCGGACCACGGCCGCGCCGGCCGACGGCCCGGCGTCGCGGTCGGCCATGACCAGTCGGTGGGCCAGGCACGGCCCGGCGGCCGCCTTGACGTCGTCGGGGCTCACGAAAGGCCGCCCGGTGAGCACGGCCCGGGCCTGAGCGGCCCGGATCAGCCAGATGGCGGCCCGGGGGCTGGCCCCCAGCTCCACTTCCGGAGCCCGCCGGGTGGCCCGGCACAGCGCTACGGCATAGGCGGCGACCGCCTCGGCCACCGGGACCGCTTCGGTCACCTCCTGGGCCTGGCGCCACTGCTCGGTGGTGCAGATGGCATCGAGCTCGGCCAGCGCCCGACGACCACCTTGGTGGCGGACGATGCTGACCTCGTGCTCGGCGTCGGGGTAGCCGATGGTCGTAGCCATGGCGAAGCGGTCCAGCTGGCTCTCGACCAGGGGGTAGGTGCCCCGCTGCGTGACCGGGTTCTGGGTGGCGATCACCAGGTGGGGCCTCGGCAAGGGCCAGGTTTGCCCGTCCACCGAGACCTGGCCCTCCTCCATGGCTTCGAGCAGGGCCGACTGGGTGCGCGGCGGGGTCCGGTTGAGCTCGTCGGCCAGGACCACGTGGGCGAACACGGGACCGGGACGGAACTCCCACGACCGCTCGTCGGGGGAGTACACCGACACGCCGGTGACATCGCTCGGCAGCAGGTCGGCGTGGCCCTGCAGGCGCGACAACTCGGCGCCCAGGCTGGCGGCCAGGGCGTGGGCCAGGACGGTCTTGCCCACACCGGGTACGTCCTCGATCAGGAGGTGGCCACCCGAGAGGGCGACGCTGGCCGCGGCCATAACCGCGTCGGCGGCGCCGAGGAGCACCCGGCTCAAGTTGGCCAGCAGGTCCCGGCCCAAAGTGGCC
>JAKBAX010000283.1 GCA_021808785.1 Actinomycetes bacterium | reverse complement strand
AAGTCGACGTCGTGGCTGTCGACGGACGTCAGTGTCTCGCCGGCTACCTGGCCAAGTACACCGTTAAATCGGTCGACGCCGGCGGCGCCCTTGACCACCGCCTCCACCGGGCTGAGCTCGACCGGCTCGTCCTCGACGACCACCTCTACCGCCTGGTCAAGACCTGCTGGGATCTCGGCGGCGACGCCCGACTCGCCGACTGTCGCCTACGCGAGTGGACCCACGCACTGGGCTTTCGGGGTCACTGGCTGACCAAGAGCCCCAACTGGTCCACCAGCCTGACCTCACTCCGCCAGGCCCGCCATGACTACCAGCTCGTACGCGCCGGCACCCGACCGGAGGGCATCGTCCTCGCCGAGTGGAAGTACGCCGGCAGCGGACACCTCAACGAGGGTGACGCCTGGCTGGCCCGCAGCGAAGCCCGCAGCCGGTACCTCAACCGACGGACCGCCTGGGAGGAAAGATGACCACCCAGCCCATCGCTACCGTGCAGCCGAACAGCCAGGGCAGTCAAGGCCGCAGGAGCAACCACCAGAGCTGGCGCCAGCACCACCAGGAGCAGGTGCGACTGAGCGCCTTGACGGCCCGGTCAGTGAACACGGGGGACAATGGAGAAGGCCGGCCCCCGGCCGGCCTGGTCAGCCTGCCCCCGCTCTGTGGCGGCGGTAGCTGACCTGTGCCAAAGGACCCGAGGGTCGAGAAGCTGTTGTTGACCCCGGCGGAGGCGGCCGTCGCCCTCTCGATCAGCCGGACGACTATCTACGAGCTGATGAACCGGGGGCTGCTGCGGTCGATCAAGCTCGGGACCTGCCGGCGGATACCCATCGATGCCGTGCGAGATCTCATCGACACGCTCGACCGGAACCAGTCGGCCAGCGGTGCCGTCACAGCCCGTGACTATCTTTCATTCCAACAGAGGGAGGAGCGCCATGGCTGAGCCGGCCCGTCCTACGACCCGCGTCCGATCCCGTCGAGGCCACGGCGAGGGCGCTATCAGCAAGCGTCGTGACGGCCGATGGGAGGCACGCGTCGACCTCGGCTGGATGGACGGCAAACGGGTCCGGAAGACCCTGTAGGGCTCCACCCGGGCAGAGGTGGCGGAGAAGCTGCGCAAGGCCCTGGACCTGGTCAACGGCCAGGCGCAGATACCCGACGCCCAGCTCCGCCTCGGGGACTTCTTGGACCAGTGGCTCGACGACGTGATCAAGCCGACCGGCCAGCGATCGACCTGGGCCGGCTACGAAGTCAACGTCCGCAAGCACCTCAAGCCGACCCTCGGACAGGTGCGCCTGGCCAAGCTGACACCGGCCCAGGTCCAGACGCTGATAAACGCCAAGCTCGACGCTGGCCTGTCGCCCCGGACCGTCCAGTACATCCACGCCACTCTCCGAGCAGCGCTGGCCACCGCCGTGCGCTGGGGGCTGGTTGTCCGCAACGTGGCGATCCCCGTACAGACCGTCACCGTCGACCGGGAACCAGTCCGACCATTCAGCGCCGCCGAGGCCCACCACGTCCTCGAGGCGGCGTCGGGTCATCGTCTGGCTGCCTTCTTCACTGCAGCCATGGCGCTCGGTCTCCGCCCCAGCGAGGCCCTGGCCCTCAGCTGGGACGACGTGGACCTCGACGCGGGAGTCATCCACGTGAGAAGGGCTCTCGATCGAAGGCGAGCGGGCGACTTCCAGTTCAAGGCCACTAAGTCGAGACGAAGCCGTCGCACCATCCCTCTGCCGGACATCTGTATCCAAGCCTTCGTCCAGCACCGTCGACGCCAGGCCCAGGAGCGACTGGCGGCCGGCTCCGGGTGGACGGACCACAATCTGGCCTTCACCACCAAGACCGGCGGGCCCCTCGATCGCACCCAGGTCTCCCGCCAGTTCAGCCGCCTGCTCGAGAAGGCCGGCGTCGCCCACCGCCGGCTCTACGACTGCCGGCACACTGCCGCCAGCCTCCTCCTCGCCCAGGGCGTCGCCCCCCGGGTTGTTATGGAGACCCTTGGCCACTCCTCCTATGCGCTGACGATGGAGACCTACACCCACGTCATGCCCGAGGTCATGCGCGAAGCCGCCGCCGCCATGGACCGGGTCCTCGAGCCAAGGACCGCCAGTGACCATCAGACCGCCTGACACTTTGGTCGTCAACTTGGTCGTCAAACCGGGTTCCAGAAACTGAAAGCGCCGGCCAGCGGGGGTCTGCCAACCCGCTGACCAGCGCTTTTCCAGCGGAGAGGGTGGGATTTGAACCCACGGACCCGTGAAGGTCACACGATTTCCAATCGTGCCGATTCGGCCGCTCTCGCACCCCTCCGGGTTGCTATCGAGGACTGTCAGGGTATCCTGTCTGACGAGACCTGGCACCGGGCGCGGTGGTCGGGTCCTGCGCAACCGAGCACCGTGAACCGAGTCAGGGCCTGACGGCAGCAGCTCTCAGCGGACCGCTTTGTGTGCCGCAGATCAGCCTGACCACCGCGCCGGGCTCCAGGTTTCAACGCGTCTCAGGCGCGTCGTAGGCTGGACCAGTGGCCGTGGAAGCACAGATCCCCTACCAGGCGCTGTACCGGAGGTTCCGGCCGCAACGCTTCTCAGAGGTGCTCGGTCAGGGTCATGTCACCCGGGCCCTGCGGTCGGCGGTGCGGGACGGGAAGGTGGCCCACGCCTACCTGTTCAGCGGCCCCCGGGGCACCGGTAAGACCAGCACCGCCCGTATCCTGGCCATGGCGCTCAACTGCGAGCGGGCCGAGGACGGCGAGCCCTGCGGCGGGTGTGAGTCCTGCGTGGCCATCCGTACCGGAGTCTCGCTGGATGTCCAGGAGCTGGACTCCGCCACCAACCGGGGCATCGACGAGATGCGCGACCTGCTCAGCCGGGTGGCCCTCGGGACCCCCGGCCGCTGGAAGGTGTACATCGTCGACGAGGTCCACCAGATCACCTCGGCGGCGGCCAGCGCCTTGCTCAAGACCCTCGAGGAGCCACCGGCCCACGTGATCTTCGTGCTGGCCACCACCGACCCGCAGAAGGTGCTCGATACCATCCGCAGTCGGACGCAGCACTTCGAGTTCCGCCTGCTCGGCTCCGAGGTGCTGGCCGGATTGTTGACCGAAGTGGCGACGCGGGCCGACCTCGAGCTGACACCGGAGGCCATCGACGTGGTGGTGCGGCGTGGCCACGGATCGGCCCGGGACGCCCTCTCGGCTCTGGACCAGGTGGTGGCGGCGGGTGCTGTCGAGGACGACTCGACGCTCGTCCTCGATCTGGTGGAGGTGATGATCGAGCGCGACGCCGGCTCGGTCCTGGTCAAGGTGGCGGAAGCTGCCGCCTCGGGCCTCGACCCGCGGCGGCTGGGCACCGAGCTGCTCGAGCACCTGCGCAATGCGTTTCTCGCCACCCAGGCCCCGGAGCTGGTGCTGCTCTCGGGGGCCTCGCGTGCGTCTGTCGAGGACCAGGCCAAGAGGCTGGGGGCGGCGGCGCTGGTGCGGGCCATGGACCTGATCGGCGCCTCGCTCATCGACATGCGGGACTCGGCCGATCCCCGGACCACCCTCGAGGTGGCCCTGGTCCGGCTGGCCGCCCCCGAGATGGACGACAGCCGGGCCGCCCTGCTGGAGCGCATCGAGCGCCTGGAGCGGGCTCTGGCCGCCCCCGGATCCTCGCCGCGCCCGGCGGCCGCGGGTGGTGCTGCTCGTGCGGGGAGTGGGGCCGAAGCTGCCGGTGATATCCGGGACGCGCCCGACCCGGATGCTCAGCCGTCCGTTCCGCCCAATCGGGGCCGGGCGCCGGCGTCGACTGCCGGAGCTCCGACCGGGGGCGGGCCGTCGGCGGGCGACCCGACCCCACCGGGATCCGGGTCGCCCCCCCGCTCCCTCGGCGCCGCCCCCCCTATGCCGGGCCGCCCGGTCACCGCCCGTGGTGTGACGACTCCGCCGGGACCGGCGTCGGGTCACCCACAGGGACCCGCCGGACCCGACCGGCTCCCGGACCCGCCTGGGCCGGGGGTGGTCCCCGACCGGTCGGGGGCGGGCGGCCTGCCGGTCGCTTCCCCGGCCCCAGTGGCTGCAGACTCCGGAGCGCCGAGCCGGGAGGAGCTCACGGTGGCGTGGGGGGATCGGATCCTGCCCAGCCTGCGCCCGGCGGTGAAGGTCTATGTGGCCAACGGGCGGTTCCTGCCGAGCGAAGGGGGGGTGGCCGTGTACGCGGTCCCTGACCGCGGCCTCCTCGGCCGGGCTGAGGCCAACCGGGCCGAGGTGGAGGAGGTGCTGGCGGCCCAGTTCGGGCGCCCGGTCGCGCTCCGGCTTGTCCTCGACCCCGACGCCCCACCCGTAGGCGGGGGGCGCCCGGCCGCCCCGAGTGGGGATGCAGGTCCTGATCGGGCCATGGGCCCTCCCGGGGGCCTCGGTGCGGGGGGTCTCGGCGTGGGCCGTCCTGGCTCCCCGCAGGGCCCGCCAACCGGGGTTCGAAGCGACGGGGCATCTATGGCCGCGTCCCCGCCGGCCCCGCCGCCCGACGACGATGTCTACGACTGGGCCGACATGGAGGAGGTGCCGGCAGCCCTGTCGTCACCCGAGCAGCGCCTGCTGGAGGCGTTCCCCGGCGCCGAGGAGGTACAACCGTGAGCAGTGAGAGCGAGGCCGGCGGGTTCGACTTTGGAGCCCTGCTTGCCCAGCTGGGCCAGGTGCAGCAGAACCTACAGCACGCCCAGGAGGAGGCGGCGGCCGAGGAGGTCGAGGGATCGAGCGGCGGTGGCGCGGTCAAGGTGACGGTCTCTGGATCCCTCGAGTTCCTCGCCGTCAAGATCGACCGTTCCGTGGTCGACCCCGACGATGTCGAGATGCTCGAGGATCTGGTCCTGGCGGCGGTGCGCGATGGTCTGGAGCGGGCGAGCAGCCTGGCGACCAGTGCCCTCGGCGGCGCCGGGCTGGGCGGCCTTCCGGGGCTGGGCGGCCTTCCGGGGCTGGGCGGCCTTCCGGGGCTGGGCGGCCTTCCGGGGCTGGGCTCCCTGCCCGGGATGGGCGGCGGGCTCGGCGGCGCGGGGCTCGGGGGGCTGGGGCCAGGTGGCCTGGCGTTCGGCGGCCCGGCCAGCGTCGGGGCGTCGGGCTCGGGGGACGGCGGCGACGAGGACGGCGACGACTGGGACGAGGAGGAGGGCGACGAGGAGGAGGGCGGCGACGAGGACGGGGACGACGAGGACGGGGAGCAGCGCTAGCCGGATCAGCCGTTGACCCGGCGCCGGCCCTCGAGGGCTCGTCCCAGCGTGATCTCGTCCGCGTACTCCAGGTCGCCTCCGACAGGGAGGCCGCTCGCCAGCTGGCTCACCTTGACCGGGAGGCCCTTCAGCAGAGCGGACAGATACATCGCGGTGGCGTCACCCTCCACGTTCGGATTGGTGCAGAGGATCAGCTCCTCGATGCCCTCCCCTTGGAGGCGGGCGAGCAGCTCCCGGATTCGCAGCTTGTCGGGGCCGATCCCGTCGATCGGGCTGATGGCGCCCTGCAGTACGTGGTAGCGGCCCCGGAATTCCCTGGTCTTCTCGATGGCCACGACATCGCGCGGTTCCTCCACCACGCACACGATGGTGCCGTCGCGCCGGTCGTCGGAGCAGATCCCGCACTCGACCTCGGGTCCGGCGCCGGACTCGGCGATGTTGAAGCACCGCCGGCACCACGACACCTTCTCCTTCACGGTGGTGATGGCTGTGGCCAGCCGCAGGGCATCCTCGGGGGGCAGCTTCAGGAGGTGGAAGGCGATGCGCTGGGCTGACTTCGGGCCGATGCCGGGTAGCCGGCCCAACTCGTCGATCAGGTCCTGGACCGCAGCCGCGTACATCCGACGCGAGATTACAACCTTGTGCTCCGTGCCCCATGACGACCCGGCGCCGGCCCCCGAAATCTGTACCGTTTCGTCAAATCTGTACCGTCTCGAAAGATTCCAGCCGCAATATGTACAGATTTGACAGAAAGGTACAGAAAATGGGCGGCGCCAGCACCAAGGTCGGGGTGACCGGGTGGGGTGACCGGGTGGGGTGGC
>JAKBAX010000282.1 GCA_021808785.1 Actinomycetes bacterium | reverse complement strand
CATTGGAGAATTCGGGCATGGCAGGTGGTCCTCTCGGCTCCCTCTGAATCCATTAGTTACCGAATAGTAACATACCCTTCTTCGGCAAGTAAGTACCGTCCCCTCTCCGCCCTCACCGGGGCCTCGAGCGGCCCGGGCCGCGCCGCTGGTCCAGACCCACCGCGACCAACGCCACGGCCGACAGGGCGGCCCCGAGGAGGTAGGCCGCCCCCGACGCGTGCGCCCCGAGCAGGGCTCCGCCGGCGGCCGGGCCCACGATGCGGGCCAGGGCCGAAACCGACTGCTGGGCGCCCAACACCCGGCCCCGCTGAGCGGCGCCGGCCCGACCGGCCAGCGTCGCGGCCATGGTCGTCTGGACCAGACCCTGCCCAGCGGTGAGCAGCAGCAGGGCAGGGGCGGCGAGAGCCCAGTTCCGGGCCGGGGCGAGGAGCAGCAGCCCGGCGGTGTCGAGGCCCAATCCGGTCGCCAGAGTGGCGGCGTCACCCAGGCGGCGGGCGACGCGGTGCACCAGGGCGCCCTGCACCCCCACCACTATCACCCCGACGCCGGTGAAGACGGCCGCCGCCGAGCCGATCCCCAACCCGAGATGGCGCTGGCCGAACAGGGAGAAAGTGGCCTCGAAGCCGGCGAAGGCGACCATGGCGGAGAAGGCCACCACGAGAAGAGGTCCGCTCCGACGCACCGCCTCGTCCCGCCACAATGCACCGCCCGCCGGGCCCGGCCCGGGCCGGGGGCCCGACGGATGGGTCTCCGGCAGCCGGAACCAGGCCACCGCGGTGTTGGCCGCGGCCAGTCCCGCGGCCAGGAAGAACGGAACGCGGGGCCCACCCAGCGCGCCGAGGGCGCCGATGGCCGGTCCGGCGACGAACCCTACGCCGAAGGCCGCGCCGAGCAGGCCGAACAGCCGGCTCCGATCCTCCGGGGCGGCCAGGTCGGCAGCCGCCGCCTGGGCCACCGAGATGCTGGCCCCCGACGCCCCGTCGACCACCCGGCCCAAGAACAGTAGGGGCAGGGCCCCGGCCACCCCGGTGAGCAGGCTGCCGAGGGCGGTGCCGGCGAGGGAGATCAAGATGACCGGCCGCCGGCCGTACCGGTCGGAGAGCCGTCCCCACACCGGCGCGCACACGAACCCGGCGGCCGAGAAGGCGGTGACGAGCAGCGCCGCCGCGAGCGAGCTGGCGTGGAAGCGCTTGGCGTAGATGGGCAGGATGGGCAGGACGATCCCGAACCCGACCAGGTCGACCGCCACCGATGCCCAGATGGTCCCGAACCCCGGCGGGAGCTTCGTATCCCCCCGCCGAAGGCGCCCCATTACGGGCCGAGCACCATGGCCAGCTGGCGCGACAGGGCTACTGGTCGGCCCTCGCTGTCCCACAACTCGCCATCCTCCTCCAACAGCCCGTCGACCAGTACGCGGGTCCGGAAGGTGCCGAGCAGCCAGCCGGGGGCGGGCCGGCCCCGCAGGTGGACGGTGAGCTCGATGGTGGGCACCCACCCACCGGCCACCGCGCCGAGCAGCGTCGGGGGGAAGGCGTCGGCCAGGGCCACGGTCGAGACGGGGTCGGGATCGCTGCCGTCCCCGAAGCGGATCCAGCCGGTGATCTCGAACGGGTCGCCCTCCCCGGGCGCACCCCACGGGCTGTCGGGCGGGAGCCGGAGGTCGAAGCGGTTCATGACCTCGGGCACCTTGCGACCGGCCCGGTTGGTCAGCTCGATCAGCCCCACACAGCGGTCCGGGGGCGCGATGTCGGGCGGGCGGGCGCTGATGCGGGTCGGTCCCTTGCGCGCGGTGAGGTCGCTGAAGGCACCGATGATCCGGACCCGTTCCCGTTCCCCCTGCAGCAACGATGCGGTGGCGGTGACGAAACTCCGTCCCGGCTTGACGATCGCCGTCCGCAGCTGCACCGGACCGCTCTGAGGCGGCGACAGATAATGGGCAGTAACGGTGACAGGATCGGGCCGGCCGGTCTCCTCGACCAGAGCCCTGAGGGCGATGCCCAGCAGATAGCCCCCGTTGGGGTTGTCGCCCACGTTCCAGCGGGGGTTGACGTCGGCCACCCAACCATCACCTTCCCGGCGTACCGCGGTGTCCTCGGCGAAGCGACCGGCCTGGGAAGAGGTCATCGGAGAACCGTACCGTCCGGGCCGTCCTCGACCGTCCAGCCCTCGGCCTGCAGCTCGGCCCGGATGGCGTCGGCCCGGGCCCAGTCCCGGGCGGCCCGGGCCTCGTCGCGGGCTGCGGCCCGGGCCTGCACCTCCGGCGGCACCCCGGCCACCTCATAGGCCAGCGGGAGCCCGAGGGCCCGGTCGAAGATCTCGAACACGGCGGCCGCCCTGGCATCGCCTGCCGGCCCCCGCTCGGCCCGGGCCTGGCGCAGCGCGTCGAAGGCCAGGGCGACCGCGCCGGGGGTGTCGAGGTCGTCGTCCATGCGGGCCACGAAGGCGTCGAGCACGGCGCGGTCGGGGGCGACCGGGCGGGCCGCGGCGAACTGGCGGGCGAAGCCGTCCAGGCGCGCCAGGGCGGCCTGGCCGGCCGCCATGGTGCCCGGCCCGACCTGCATCGGCGACCGGTAGTGCGACTGCAGGACCTGCAGCCGGAAAGCCCGCGGGTCGTAGGCATCGAGGAGCTCGAGGAGGCCGAGGGCGTTGCCGAGGGACTTGCTCATTTTGTCCCCCTTCTCGTCCTCGATCATCCCGTGGTGGGCCCAACGCCGGGTGAAGGTGCGCCCGGCGGCCAGGGCCTGGGCCCGCTCGTTCTCGTGGTGCGGGAAGGCCAGGTCCAGTCCACCCGTGTGCAGGTCGAAGTCCTCGCCGAGCAGGTCGAGCGACATGACCACGCACTCGGTGTGCCAGCCGGGCCGGCCCGCTCCCCACGGCGACGGCCACGACGGCTCGCCCGGCCGGGCCAACTTCCACAGCACGAAGTCGACCGGCGACCGTTTACCCGCCTCCTCGCTCGCCTCGACCCGGGCCCCGGCCCGCAACGACTCGAGCGACTGGCGGGCCAGCAGGCCGTAGCCCTCCACGGTCTCGGCCGAGAAATACACCCCGTCCCCACCGACATAGGCGTGCCCGCTTTCGACCAGCTCGGCGATCAGCGCCACCATGTCCGCCACGTAGGAGGTGGCGTGGGGGGTGTCGGTCGGGCGTTGCACCCCGAGCCGGTCCATGGTCTGCCACCACACCTTCTCGTAGTGGGCCGCGACCTCCTCGGCGGGGCGGCCCTCGCCCGCCGAACGGGCGATGATCTTGTCCTCGATGTCGGTGACGTTGGACACGTACCGGACATCGAGGCCACGCCACGTCAGGTACCGGCGGAAGATGTCCCAGACGACGGTGAAGCGCCCGTGCCCGAGGTGGGGTTCGCCCGACACCGTGGGGCCGCACACGTACATGGAGAAATGTCCCTCCCGACGCGGCTCGAGTGGCGCGACGGCCCCCAATGCGGTGTCGTACAGGCGCAGCACGCCAGTACCGTAGCGGGATCATGTCCACGAGCGTTCCCACTCAGCCAGTTCCCGACAGGCCCAGCCTGGACGGCCTGGAGGACCGGTGGGCTCCCCGATGGGAAGCCGACGGCACCTACCGTTTCGACCGCACCGCCAGCCGGGACCGGGTGTATTCCATCGACACGCCCCCGCTCACGGTGAGCGGTTCGCTGCACGTGGGCCACGCCTTCTCCTTCACCCACACCGATACCATCGCCCGCTACAAGCGGATGCGGGGCTACTCGGTCTTCTACCCCATGGGCTGGGACGACAACGGGCTGGCCACGGAGCGGAGGGTCCAGAACTATTTCGGCGTCAAGTGCGAGCCGTCACTCCCGTACCAGCCAGGGTTCACCCCGCCCGTGCGCGGCGGGCTCGGCAAGGGCCAGGAGCCGGTCCCGGTGTCGCGCCCGAACTTCGTGGAGCTGTGCCTGGAGCTGGTCGGCGAGGACGAGAAGGCGTTCGAGGCGGTGTGGCGGCGCATCGGCCTGTCCTGCGACTGGAGCCAGTACTACACGACCATCGACGCCGCCTCGCAGCGGGCGTCGCAGCGGGGCTTCCTGCGCATGCTGGCCCGCGGTCAGGCCTACAGCGCGTCGGCTCCGACCCTGTGGGACGTGGATTTCCAGACCGCGGTGGCCCAGGCCGAGCTCGAGGACCGCGAGCGAGACGGGGCCTACCACCAGCTGGTATTCCACACCGCCGCCGGTGACGACCTGCTCATCGACACCACCCGGCCCGAGTTGCTCGCCGCCTGCGTGGCCGTGGTGGCCCACCCCGCAGACGAGCGCTACTCGGCGCTGGCCGGGACCACCGTCACCACCCCTGTCTTCGGCGTCGCCGTCCCGTTCGTCACCCACCCCCTGGCCCAGCCGGACAAGGGCACCGGCGTGGCCATGATCTGCACCTTTGGTGACACCACCGATGTCACATGGTGGCGGGATCTGTCCCTGCCGGTGCGATCCGTCGTGGGCCGAGACGGGCGCCTGGTCGCCGACGCGCCCGAAGGCTTCTCCCCCGCCGCGGCGTCGAAGTACGAAGCGGAGGTGGCCGGGCGGACCCTCCGGCAGGCGCAGCGGGCCATGGTCGACCTGCTGCAGTCGAGCGGCGAGCTACGGGGCGAGCCCCGGCCCATCAAGCACCCGGTCAAGTTCTACGAGAAGGGCGACCGCCCGCTGGAGATAGTCACCAGCCGCCAATGGTTCTTCAAAACCATCGACCACCGGGCCGAGTTGCTCGCCCGCGGGTCGGAGCTGGCCTGGTACCCGCCCTACATGGCCGCCCGCTACGCCCACTGGGTGGAGGGGCTGACCGGCGACTGGCTGATCAGCCGCCAGCGGTTCTTCGGGGTGCCGTTCCCGGTGTGGTACCCGGTCGGCCCTGACGGCGAGGTCCGCTACGACTCGCCCATCGTGGCGGCCGAAGCCGACCTCCCCGTCGACCCGTCCACCGACGTCCCCCCCGGCTTCGAGGAGTCGGAGCGGGGTCAGCCCGGCGGCTTCGCCGGCGACCCCGACGTCATGGACACGTGGGCCACCTCCTCGCTCACCCCGCAGATCGCCGGACGCTGGGAGGACGACCCGTCCCTCTTCGCCTCGGTGTTCCCGATGGACCTGCGCCCGCAGGCGCACGACATCATCCGCACCTGGCTGTTCGCCACCGTGGTGCGCTCACACCTCGAGTTCGACACCTTGCCCTGGTCCCACGCCGCCATCTCGGGGTGGATCCTCGACCCCGACCGCAAGAAGATGTCCAAGTCCAAGGGCAACGTGGTCACGCCCATGGACCTCCTCGGCAAGTACGGCTCCGATGCGGTCCGGTACTGGGCCGCCTCTGCCCGCCCGGGGACCGACACCGCCTTCGACGAGGGCCAGATGAAGATCGGGCGCAAGCTGGCCATCAAACTGTTGAACGTGTCGCGCTTCGTGTTGTCGGCGGGGGCGGCCGCGGGTGGCGGGGCCGGTGGCGGCGGGGCCGGCGGGGGCGGCGGGGGCGGTGGCGCGGTGGAGGCCGTCGACGCCGACCTCTTGTCCGGGCTGGACGCCCTGGTGACCGAAGCCACCGCCGCTTTCGAGGCTTACGACTACGCCCGGGCCCTGGAGCGCACCGAGGCGTTCTTCTGGGACTTCTGCGACGACTACGTGGAGTTGGTGAAGAACCGGGCCTACGGCACCCTGGGCGAAGAACGGGCCGCCTCGGCCCGCGCCGCGCTCGGGACGGCCCTGTCCACCCTGCTCAGGCTCTTCGCCCCATTCCTGCCGTTCGTCACCGAGGAGGTCTGGTCATGGTGGCAGGACGGCTCGGTGCACCGGGCCGCGTGGCCGTCGGCGCCGACCGGCGCCGGAGCTGGGACCGGCACCGGCGCCGGGGCGGCAGCCGGCGCCGGGGCTGGGACCGGCACCGGGGCCGGGGCGGCAGCCGGGGCGGCGGCTCCTTCTGCCCTCGAGGTGGCCCGGAAGGTGCTGGGCGAGATACGGCGGCGCAAGACCGAGGCCGGGGTGTCGCTACGGGCCCCGGTGGCCAAGGTGGTCG
>JAKBAX010000281.1 GCA_021808785.1 Actinomycetes bacterium | reverse complement strand
CCGATCTTGCTTGACATAGGACAGGTAACCGGCGCAGTCGTCGAAGCTCACCACGGCCCCGGCGAGACGGGCGGCCGGACTCGGCCCCGGCACGGCAACAGTGGCCGGGGACCGGTGGGTCGAGCCGGCCGGGACCACAACCAGACCGACCACGAGCGCGGCGGCTACACACCCGGCCATGCCGCCCCCTACGGCCCATCGCCGGCGCAGCCGTCGGCGCGGCGCGTACAGCGCCCGGTCTGGGCCGGACCGGTCGCCGGGCGCGGTGGTCGAAGGGTCGTCTGTCATCGGAGCTGTCCTTCCTCTACGAGTAGGCCTCGGTCCCGGAGAGCGGCGCGCACGGTGGCGCTGATCTCGGAGCCGACCGTCGGATCGTCGTCGTGACGCTCGGGCAGGGGTCCTGCGGCGTATCGCCGTAGGTCTCCAACATGTACCGACCGAAGCTCTCTTCGTCGCGCACGGCCACCTCCTGCCCGTTAGAGACGGTCCAGCACCGGGCTCCGGTTCCCTGGAGAGGGCTGTTTGTGGTCGATGCGGTCAGGAAGGGGGCGGCAGCTTCAGCCGGCCCCGATGGCGCCAGACGATCAGGGCGGCCCCGCCCACGAGGGTCAGCCCGCCCAGGATGATCGTGACCGTGTAGCTGCCGACCGAAGGCTGCGGCGGCGGCGTCGACCCCGGACCGGTCCGGGTGAGGCTGGTCGAATCGGTCGGGACCACCCGACCGGGGACCACGCGCCCGCTCGGGATCAGCGCCTGGCTCCCGTGGATCAACGCGGTGACCTGCACGCCGTTCAGTCGGTAGGTCCCCTCGCACTGGTAGTACTCGATGCCCATGCCGATCCCCGAGCTGATGCCGGAGCAGCCGGTGACGGTGATGCTGACCGGCACCCCCGAGCGGCGGAGTCGATCGGAAGCCGAGTTCGCGGCCGCAGTGCTGACCAGCTGCCACACGGTACAGCCGGCCAGGACGATGACGACGGCCAGGGCCAGGGCCGCCCCGAGCCGGGCGCCTTCGACGTTGACACCGCCCCCACCACGTATGTAGCTGCCATCGGACACGAAGCCCAGATTCTACGAAACCGCCCGAGGGGCCGAGAACGATTCGCGACGGGGACGGTCAGGCCACGGGCTGCACCACGCGCCCCCCGGCGGTGACCGCCGAGCGCAGGAGCGAGTGGCTGAAAGCCCTCATGACCCGGGCCCCCCCGAACGTGGCGAATGAAGCGGCAGGAATGAAGTAGCGGGTGTGAACACCGCCGACGCCGTCCACATCGACGATACAGCCGTCGTCGCCGACCTCGGCCGCGACCGCCGACCCAGCCCACGGCAGCTTGCCGAACGAGCCCACGACCAGCCCGTCCTCCTCGATGGTCAACGACACGGTGTGGGCCCCATCCCCGACTGTGACGATCACGTTCTCGATGGTGGCCAGCGGCATCCGGATCTCCTTGGTCGCTGGAGATATCGTCCGGGCCCGGGCCGCGCTTGATCGCGGACCCCGGGACGGTGAGGCTGTGGGAAACTGCAGAAGGCCCGAACCGGCGGGACCCTCGGGCCGGGCCGGGACGACCGATAGGGGGACCGAAATGACGAACACCGACCACGTAGCGGACCGTAGCGAGATCGACGTCGTGGTGGTGGGGGCCGGATTCGCCGGGCTCTACCTGATCCACCGCCTGGTCGGAGCGCGACGCTCGGTCGTCGCCCTCGACACCGCCGAGGACGTGGGGGGCACCTGGTACTGGAACCGGTATCCCGGCGCCCGCTGCGACATTCCGACCACCGACTACGCCTACAGCTTCGATCCGGACCTGGAGAAGGAGTGGAGCTGGTCCGAGAAGTACGCGACCCAGCCGGAGATACTCGCCTACCTCCGGCACGTGGCCGACAAGCACGACCTGCGCCGCTACATCAGGTTCTCCTCCCGGGTGACCCGGGCCGTCTGGGACGCCGGCTCCCGCCGATGGCACGTCGAGACCGACCGGGGCGATCGCTTCGCCTGCCGCTACTACGTGATGGCCACCGGCTGCCTGTCCATGCCCAAGGAGCCCGACATCGAGGGTGCCGGACGGTTTGCCGGAGAGGTGTACTTCACCAGCCGGTGGCCCCATGAGGGGGTTGACTTCAGCGGAAAGCGAGTCGCGGTCATCGGTACCGGCTCCTCCGGGATCCAGTCCATACCTCTGATCGCGGCCGAGGCCCAGCAGCTGACGGTCTTCCAGCGCACGCCGAACTTCTCGTTCCCGGCCCTCAACGGGCCGCCGGCGGCCGAGCGGCTGGCTGCGCTGGCTGCCGACCGGGAGGACTACCGACGCCAGGCCCGCCTGTCACGGGGCGGGATGCCCGGTTACGAGTTGACCGACGTGAGCGCACTGACCGCAACCGACGAGGTTCGCCACGAGCGCTTCGAGTGGGCTTGGGACGCGGGGGAGCTGTTCGCCGTACTCGGCATGTTCGCCGACCAGGCCATCGACATCGACGCCAACCAGGTCGCCGCCGACCTGTGGCGGGACCGGATCCGTTCCATCGTGCGCGACCCCGGGACGGCCGAGACCTTGTGCCCCAAGGATCATCCGATGGGCACCAAGCGGCCCTGCCTCGACACCGGGTACTTCGCGACCTTCAACCGGCCCAACGTCCGCCTGGTCGACCTGCGCCGGCACCCGATCACCACCATCACCGAGCATGGCATCGACACCACTGACGAGTCGATGGAGTTCGACGCCATCGTCTATGCCACCGGCTTCGACGCCATGACCGGCGCACTGGTGGCGGTCGACATCGAGGGTCGGGACGGGCTCACCCTGAAGCAGAAGTGGGCCGACGGACCGTCCACGTACCTGGGCCTCATGACCACCGGGTTCCCGAACCTGTTCACCATCACCGGCCCGGGCAGCCCTTCGGTCCTGTCCAACATGGCCGTCTCGATCGAGCAGCACGTCGACTGGGTCACGGATTGCATCTCGTTCATGGAGGATCGTGGCTTCGAGACCATCGAGCCCACCGAGACCGCCGAGACGGGCTGGAACCAGCACGTGCAGGACTGCGCCAACATCACCCTCTTCCCAAAGGCCGACTCCTGGTACATGGGGGCCAACGTGCCGGGCAAACCGAGGCTCTTCTACCCCTATGTCGGCGGGGTCGGCGTGTACCGGCAGGCGTGCGAGGAGATCGTCGCCCAGGAGTACCTGGGCTTTGCGCTCGACGGTCCGGGCGGCCACGTCTGCCACGACGGTGTCATCCGCCGGCTGCAGCCGGATGTGGCTCTGGTGCTCGAGGCCATGGAGGCCCTCGGCCTGCCCCCCATGGAGACCATGTCGGCCGAGCAGGCCCGCCAGTTCATCGCCGCGTCCGCCACCCTGCGCCCTCCCGGGCCGCAGGTGGGACGGGTCACCGACGGGGTGATGCCGGGGCCCGGCGGGGAGCTGCCCTACCGCCTCTACTCCCCCGCCGGCGGCCAACCGACACCGATCCTGGTGTACTTCCACGGCGGTGGCTGGGTGATCGGGGATCTCGACTCCGACGACCCGTTCTGCCGGGACCTGTGCCACCGAACCGGCGCCGCGCTGATCTCGGTCAACTACCGCCACGGTCCCGAGCACCGCTTCCCGGCCGCCGTCGACGACGCCCTGGCCGCAGTGCAGTGGGTGGCCGCCAACGCGGCCGAGTTGGGAGCCATCCCCGGCCAGATGGCGGTGGCGGGGTGGAGCGCGGGAGCCAACCTGGCCGCCGGTGTATGCCAGGCCGCCCGCGCCGCGGGTGGCCCGGCCATCAGCGGGCAGCTGCTCGTCGCGCCGGTCGTCGACTACGACACCACCCGGCGCTCATACCAGGAGAACGGCGCCGGATACATCTTGACCAGCCCCCTCCTCCAGTGGTTCTTCGACCGGTACATCGACCCGGAGGACCGGTCGGACCCCCGGTTCGCGATCATGAACGGCGACCTGGCCGGGCTGCCCCCCGCCGTCGTGGTGACCGCCCAGTTCGACCCCCTGCGGGACGAGGGTGATGCCTACGCGGCGGCACTGGCCGACGCCGGCACAGTGGTGCGCCACATCCGGGCCCGGGGCCACACCCACACTTCTATGACCATGGTGGGCGTGGTGCTCTCCGGTGCCGCGGTGCGGGCCGAGATGGCCGAGGGGCTCCGGGACCTCTTCCTGGCCCCGGTCCACGCCTGAAACGAGCAGCTAACGGGCCGAGATGACCGAGCGGTAGCGGGTCTCGATGGCCGAGAAGACCACGAAGATGGCGGCTGTCACGAGCGGGCGACCAATGAGTTCTCTTCGGATCGCCGAGCGGCCACGATCTCGCGGAGATAGGCGGATCGGCACATCCACAGGACCGCGCCACCCGCCAGCATGGGGAGGGACAGCACCACGAAGGCCATCTCCAGCCCGTGCGCCGCAGTCTGCGACACCGACGTGGCCGAGGTGTCGACACCGGTGGAGAACCCTGCCCCCGCCCCTCCGAACGCCTCGGACATCAGTCCGAAGATCAGGGGGGCCAGACCCTGGAGGATCTGCCGCAGCGCGGTGCGCACCGCCTCGGCCCGACCCCAGAGCCGGGACGGCACGATGTCCAGACGCGCCGCGTCGACCGGCGGGTTGGCCGAACCCACAGAGAGGGCGGCCAGGAAGAAGATGGGCATCGACAGCGCCAGCGTCTCACTGAGCGCCCCCGGGACGAACAGCACGGTCGTCGCCAGGTAGGCCACCGCCCCCACCATGATCCGGGCCGTGGTGCGGCCTCGCGAGATGAGCCCATCGGTGATCCGGCCGCTAACGATGACGCCGACCACGGCGCCCACGGCAACGACCAGGAACAGCACCGTGGCCGGTCCCTGCCCCACCCCGTAGCGCTCCCGGAAGTACAGCTCGGCGAAGGTCTCCAGACCGGACAGGAAGAAATAGCCCAGCCCGGAGGCCACGATCAAGGCCACGTTGGTGCGGATGCGCAGCACGTAGCGGGTGGCTTGCCAGAGGGTGAGGTCCAGCTCGTCGGTGAGGATCAGGTGCTCGTCCGGCTCCGCCCCCGACGCCTCGGCCTGGCGCTCGATCTCCGAGGGTTCGGCCAGCTCCTCTACCTCCTCGGCCGGGTGGAACGATCCCCCTTTGTCGACCTCGGTGACTATGTGGTCGTCCCCCACCCGCAGGTAGGCCTGGCCGCCTCGCCGGGGCTCGGGCAGCCACCTCCGAATGGCCCACGCGAGAAAGGCCGCGGGCAGCCCCAATACGGCCATGGCGAAGCGCCATCCGATCGATCCCGACAGGCCCCCGGCGATCAGGATGCCGAGGCCGGCTCCGAGCAGCTCCCCGGTCAACACGTAGCCCCACAGGCGGGCCCGTTCCTCACCGGGCACCAGGTCCCCGAAGAGCGAGGCCAGGGCCGGGCCGGCCGCCGCGATGACCCCACCCAGGGCCAGCCGGGTGACGAGCAGCATGCCGTATGACACCGAGAGGGCGCTCACGACGGTCGCTACCGCCCACAGCGCCACCACCACTTGCAGGAGCCGGGTCCTGCTGTAGCGGTCGGCCACGCTCCCGAAGGGCAGGGTGGCGACGCAGCCGACCAGCGTGGTGACCGTGACCAGGAGGCCGATCTCGGTGTTGCCGATGTGGAAGGCCTTCTCGAGCGGGGCGGCCAGCGCGCCCACCGCGCCGGTGTCGGCCGCCTGCAGGCCCAGGACCGAACCGAGCAGCACTATCACCCGGCGGCGCGCCGGGCCCCCGACGACGTCGTCGAGGATCTCGGTCAGGTGGAGATGGTGTCCCTCGCTCATCGCAGCCGTACCGGACACCACGGCGTTTCTACCCTGCGCATCCTCCACCAACCCCGGCCCGGATCGACGCCCACCGCGACTAGTACAGCCGGTCCCACCAGGGACAGTGGCGGCAGCCGGAGTCGCAGCAGGCACCCCGGTCCCACAAGGTGCGGGCGGTCAGCGCCAACAGCCCGGTTGCGGGGTCCGGGTAGCCCGGACGACCGGCGAGGACGGCACGGTGATGGGAGTCCATGACCGCCACGTAGTCGG
>JAKBAX010000280.1 GCA_021808785.1 Actinomycetes bacterium | reverse complement strand
TCTCCTCGAGTTGGCCGGCGACCGCCTGACCGTCGTGGGCCGCCTGAAGGAGATCGTCAATCGCAACGGTTTGAAGATCTCACTGGCCGAGATCGACGCCGCCCTCTCCGGCCTCGACGGGGCCGTGGAGGCGGCCGGCTTCGGCGTGGCCGACCCCGCCACCGGCGAGCACCTGGCCGTGGCCGTGTACCCCCGGCCGGATGGCCAGGTGACCCTGGCCGACATGATCACCCACCTCCGCGACCAGGGACTGGCCACCCGCAAGCTGCCCGAGGAGATGGTCATCTGGGACGGGCCACTGCCGCGCACCGCGTCCGGCAAGGTGATCCGGGCCGCCCTCACCCTCGACGCCCCGGCCAAACCGTCGAGCGTCGTCGGCCGGCTCGAGAAGTTGTCGTGAGCAAATGAAGCTCGGAGAGGAGTCCGATGAGGCTTGAACCCGGCGATTACACCGCCATCGCCAACCTGCTGGCCGAGTACTGCCTGGCCCTGGACCACGACGAGGTGGATCGCTGCGTCGCCCTGTTCACCGAAGACGGTGCCTTCGAGGTCTATGGGCGGACGTGGGAGGGCCACGATCGGCTGCGCAAGATGATGGCCGCCGCGCCGGGAGGCCTCCACCTGGGGGGCCCGCCCTTCGTCGAGTCCGTCGAAGACGATGTGGCCCACACCCGCCAGAACCTGCTCTTCATCGAACGCTCCGGCCGGGAATTGCGCCGCACCCTCTACACCGACGAACTGTGCCGTACTGCCCAGGGCTGGCGCATCCGCAAGCGACGCTGCCAGTTCATCACCGCCGAGGGGGTACAGGACCGCCCCGGCGACTGAGTCACCGGGCGCCCGCGGTCAGTCGGCGGTGAGCCGGCTGAACCGCCGGTTGACATCCGCCCATCGCTCCACGGATGCGGGGTCCTCCCGCCACTGTTCCATGACCGAGTAGCAGGTGATGTCGGCGGCCAGCCCGCCGAAGCGCTCCAGCAGGCGGCCGGGCAGCTCGTCCCAGGTGGCGGTGATGGCGAAGGCGTCCACCATGTCGTCGGTGATCAGTCCCGCCATCTCGGCCAACCGGCCCTCGCGCTGCAACTGGTTGAGCCGCTCCCCCACCCCGGGCCAGCCGGACACGTCGAACACCACGCCGTAGCCCGGGGTGGAACCGTAGAAGGCCAACCGGGCCCGGATCTGATCCCTCTGGCGGGCCTGGCCGGCCTCGTCGTCGGCCACCGCGGTCATCACCGGACAGACCAGGTCGACAGCGCCCTCGGGGCGGGCCGCTCGGCGCTCGCCCTCGGCCACCCCGGCGACCACCACCTGGCGCAGGTACTCGGAGCTGTTGAGCGGGTGGACGAGCATACCGTCGGCCACCTGGCCGATCATCCGGCACATCCATGGGCGCACGCCGGCCACATAGATCGGAGGATCCTCGAGCTCCATGGGCCCGGGCGACCAGGTCGGCGGCAGCAGGGAGAACGAGTAGTAGTCACCTTCGAAACGCAGCCTCTCCTCCTCCCGGAAGGCCCGGAAGATGGCCCGCAGGCTGGCCACGTACTCGCTCATGCGGGGCCCGGGCGGAGCAAACGGCGCCGAATACCGCCGCTCCACATGAGCCTTGACCTGGGTGCCCAGGCCGAGAACGAAGCGACCCCCGGTGGCCTGCGCCAGCATCCAGCCCGCCTGGGCGGTGATCATGGGGCTGCGGGCGAATGCCACCGCCACCCCCGTGCCGAGGGCCAGGCCCGGCGACGCCAGCGCGGCGGCGGTACAAACCGAGAACACCGGTTGCGAGCTCTCGGGGATCCACAACCTGGTGAACCCGGCTGCGGCCGCTCGCCGGCTCAGCTCCTGGGCGCCGGCCAGGGACGGGGCCGACCCGAAGGCGGACAGGACGGGCACGGGGCGGGCGGTCGTCACCGCATTCTCATGGGTCGACATCGAGATCAGCATAACCTCGCCGTCGCGCTTGCTCCTTCTCCCACAGGGCGACGAAGAACGACCGGACGTCGTCGCAGAACTCCGCCGGGGCCTCCATCGCGGCGAAGTGGCCACCCCGGCCCGGGTTCGACCACCGCACCACGTTGTAGGCGGCCTCCACCCAGGACCGGGGCGGGTAGCTGATCTCCCCCGGAAAACGGGCCACCGCAGTCGGCACCTCGATCCGCCCCTCCGGGACGGCCCGGCGGCCAGCCTGGCGCATCTCCCAGTAGATCCGCAGCGAGCTGGCCGCGGTGCCGGTCACCCAGTAGGCGGTGATGTTGTCCAGGAGCCGGTCGAATGTGAAGGCCTCGGCGATGTCGCCCTCGCTCCACTCCCGGAACTTCTCCACGATCCAAGCAGCGAGCCCGGTCGGCGAATCCTGCAGGGCGTAGCCGAGCGATTGGGGCCGGGTGCTCTGGATCTCCTGGTAGCCGACGCCGGTCCGGCGCCAGAGCTTCGAGGCGTCGAGGGCACGCCGCTCCTCCTCGGTGATCTCCGCGTCAGGGACCGGGGAAGTCGCGGTGACCAGGTTGACGTGCAGCCCGACCACCCGTCCGGGATGGAGGTCGGCCAGGTTGGCGGAGACGAGAGATCCCCAATCCCCGCCCTGAAGGCCGTAACGCTCGTAGCCCAGCTCGGCCATGATCCGGCCCAGCGCGCCGGCGATGCGGCGGGGATGCCAGTCCGCTTCGGTCGTCTCTCCGGAGAAGGTGAACCCGGGCAGCGACGGTGCCACTACGTGGAAGTCCTGGCTGAGCGGACCGACCACGTCGAGGAATTCCATGACCGATCCGGGCCAACCGTGGGTGATCATGAGAGGCATGGCCCCCGGGCGGGCCGAGCGGGCATGGAGGAAGTGGAACCGCTGGCCGTCGATCTCGGTGACGAACTGCGGGATGGCATTGAGGCGGGCCTCTGTGGCCCGCCAGTCGTAGGCGGTGCGCCAGTGGTCGACGAGACCGGTCAGGTAGCCCCGCTCGGTGCCCTGACCCCAGCCCATCCCGGCGATCTGGTTGGGGAGGCGGGTGCGATCCAGCCGGGCCCGCAGGTCGTCGAGGACCGCTTGGGGAACCGAAACGGTGAAAGGTTCCACGCCGGTTGCCGCTACGACGCCCTGGTGGGGCCGGTGAAGGTGACGCCGGCCGTCTGGCCGCCATCCACGATGATCTCGGTACCGGTGATGTACGACGCCCGCGGCGAGGCGAGGAACAGCACCGCCTGGGCGATCTCCTCCGGTTCGCCCACCCGGGCCAGCGGGACCCGCGACAGGCGCTCGAGCACCGACGGATCGTCGTCGCGAACGTTCATCGGCGTGTTGATCGGCCCCGGCAGCACCGCGTTCACCCGTATGCCCTCCGGTGCCAGTTCCACTGCCGCAGCCTTGGTCAGGCCCCGGACGGCGTGCTTGGACGCCACGTAGGCACTGTGGGCGCTCCACGCGATTACTCCGGCGGTCGACGAGGTATTGACCACCGCGGCGGCGTCGGAGCGACGCAGGTGCGGCAAGGCGGCTTTGATGCCGAGGAACGGCCCCAGGCAGTTGATCCTCCAGATCTGGGTGAAGCCCTCCTCGGACTCCTCGTCGATGGGCAAGCGGCGCAGCACCCCGGCGTTGTTGACCACCACGTCGAGACGGCCCAGACGACCCACCCCGGCGTCGAGCAGGGACGCCCAGGACGACGCATCAGTGACGTCGTGGCGGGCCACGAAGCCCCGGTCGCCCACCTCGGCGGCCAGATCCTCCAGGTGCTCCTCGCTCACATCGCCGGCGATGACCGACGCACCGGCCGCCAGGAACTGGCGGGTGATGGCCCGCCCCTGGCCCCGGCCCGCTCCGGTGACGAGGGCCACCCGCCCTTCGAACTCGGTGGAAGGCGGCAGAACGTGGGGGGCGGCGTTGGCTGGCACGCGAGGGAAACTAGCCGCGTCATGGCCGCCCGCGCCGGGGCGCGGCGGTGCCGGGTTCGAGCCGCCGGTCATCTGGGAGGGCCCGGGAGGTCCCCCTGGGCGTCGGCATTGGGTGCCGCCTCGGCCAGCAGGCGGCGGATGACTGCGTCGACGTCCGCTGGGTCCTCCACGGGCGCCGCGGTGGGGCCCCGGTGCCAGCCCTCGGCGACGGCCAGCCGCCGCCCGGACGCCACGATCACCCGGCCCGTGACGTCGGCCGAAAGTGGCGAGGCCAGCCACACCAGGGCCGGCGCGACCCACCGGGGATCGAGTCGTCCCGCCTGGCCGTCCTCGGTCTCGGCCAGCCCGGCCACCTCGGTCATCTGGGTCAGGGCCGTTGGGCAAAGGGCGTTGACGGTCACGCCGTAGCGACCCAACTCCATCGAGGCGATGATCGTGAAGGCCGCGATGGCCCCCTTCGCAGCCCCGTAGTTGGCCTGGCCGACGTGACCGTAGAGGCCGACCGAGGACACGGTGTTGATCACCCGCCCGTCGACGGGTCGGCCCGCCTTCGAACATTCCCGCCAGTGGCGGGCGGCGCCCTGGGTCAACAGGAAGGTGCTCTTGGCATGGACCCTCAGGACCGAGTCCCAGTCGTCCTCGGTCAGGTTGACCAGCATCTTGTCCCGGGTGATGCCGGCGTTGTTGACCACTACATCGAGCCGGCCCGCGGTGTCGAGGGCGACCTCGATCAGCTCCGATGCGCCGCTCCCGCTCGATGCGTCGGCAACGCAGGCGGTGGCGCCGGCGCCAATCCGTTCCACCGCCTCGGCCACCGCCACCTCGTCGACGTCGTTGACGATCACGCGGGCTCCGGCCTCGGCGAGGGCGCGGGCATGGGCCAAGCCGATACCGCGGGCCCCACCGGTGACGATGCAGACCCGCCCTGCGCAGAGGCCGCTCACTCGACCGCGCCGGTCAGATCTGAGAGGTCGCGGCCGGCACCGCTCCGTAGCAGACGCCCAGATCGCCGCCCACGTCGTGGCGCTGCAACTCGGGCAGCACTTCGGTCGCGAACAGCTCGTAGCCGCGGCGCGCTTCGTCCTCGGGCATCCCCCCGAAGACGAGGGGCACGACCAGCCCGCCGGCGTCGGTCCGCTCGACGTAACCCAGCAGCTTCTCGGTTACCTGCTCCGGCGTCCCCCAAACCTGCAGGTCGGCCAGGAAACCGTTGAACCGGTCCACTCCGTGCTTGGCGATATTGTTGGCCAGGGCCGCGTAGTACTCGTAGCCCTCGATCTGGGCGAAGCCCACATTGTCGAACTCGTAGTGCTCGACCGTCGAACGGGCCCAGCGCTGCAGGTAGACGTTGCGTAGCTTTTCGATCATCGCCGGGTCCTTGCTCACTCCGGCCACGATCACCAGGAGAGGCTTGGGCGCCTCGGCCTGGTTGAGCTCGAAGTAACGCTGGCGGTACTGGGCCAGCTCGGCCTCGGTCGTCTCCCACGGCTTCTGGGCGATCACCATGAGGCCCACGCCCATCCGGGCCATGATCTCCATCGATTCCGGAGAGACCGCCGACGCGAACGTTCGGCCCTTGAAGGTGGCCCGCGGCTGGGGCCGGATCTCCACCCTCGGCTGCTCGTAGAGCTCGCCGTGGTACTCGAGCACACCCGTTTCGAGCGCCCCGAGGAGCGCCTCGCTGTACTCCTTGAAGCGACGGCGCGACTCCCCCATCGGGACCCGGAACCCGACGAACTCATTCTGGCCCAGCCCCCGGCCGAGGCCGAGGACGGCCCGGCCTCCGGAGAGATGGTCCAGCACGGAGAACATCTCGGCCACCCGCGCCGGGTCGTGCCACGGCAGGACCGTGACGAAGGTGCCAAGTCTGATCCGGGTGGTCTGAGCGGCCAGCCACGACAGGACCATCGACTGCTGCGAGGTCAGCTGGTAGTCCGAGAAGTGGTGCTCCGACACGAAGACGGAGTCGAATCCCATGCCCTCGGCCCGGGCGGCCAGGTCCAACTCGAGCCGGTAGACGTCGGCATCACTGACTCGGCGGTCGAGATTCGCCATCTGCAGACCAAGCCCGATATGCATGAGTACTTACTTACCACAATGGGTTCGGCCGATGCCAGTCCTCCGGCCCCTCGCCGGCCCCTCGCCGGCCCCCCGCCGGCC
>JAKBAX010000279.1 GCA_021808785.1 Actinomycetes bacterium | reverse complement strand
GCGCTCGCAACCGGCGCCACATCCTGCGGCCCGGCCCGCAGCGCTCGCGCCGCCGACCCCTCGACCGGAGGCCGCCGAGCCGCCGGCCTCCCTCCGGCCGCCGGTCCCCCGGGCGAGGACCGCCGGTGCCGGTGCCGGTGGCGGCGGGGGTGCCGGTGCCGGTGCCGGTTGCGGCGGGGGTGGGGGTGGCGGTGCCGGTTGCGGCGGGGGTGCCGGTGCCGGTGGCGGTGCCGGTTGCGGCGGGGGGGCGTAGAGCGGGGGGGCCCGGGAGGTGATGCGAAGCATCGGGGGGCCCGGGTTGGATGTGTCGGGTGGCGCCGAGGGGGGTCGGCCGGGGCGGCTGTCCGATGCCGACGGCTCGGAGGCTGGCCCGGGGGGCGACGACGGGCCCACCGGCCGCCGGGACGGGGTGTTGGTCTGGCGGCGCAGCTCGATCTCCCGCTCCCGGCGGCGTTGCATCTCGCGCTCGCGGCGGCGTTCCAGCTCCCGTTCGTAGCGGGCCACCTGCATGGGGTCGAGCCGGGGTAGCTCCATCGGCGCGTCCTGGTCGAAGAAGAAATCCCGGCGAGCGTGTACGGGGGCGCCCCACGGGTCGTCGCCCGGATCGCCGTCCTCGGCGTCCTGGTCGAAGAATTCGTTGCCGCGACCCATCCACCCATGCTTGTCGAGGCCGGGGCGGGGGTCCAGTTACCCGGCTGGCCGGATGTCGTCGCCGGTAGTGTCTAGGCGTGAGCCCCGGAGCCGACCCGACTGCGCTGGCCGCCCTCTCGCCGCTCGATGGGCGTTACGCGGCGCAGGCCGAGGCCTACGCCCGCGTCTTCTCCGAAGAAGCGTTCTTCCGACAGCGCTTCGGAGTCGAAGTCCAATGGCTGCGGGTGCTGTCCGCCGAGCCCGGGATCACCGAGCTGCCGCCCCTCGATGAGGAGACCGAACGGACCCTCCGCACATGGGTCGAGGGTTTCGGGCCGCCCGACGCGGCCCGCATCAAGGAGATCGAGCGGCGGATCAACCATGACGTCAAGGCGGTCGAGTACTTCCTGAAGGAGAAGCTGGCGGCGATCGGTTTCGACCCCCGGCGCTGCGAGTTCGTCCATTTCGGCTGCACGTCGGAGGACATCAACAACCTCGCGCACGCCCTGATGCTGCGAGACGGTCTGGAGCAGGCGTGGCTGCCATCGGCCCGAAGCCTGGTATCGGGGGTGTGGGAGCTGGCCGGCGACCACGCGGGCCTACCCATGCCCAGTCACACTCATGGCCAGCCCGCCTCGCCGACCACGCTCGGCAAGGAGCTGGCCGTCTTCGCGGCCCGCTTGGGGCGCCAGATCGACTCCATCGAGCAGATCCGGCTCCTCGGCAAGTTCAACGGCGCGGTCGGGACCTTCGGGGCCCATGTCGCGGCCTACCCCGAGGTGGACTGGCCCGAAGTGTCGCGCCGCTTCGTCGAGGACTTCGGCCTGGCCTGGAATCCGTTCACCACCCAGATCGAGAGCCACGACGCGATGGCGGAGGTCTTTCACGCCATCACCCGGTTCAACACCGTGTTGCTCGACTTCTGCCGGGACATGTGGGAGTACATCAGTCGCTCCTACCTTCGCCAGAGAGCGGTGGCGGGGGAGGTGGGCTCGTCGACCATGCCCCACAAGGTCAATCCAATCGATTTCGAGAACGCCGAGGCCAACGCGGGGATATCCTCGTCGCTCCTCGGGCATCTGGCGTCCAAGCTGATGGTGTCGCGCATGCAGCGGGACCTGTCCGACTCCTCGGCCATCCGCAACATGGGGGTGGCGTTGGCCCACTCCGGTCTGGCCCTCGACGCCGCGGCCAAGGGTCTGAGAAAGGTCTCCCCGGCCCCGGAGGTGATGGCCGCCGAGCTGGCCCGGCAGTGGGAGGTGCTGGCCGAGCCGATCCAGACGGTCATGCGGCGCTACGGGCTGCCCGAGCCCTATGAGCGGCTCAAGGCGCTGACCCGTGGTCAAGCGGTGACCGCCGACGACGTCCGGTCGTTCGTGAAGGATCTCGGCTTACCGGCCGAGGCCGCCGAAGGTCTCATGACCCTCGATCCGTCCGGCTACACCGGGCTGGCCGCCGAGTTGGTCCACCGGTACCGGCCCGCCACTCGAGTCGGGCTTCCCGGCCCCCCCTCACCAGCGGGGGAGCAGGGCGGCGACCGAGCGTGAGCTCCATGCGCCGTGCCATACCCCGGCCTGGTAGGCCAGGTCGTCGGCCAGGGCCAACGGCGGCCCGGCCATCACGGCCGCCGCGGTGATCAGCAACGACGCCCGGGTGCGCCGGGTCCCCCACCGCCATGCCAGCGCCGCGGCGGCCAGGGTGGGCGCAAGCCAGGCCCGCCGGATGGCCATGGCTATGGACTTCCCGGCGCGCAGGTGGCCGGTGGCGGCCAGCCGGCGCAGAACGGCTGCCACCACCGGATCTCCGGCCGCCCGCCGGCCGAGGACCTCGGCGGTGCCCGCAGCGAGCCCGCCGGCGAGCAGGGGATGCCCGGTGGCCAGGAGCCCCCAGGCGGCCAGGCTCCACGGCTGGACGGCCAGGGGGGCCACTGCCGGGCCGTGGCGCGCCGCCAGGGGGGCCGCCGATCGCCCGTATTGGAGACGCTGGGCCGCCCACGCCCGGTAGCTGGGCCGCACCGGGTGGGTGGCCCGGGCGGCCGGCTCGTAGCGGATGCGCCATCCGGCCTGGTGCAGCCGCCACACCAGATCCACGTCCTCGCCGAAGCGGAGGGACTGGTCGAAGCCCCCGGCGGCGGCCAGTGCCGACCGGCGCACCGCCAGCACCGCGGTCGGCACGTAGGCCACCGCCGCCCCGGGTTGCACGGGGCCGGCGGCACCGCCCATGTCGAGAGGGGAGTGCCCGGCCTCGTAGGCGGCCAGGCGGGGCGGGGTGGACGGGCCGGGGCGGCTGGCGATGCGGGGGGCCACCGCGGCCACCGCCGGGTCGGCGAAATGGGTCAGCAACGGCCGCAGCCAGCCTCCCTCGGGTACGCACCCGGCGTCCACGAAGACCACCACCTCCGCGGCGTCGCCCCCCGCGCCCGGCGCCAGGCTGCGCCAGCCTCTGTTACGGGCCGCCCCCGGACCCCCCGGGGTGGAGGAGCGGATCAGCGCGGGCCGCCCGTCGTCGGTACCGACCGAGGCCGCGGTGGTGGACCCGTCGTCCACCACCGTCACCGGCACCTCCGCAACGGTGGCCCGCAGAGCGGCGAGGGTCTCGGCCAGGCCGGTCGGGTCATCGCGCACCGGGATGACCACTACACACGACGGTAGGGCGACGTCGGGCGGCGGAACCGGGTGGGCCACCCCCGCCTCGACCAGGCGGCCCGCGAACAGGCCGGCGGGCCGTCCCGGGCCCACGGGCCGGCCGGCCATCCACGCGTCGATGCGGGCGGCGCCCTTCTGCGACAGCCTGAGGACCCTCATCGGGGCACCCCCGATGAGGACCGTGGGCCGCGGTCGGCGGGTGCCAGGGTCGAAGCGGAGCCGGAAGGCGGCCGGGACGGGGCGTCCGGTCCCAGCCGCCCGACCGGATGCCCCACGGCTGTGCGACTGCTCGACCACCGGCGCCTAGCGGGCCGTCATCCCGGCGTCCACCGGGAGCACCGCACCTGTGATGCCGCTGCTCTGCGGGCTGCACAGCCAGGCGATCAGGGCGGCCGGCTCGGCCGGCTCGAGCAGCCTGGGCAGCATGTGGTGCTCGGCGAACTGCGCCGTCTCGGTCAGCCCGTAGACCGCGGCGCTGGCGTCCAGCATGGTGCCGGCGGTGGAGCCGGGCGCGATGGCGTTGGCGGTGATGCCGTGGGGGGCCAGTTCGGCGGCCAGGCTGCGCACCAGGCCGACCACCCCGGCCTTGGCCGCGGTGTAGGCGGAGAGCAGGTACAGACCCACGCTGCTGCCGGCCGAGGCCACCGCTACGAACCGGCCGTGGCGGGGCTGGGGTCGTTCGAGCAGCGCCGGTACCGCGGCCCGGGCCAGCCGCCAGGTGCCGTCCAGGTTGATAGACAACATGGCCGACCACATGTCGTCGGACAGCTTCCAGGCCTCCTGGCCGCCGGCCACCGCCCCGGCTACCGCCACGGCCGCGTCCAGGCCGCCGAAGCGGTCCCGTGCCAGCGCGACCGCCCGGTCCAAGCCGGCCTGATCACGCACGTCGGCGATCACCCCGACCGCCCTCTCGGCCCCGCCGCACGCCTCCACCACCGCCTCGAGCTGGTCCGGGCGGGCCAGATGGTAGGGCAGGTGCGGGTCGTCGGCGCAGCGGTCGACGAGCACCAGGTTCCAGCCGGCGCCGGCCAGGGCGGTGGCGGTGGCCGCCCCGATACCTCGCGCCGCGCCGGTGATCACCGCCACCGACTCCGCTGTCGCACCGACCGACTCCGCTGTCGCACCGACCGACTCCGCTGTCGCACCGACCGACTCCGCTGTCGCACCGACCGACTCCGCTGTCGCACCGACCGACTCCGCCGTTCCGACGGTGGTCACGGCCACCCTGCGGTGTGCTCGGCCAGGGCGGCCGCCCAGGCGGACAACAGCTCCTCGCCCTCCTCGGCCGACGCCCCCGCCGGATCACCGAGGACTCCGTTCGGGCTCAACGGCCGGACCCCTACGGCCTGCAGGCCGGCCAGCAGGTCGCCGAGGGGCTCGGTGCAGCCGGCCTCGGCCGCGCCGGCCCGGACCAGGGCCGCATCGAGGGACAACAACACCGACGTCTCTGTCCGCCCGGCGTGGGCGTCGGGTGGCCCGGCCCGGGTCGGGACCGCCGGCGGCGACCAGGCCCGCACCGGCCGGGACTCGGACACCAGGCGGCGGACCGCATCTCTGACCGGGGCCGCGTTGCCGCCGTGGGTGGAGACGAACAGCACCCCGGCGAAGGCATCGGCCGACCGGCCCAACTCGACGAGCAGATGCTCAGTGGCCGCGGCCCCGATGGAGAGTGTCCCGGGGAAGGCGGCGTGCTCACCGGACGACCCGTAGGCGACGGCAGGGGCGACCAGAACGTCTCCTCGGGCCGCGGCGAGCCGCCGGCACAGCGCGGCGGCGATGTCGGTGTCGGTGGACAGCGGCAGGTGCGGACCGTGCTGCTCGGTCGAGCCGACCGGTACGGCCAGGAGGCTCGTCGCGGCCCGGGCCGCGACGTCGGTCCAGGCCAGCCGGTCCAACTCCACCGGATCGAGGGACCGGGGCCGGGACAGTGACGGCTCCGACCGGCTAGCGCCGGCGGGCGGAGAGGCTGACAGGGACCGAATGGCCCGGCCCGGGGGAGGGGGCGGCCCCGGCCGGCACGCCGGCCAGCAGCGCCTCGCCGTGACCCTTGACGCATTCGGGGTCGGGCCCGTCGAGGGGCAGCCCGGTGAAGAACTTGGCCGCCATGCAACCGCCCTGGCAGGCGTCGTAGGAGCCGCACGAGGCGCACGCCCCGGCCGAGGCCGGCTCCCGCAGGTCGAGAAACAGCGGAGAGTCACGCCACACCTCGGTGAAACCGCCCGCGGTCCGCACGCTGCCCGCCTTGAACTCCGGATGGAGGACGAACGGGCAGGCATACACGTCGCCCACCGGGTCGATCAGGCACACCACCCTTCCGGCTCCGCACAGGTTCAGACCGGGCAGCGCCTGGCCCAGGGCCGAGAGGTGGAAGAACGAGTCGCCGGTGAGCACATCGGGCCGGTCGAGCAGCCAGCGGTACAGGTCGACCTGCTGCTCGGAGGTCGGGTGCAGCTCGTGCCAGACGTCCGCCCCCCGGCCGGACGGGCGTAGCCGGGTCAGGCGAAGCTGAGCGCCGTAGCTGTCGGCCAGCTCGTGAAAGGCATCGAGCTGCCCGACGTTGTGCCGGGTCATGACGACCGAGATCTTGAACGGGCCGAAGCCGGCCGCGGCCAGGTGGTCCATGGCCCGCCGGGCCATGGCGAAGCTGCCTGCGCCCCGGACCGCGTCGTTGGTGGCCGGGTCGGCGCCGTCGATGGAGATCTGCACGTCGACGTAGTCGCTACCGGCCAGGCGGGCGGCCCGCTCGGCGTTGATGGTGGAACCGTTGGTGGAGAAC
>JAKBAX010000278.1 GCA_021808785.1 Actinomycetes bacterium | reverse complement strand
CAGCCATCCCGGTCGCCGGCCTTGGTCAGCGCCAGCGAAGTCTCGGCCAGCTCGAGCGGTGTCTTCATGATGGTCCCCCTGGATTCGGCCCGTCGGTGGCCCGCAGTCTGCCAAATGACGGTCCTCTCTGCCGGGCGTTGGCAGAAGTGGCCCCGCCGGCCCGCCGGCCGTCGTCACCCGGTTCCCCTCCTCGTCGAGGTGGAAGCCGGTGATGGCCCGAGTCGTGGTCACCGCTCTTTGGGCCATGCGGTCCGGGGGCCCGACGGCCGCAGAGAGTTGGTGCCGATCTCCCAGTGCCCGAGGACGTGGCGCGTCAATCGGCCCTCGACGGCGCTGAGGCAAGCGGCGCCGAAGATCACGTCGCGGCCAGTCCGGGCTCGTGCTTGAGCAGGCCCGCGACCATGGCGTCGGTCGCCAGATCCTGGTGTTTCTCGTCGGCTGCGACATGCACGTCGCAGAAGTGGCAGCCGGCTTCGGCCACGCCCAACCGGCGGAGGGCCCGGGCATAGGCGAGGAAGCGATCCTCGAGGCGACGCCGGACGCCCAGCAGGGACGGCTCCCACTCCCAGTCGGCGTCCACCGATGGCAACCCCTGGTAGTGCAGCTCGTAGCAGCAGTAGAGGGCCAGGTGCAGGTCCTCGTCGTCGATCTCATCCGGTATGGCGTCCCAACCGAGATCGTGGGGAGCCTTCGCGAGCGAGGCCAACAGTCTCTCTGTCATAGGCCCCCGGGGTGCCGGCAGCCGGTCCGGTAACCCTTGGTGTGGTCGAGCCGCCGATCCAGTGCGAGCCATTGCTCCCCTACTACCCCCGGTCCGTCCGCCGTACCCGTCATGGGGCAGCTCGAGATCTGCGAGGTGCTGGCCGATGCTCGGATCGAGATCAGAAGCTCTCTGGGTCCGCTACCACCGTTTCTGGAACGGCGAAGTCGAACAGCTCCGCCGCGTTGCGCCAGGTCACCCGGTCGACCTCCCCGGCGTTCAACCCGACCAGGTGTCTCCTCAGAGTGTCCTGGGTGTCCGGCCATGACGTGTCGGCGTGCGGGTAGTCGACCTCGCACAGGATGTTCTCCACGCCGATGCGATCCTTCTGGCAGAAAGAAGACGGATTGTCGAGGGTGCAGAACCAGAAGTTGCGCAGCAGGACTTCGGCCGGGCTCAGGTCGGTGCCCTTCCAATCTCCGTAGCATTCGTGATATCGGGCCACGTGCTCGAGGCGGTCCAGCAGAGCCGCCACCCAGCCGATCCCGCTCTCGGCCAGAACGATCATGAGACCCGGAAAGCGTACCGGTACCAGGGCGAACAGCCAGTCGATCGCTGGGATCACGGCCGACAGCCCGAAGAAGGCGGCGACCGCTTCGCGGGGTGCGTCCTCGGATGTCTGCAAGAGGTGCCCTCCGGATCCGGCGTGCAGGCAGATCACCGTCCCCGTCTCCTGACAGGCCGAGAATATCGGGTCCCAGTAGGTGGATGTCACCGACGGCAGACCGAGATGGGTCGGCATCTCCGGGAAGCTGAGCGCCCGGAAGCCTCTCTCCCGGTTGGTCCGGATGTCGTCGGCGGCCAGACGCGGGTCGTGGAGCCAGGCGATCTGGCACGCGATGATGCGGTCGGGGCGAAAGCCGGCCCACTCCTCGATGTGCCAGTCGTTCCAGGCCCGGGTCGCAGCTCGAGCCAGATCCCGGTCCGGCGTGCAGGTCTGCAGCCGGCCTCCCCCGAAACCTGTCAGGAACGACGGGAAGCACAAGGAGGCGTAGACGCCGTCGAGGTCCATGTCGGCGACGCGGTGACCGATGTCCCACGCGCCACGGCGCATGTCGGCGAAGTTGGCTGGCTCCCGGCTGTACTCACTCGGCGGTCGTCCCGCTACTGCGTTCAGGCCGATGTTCGGGATCTCGGTACCGTCATAGAGCCACATCTCGGTTCCGTCTGCGCGTGAGATCACCCGCGGCGCCCTATCCGCCAGCTTGGACGGCACCCGGCCTCTGAACAGTTCCGGAGGTTCGACGATGTGGTCGTCGACCGATATCACCGCGAAGTGCCGGTCACGGCGCCCCGGCTCCGGCAAGAACGACATCCCTTTTGACCTTCCTGTTCCGCTGCTTCTATGACGATTCGCGTCCTACGGAGCTTCGCGCTCGGCGACCAGCCGATTCTCGAGCGCCCCTACTCGTTCCACCTCCACGACGACGGTATTGCCGACGCGGGCGGTGACCGGGTCGAGGGGGGTACCGAGAGAGATCACGTCCCCGGGCTCGAGGGTGTAGAAGCGGGAGGCCTCGCTCACCACCTCCCCTATGCAGTGGGTGAAATCCCTGGTGTCGCCGGCGTGGACGAGCCGGCCGTCGACGAACGCCCGGATGGTCAGGCCGGCGCTGATGTCTTCCTCGGTGATCCCCGTTTCGATCCACGGACCGAGGGGACCGAACGTGTCGACCGACTTGGCCCGGAGGAAGTCCCCGTGCTCGCGGATGTAGGGCAGGTGGGTCACGTCGTTCATGCAGGTGTACCCGAGGACCGCATCGGCGGCTTCGGCCGGGGTGGCCCTCCGCAGCGGCGCCCCGATGACCACGGCCAGCTCCGGCTCGATGGTCACGGCGTCGCCGATCTCCGCCGGTACGATCACGTCGTCACCCGCTGCTGTGAGTGCCGACGGCAACTTGGCCGCGAAGCGGGGCGGGGTGGCCCGGGCGGCCTCGCGGTCACCATCGCGGGGGAAGGCGCCGAGCACGACCAGCACCTTGGCGGGCTGCACGGGGCTCGAGAGGCGGAAGGCGCCGGCGGGCAGCAACTGGTCGTCGGGCCGTAATCCGCTGCCGAAGGCGCCCGCCAGCAGGCGGACGCCCTCTCCTTCGGGGCGGCAGTAGCGAATGCCGTCCGCGGTCGCCACCCTCCCTATCCGCACGGCATCCTCCTCGACTGGTACGGTCCCGCTGATTTATAGTTCTAGAAATATCACATGAAACGAGGGGTTTGGATGGGCGTGCCCAGAATCGATGGCGGCACCTTGTTCATCGACGGGAGGTGGGGGGAGGCGGCTGGCGGCTCCACCTTCGAGAGCACCAACCCGGCCACGGGCGAGCGGCTCGGGATCGTCTCCGACGCTTCTCGTGACGACGCCTCGGCGGCCGTGGCGGCGGCTGCTGCGGCTCAGGCCGCATGGGCCCAGACGACTGTGTACGAGCGGTCGTCGATCCTGTACCAGGCCCACCGCTTGATGACCGAGCGGGCCGAAGAGCTGGCGCAGTTGATGACAGCCGAGCAGGGCAAGCCCTTGCGCGCCGCCCGTAACGAGGTGCGCTATGCCGGTGACTTCCTCATCTGGTTCGCCGAGGAGGCCAAGCGGATCAACGGCGAGGTCATCCCGTCGGCCAACTCCGGGCAACGGTTCCTGGTCCTCCGTCAGCCGGTTGGCGTGGTCGCCGCCATCACCCCGTGGAACTACCCGATCTCCATGATCACCCGGAAGGTGGCGCCCGCACTGGCGGCCGGTTGCACGGTGGTGTTGAAGCCGGCCGAGCAGACCCCTTTGTGCGCGGTGGCCGTGTTCAGGATCCTCGAGGAGGCCGGTGTACCCCCGGGGGTGATCAATCTGGTGACCACCTCGGCCCCGGCGCCGGTCGGAGCCGAGTTTCTCGAGAGTGCCAGGGTGCGCAAGCTGAGTTTCACGGGCTCGACCGAGGTGGGTATGCAGCTGGCGGGCGGGGCCGCCTCCCGAATGAAGCGGGTCTCGGTGGAGCTGGGAGGCCATGCCCCCTTCATCGTCTTCGATGACGCCGATCCGGTCCGGGCGGCCAAGGGTGCGGCCCTCGTGAAGTTCCTCAATACCGGTCAGGCCTGTATCTGCCCCAACCGGATCTTCGTGCAGAGCTCGGTCATGGATCGGTTCCGGGCCGAGCTGGAGCACAGGGTGGCCGCGCTGCACGCCGGGAACGGCATGGACCCGGCCAACGCCATCGGTCCGCTGATCGACCGTGCGTCGCTCGAGAAGATGGAGCGCCACGTCGGTGACGCGGTGGCCCGGGGCGCCCGCCTGGCCGCCGGAGGGGCCCGCTTGACCGGCGGGGATCTCGACGCCGGCTTCTTCTTCGCCCCGACCATCCTGGTCGACGTCACCCCGGAGATGATCATCTACCGGGAGGAGACCTTCGGTCCCGTGGCCCCATTGATCCCGTTCGAGAGCGAGGACGAGGTCATCGCCATGGCCAACGACACCACTTACGGCCTGGCCTCGTACGTCTATACGCAGGACCTCGGCCGCGCCTTTCGCTTGATGGAGGCTCTCGAGTTCGCAGTGGTGGGGATCAACGACATCAATCCCACCTCAGCCGCGGCTCCGTTCGGAGGCATGAAGGCGAGCGGTCTGGGCCGGGAGGGCGGCCGGGAAGGCCTGTCGGAGTACCTGGAGACCAAGCTGGTGGGGATGGTCCTGTGAGCGGCGGGGAAGGGACCGGATCCCTGCAGCCGCCATCGACGCAGAGCTTGATGCTGACCTTCTCCAACCCGGCCGCCCCGGAAATGGAGGACGAGTACCACCGCTGGTACAGCCAGGTGCACATACCTCAACTCCTCGCCCATGTACCCGGCCTCACCGCCGCGACCCGGTACCGCTGCGGGGACGGATCTCCGCACCGGTACCTGACCGTGTACCAGGTCGAGGGGTCGGACCGGGCCGTGCTCCAGGACCTGGCCGACCGTATGGCCGACGGCACTCTCGACCGCTCGCCTGCACTCCAGCGGGACCCGCCACCAATCATGATCTTCGTCGATCCCATTGATGACCGGGGCGACCCGGTGGCGGGACCGGTACATGGTTGAGCCGGTCGCCATAGCCGGGCTGGCCCAGAGCCGCCAGGGAGACCACAGCGACGTGCCGCAGGCGTACCTGTGGTGGGACATCGTGGAGCAGGCCTGTGCCGATGCCGGGCTCACCCTCGACGACATCGATGCGGTGGTGGGGGAGGGGCCGGCCGGCATCGGCCTGCGCGGTCACATGCCAGGGGCCGGGATCGCCGAGCAGTTGGGCCGGCCCCTGCGGTTCCACGCCCGTAGCGAGACGGGGGCGGCCTCGACGCTCTCCGGGATGAGCCTGGCCGCCCACGCCATTTCGACCGGCCTGGCCGAGGTGGCCGTGATCGCCACCGCGGCGGCCGGCCGGGAGGGGGGCTACGCCAGCGCCGACCGCCAGGCCGCCATCGCCCACATGGCCAAGCTGAGCGGGCCCTACGAGTACCCCTACGGGACGACGCGGGTCTCCGACTATGCCGTCTACGCCATGCGTCACGCCTACGAGCACGGCACCACTTCGGCCCAGTTGGCCGAGGTGGCCGTGGCCCAGCGCCACGCGGCCACGCTGCACCCCCTCTCCATCAACGGGTGGCGGGGGGAGATCACGGTCGACGACGTACTCGGCTCCCCGCTGATCGCCGACCCGCTCCACCTGCTGGACTGCTGCGTGGTCAATCAGGGAGCCGGTGCCATCGTCATGACCCGGGCCGACGACGCCCGGGCCGCGGGGCATCACCAACCGGTGCTGCTGCTCGGTTACGGCGAGGGACACAGCCACATCGATCCGAATGCCCTGGACAGCCTGGTCGAGTCGCCGGCCGCCACCGTGGCGGCGACGGGCGCCTTCGGAAGAGCCGGCGTCACTCCCGGCGATATCGATGTGGCCGGGATATCCGATCACTTCACCATCGGGGTCCTGCTCGGTCTCGAGGACGCCGGATTCTGCGCCCGGGGCGAGTCCGGCTCGTTCGTGGAGCACGGCGGCACCGGGCTCGGCGGTCACCTGCCGACCAACACCTCGGGCGGTCATCTCTCTTTCAGCCATGCCGGCATGTGCGGCGTCTTCACCGTCATCGAGGTGGTCGAGCAGCTGCGGGGGGAGGCGTCCGACAGGCAGGTGCCCGATGCCGCCCTCGGGTTCGTCACCGGAGTGGGCGGGGCCCAGCAGGCCACCTCGGCCGCCGTACTGGGACGGGGCTAGTGAGCGGCGAGCAGACCTACGAGAAGTTCCTTCCCGAGGGGATCCCCGAATGGCAGCGCCCTTTCTG
>JAKBAX010000277.1 GCA_021808785.1 Actinomycetes bacterium | reverse complement strand
ATGGCCCGCAACAGGCGCTCCTCGGGGGTCAGCTCGGTCTCGCCCTTCGGGGTGACCTTGCCGACCAGCACGTCGCCCGCGCCCACCTCGGCCCCGATGCGGATGATGCCGCGCTCGTCGAGGTCCTTCAGGATTTCCTCGGACAAATTGGGGATGTCGCGCGTGATCTCCTCGGCGCCCAGTTTCGTGTCGCGGGCGTCGACCTCGTGCTCTTCGATGTGGATGCTCGTCAACACGTCGTCACGCACCAGGCGCTCGGACAGGATGATGGCGTCCTCGTAGTTGTAGCCCTCCCAGGGCATGAAGGCCACCAGCAGGTTCTTGCCCAGCCCCAGCTCGCCCTCCTCGGTCGAGGGGCCGTCGGCCAGCACGTCACCCTTGGCGACCTTGGCCCCCTCCTCGATGACGATGCGCTGGTTGAGGCAGGTGTTCTGGTTGGACCGGCGGAACTTGGCCAACCGGTACACCTTGCGGCCGAGCGCGGTACCGGCCCAGTCGGTCTGGCCCGGCTCGTACTCGACGGTGATCAGCTCGCCGGCCGCCTCGGTGACCACGCCGGACCCCTCGGCCAGCAGCACGTCGCCGGCGTCGCGCGCGGCCCGGGCTTCCACCCCGGTGCCCACGAAGGGGGCCTCCGGCTTGACCAGCGGTACCGCCTGCTTCTGCATGTTGGCGCCCATCAGGGCCCGGTTGGCGTCGTCGTGCTCGATGAAGGGGATCAGGGCGGTGGAGATGGAGACGATCTGCTTCGGCGACACGTCCATCAGGTCCACCTCGGCGGGCGGCACGAAGTCCACCTCGGAGGTGGTGCCGTAGCTGGTGCTGGTCGCCCCCACCCGGATGCTCGAGCCCTGCGGGGCCCGGCGCACCAGTATGCGGTCCTCGGTGAGGGTGCCGTCGGCGGCCAACTTGGCGTTGGCCTGGGCGATGACGTACTCCTCCTCCTCGTCGGCGGCCAGGTAGACGATCTCGTCGGTCACCCGCCCGTCGGTCACCCGGCGGTAGGGGGTCTCGATGAAGCCGTAGCTGTTGATCCGCCCGTAGGACGCCAGGTGGCCGATCAGGCCGATGTTCGGGCCCTCGGGCGTCTCGATCGGGCACATCCGGCCGTAGTGGGAGGTGTGCACGTCACGGACCTCGAAGCCGGCCCGCTCCCGCGACAGCCCGCCGGGGCCCATGGCCGACAGGCGCCGCTTGTGGGTCAGGCCCGACAACGGGTTGGTCTGGTCCATGAACTGCGACAGCTGGGAGGTGCCGAAGAACTCCTTGATGGCGGCCACCACCGGCCGGATGTTGATCAAGGTCTGCGGGGTGATGGCCTCCACGTCCTGGGTGGTCATGCGCTCCCGCACCACCCGCTCCATGCGCGACAGGCCGACCCGGACCTGGTTCTGGATCAGCTCTCCGACCGAACGGATGCGCCGGTTGGCGAAGTGGTCCTGGTCGTCGAGGCGGTAGCCCGACTCGCCCTTGGCCAGGTTGAGCAGGTAGCTGCAGGCGGCCAGGATCTCGGCCCGCGACAGGACGCCCTGGCCCTCCTCGGGGCGGTCCAGCTGCACCCCGAACAGGTCCTGCATGCGGTCGATCTCGGGGCCCAGCTTGCGGTCCAGCTTGTAGCGGCCGACCCGCGTCAGGTCGTAGCGCTTGGGGTTGAAGAAGGCGTTCTCGAAATACACCCGGGCCGACTCGGCGCTCGGCGGCTCGCCCGGACGGGCCCGCTTGTAGATCTCGAGCAGGGCCTCCTCCTGGGTGGGGGCCAGCTCCCGCTCCTTCTCCCACTGGCCCTCGAGGAAGTCGAAGTGGCGGACGAAGCGGTCGATGAAGCCGTCGTCGTTGGTGTAGCCGAGGGCCCGGAGCAGGACGAACAGGCTGAGGCGGCGCTTGCGGGCCACCCGGGAGCCGGCCGTGATCTCCTTGCCCGGCTTGGCCTCCACGTCGAACTCGATCCACTCCCCGCGGTAGGGGTGGATGGTTCCGGTGACCACTGTCTTCAGGTCCCGGCCGGGCTGGAAGATCACGCCCGGGCTGCGGACCAGCTGCGACACCACCACCCGCTCGGTGCCGTTGATTATGAACGTGCCCTTGTCCGTCATCATCGGGAAATCCCCCATGAAGACGGTCTGCTCCTTGATCTCGCCGGTGTTGGCGTTTTGGAACTGCGCCCGCACGAAGATGGGCGCGGCGTAGGTCATGTCCTTCTCTTTGCACTCCTCCACCGTGAACTTGGGCGGGGGTCGCAGGTCCTGATCGGTCGGATCGAACTCGAGGATCAGCTTGAGCGATCCGGAGAAGTCCTCGATCGGGGAGATGTCGCGAAACGTATCGGCCAGTCCCTCCTCGAGGAACCAGCGGAACGAATCGCGCTGGATAGAGATGAGGTCCGGCAGAGGCAGGACCTCATCGAGGTTGGCGAAGGAAAAACGCTCCCGTGACGCGGAACGAGTCGGCAAGGCCTACTCCTGGGGCAGTGCGGTATGGGTCATCGCCGTGAAGTCGCGCCACGACCGCGTCGAAGAAGCTGGAAACGCAGAGAGGGGGACCACGGCAGAGGCCAGTCTAGGACCGTGTGCGCACTACCGCAAGAAGGGGCGGACGCAAGAAAGCCCAGGGCGCCCGAACACGCCGATCTGCCTCGGTTTTGCGAGTTAGGGTACGGGAGAACACCGCTCCGGTCAAGATCTTCCCCCGGATTGGCCGGTCAGCGCTCCCCGGCCCAGCTTCGACCGGCCGATCTGCCCCGGCCCAGCTTCGACCGGCCGAGCTTCGACCGGCCGGTCTTCCCCGGCCGGTCTCGGACAAGCGTACGGCCAGCCCGGGGAACAGCTCCCGCTCGGCCAACGCCGAGTGCTCCCCCACCACCGCCTTCAGCCCCGAGACCGGGTCCGGTCAGCTCCTCGAGGAGAGTGTTGAGGACCGCCCGGCCGCCCCCTGCGGCCACCCGCGGCCGACCCGGGGGCCGACCCCACTTCCGTTACTTCCGGCTTTTCCCCCGCCACCCACGCTGGCGGCCGGGGGCCCGCTCCATACGGGCCCCCGAGCGGCCGAATTCCCATGGGTGTCGGACTCGATGAGAATGCTGCTCGCCGAAGCCCGCTACCCCTCGGCCGAGCGGGCCCACTCCGGTGGTGTCGAAGCGGCGTGTGCGGTGGGCCTGGTCACGGACCTCGAAACCCTGCGGTCGTTCCTCTACGGCCGGCTCTGGACCATCGGCGCCACGTGGGCGGCGGCGTCGGCCGCGGTGTGCGCCCGGGCCATCACCACCCCCTCGCCCAACGCCCTGTTCCGGAGCGCCGAGGCCGAGCTGGACGCCCGCACCAGCTCCGCCGCGGCCCGTGATGCGTCGCGGGCCCAGGGCGGCGACTTGCTCCGGCTGGCCTTCACCGTGACCACCCACCCCCTCCTCGACATCCTGGCCCGCGCCACGGTGGCCCACCGCCAGCGCCCCCACTACGCCACCGCGGCCGGGACCATCGCCGCCCTGGCCGGCGACCCCCCTTTCGATGCCGCGGAGGCGGCGGCCTACGCGGCGGTGGCCGGACCGGCGTTCGCGGCACAGACCCTTCTCGATCTAGGCCCGGCGGAGATCAACGCCCTGGGGGTCGAGATGGCCCCCGAAGTCACCCGGTTGGCCCGCTCGGCCGCCGAGTCCGCGGACCGGCCGCTCGCCGATCTACCCGCCGCCGGCGCCCCCGCGCTCGCCTACCTGGCCGAGGAGCACATCGCCCGCCGCCGCTCGTTCGCCTCGTGAGCCGGTCCCGGGCGTCTGTGGCGTCGATCCATTTCCGGGCCGGGATCGGTGGCCAGCCCGTGCTCGAGGCCATGCACCCCTCGGCCGCCCACACCTTCCAGCCCGACCGGTGGGGGGCGGCGGTCATCGGCTCGGCCGCCCATCCGGTGGCCGGTGACCGCCTGGGCGTGAACATCAGGGTCGGGGTGGGCTGCGGGGCCGAGCTGCGCACCGCCGCCCCCACCGTGGCCCGTACCGGCAGCGGCCGACCGGTCTGGGCCGACCCGGCGGAGTCGTTGCTCGAGGTGGCCGCGTCGGTGGCGAGCGACGGGATGCTCACCTGGCGACCCGACCCCGGGGTGGCCACCGACCGCTGCTCCCACCGCAACTCGGCCACCATTGAGCTGGCGGGCAGCGCTCGCCTGGTCTGGCGCGACGAGTTCGTCCTCGATCATCGCCGCGAGCTCCTGGCCCCGGGCACCTGGACGTCGCGCATCCGGGTGGTACGCGACGGCTGGCCCATCCTCTGCAGCGAGCTGGCCGTGGGGCCGGGCTCGGCCCACTGGGAGTCACCCGCGGTGCTGGAGGGGGCCAAGGCGGTGTCGCAGGCGGTGATCGTCGATCCCGGCCACACCGAGGTGTGGCGGGCGGCCCGCTCCACCCACGGCCCGGCCACCGGTGTGGCCCTGCCGCTCGCCGGACCGGCCATCCACCTGGTGGCGTGGGGCGACGACCTCTTCGACTGCCGGTCCACCATCGAGCGCCTGCTCACCGACGCCGGCGTGCCCACCTGGGCCGCCGGGCGCTGGCTGCGGTCACCGAAGCTGGGGGCGGCCGGCTGAATCGGGCCGGGTCCTTGCGCGCCGGGCGCCGGTCCTGAAAGATGGAGGGCGAGGGGATCGGGTCCCGGCGGGAACCGGTGGGTTTGCAACGCCTGCCACCCAGTCGCGAGGAGCCCCAGATGGAATCGAAGACCAACGCCCCGTCGTTCACCGTGAGCCTGCGTGGCTATGACCGGATGGAGGTCGACGAGTACCTCGACTCCTTGGCCGAGGCCCTGGGCCAGGTCGAGGTGGCCGAGGATCGCAACCGGGCCATGCAGGCCCACGTGGACCGGCTGAACGCCCGCATCGCCGATCTCGAGGAGCGCATCAGCAAGGACGTGCCCCGCACCGGGGCGGTGCTGGGTGAGCGGATCGCCATCCTGTTGCGCTCGGCCGAGGAGACCGCGGCCGACACCATCGGGCGAGCCGAGGCGACTGCGGCGGCCATGACGGAGAAGGCCCGCGAAGAAGTGGCCTCGGCCGAGGACCAGGCCCGGGGGGCCATCGCCCGCGGCGACGAGCAGGCCCGACGGGTCGAGGCCGCGGCCCGGGCGGAAGCGGCGGAGATCGTGGCCGAGGCCGAGGCGCGGGCCACGGCCCGCACCCGCCAGATCGAGCAGTGGGCCGAGCAGGTGATCTCCCATACCCGCGCCGAGGAGGCCCGGATGCTCGCCGAGCAGAAGGAGCAGCGGGAAGCCGCCGACGCCGAGTTGAAGGATAAGCGGGAACGGGGCGAGGCCGAGCTGAGGGCGCTGGCCGACCAGCGCGATGCCGTGGCCGGCACCATCGCCGGCCTGCGCGAATCGCTCGGTCAGGCTCTCGGGCTGGTGGGCACGGTCAGTGGCGGAGCCCTCCCGGCCGCCGTCATCCCCGGTGTCGCCGTCGACGATCCCGACTCCTCCGAGACGGAGCTGGCGACCAGCGCCACCGGCTCACCGATCGTGGCGGCCGCCGTCGCCCTGGCCCGCTCCGGCGTCACCGCACCGCCCGCCACCGATGCCGATTCCGATCCCGATTCCGCCACCGATGCCGATTCCGCCACCGATGCCGATTCCGATTCCGACGCCTATCCCGACACCGGCGCTCCGACCGCCGACCGGGACGCCTCGGACGGCTGGGATGGCACCGCCGAAGGCGCCCCGGACGACACCGATGAGGCCACGAGCGACCGGGTGGCCAACCGATCGGCCCCGGCCGAAGGAGCCGACGCCACCACCGACGGCGACGCCACCACCGACGGCAGCTCCACCACCAACGGCACCGCCACCACCAACGGCGCCTCCACCACCAACGGCGCCTCCACCACCAACGGCACCCCCACCACCAACGGCGCCGCCGCCACCTTTCGGGGCGCCGCCACCTTTCGGGGCGACGCCACCTTTCGGGACGCCGCCACCGGTCGTGACGCGGCCGCCTCCGGCGAGGACGGCGAGGACGGCGAGGACCTCGGGTCGGTGATCGTCATCGACGTGGCCGAAGCCGACGGCACCGATGCCGACGCCAGCGGAGTCGA
>JAKBAX010000276.1 GCA_021808785.1 Actinomycetes bacterium | reverse complement strand
CGGAGGCCTTCCGGGCCGTGCTCGACGGGCTGCGTGACCTTCCCATCGTGGGCGACGTCCGCGGCGACGGCTACTTCTTCGGCATCGAACTGGTCAAGGACCGGGCCACCCGCGAGACCTTCAGCGACGAGGAGTCCGAGCGGCTGCTGCGGGGCTTCCTGTCGGGCGCCCTCTTCGATGCCGGGCTGGTGTGCCGGGCCGACGACCGGGGCGACCCGGTGGTCCAACTGGCCCCGCCGCTCATCTGCGACCAGGAGCACTTCGACCTCATCGGCCAGGTGCTGCGGGCCGTGCTGGCGGAGGCCTGGAGCCACTTCTGACGGCCCGGCCCCGGCCGCCCCTGCCGGCGGTGCCCGCCGGGGCCTAGCCCTCCTGGCCCGGCCCCTCGGGCTCGGCCCCCTCGGGACCGCCCCCCTCGGGACCGGCGTCGTGCGCAGCAGCCTCGGGCGCTAGGCCCTCGGGGGCGTACTCGTCGCTACTGCCAACCTCGTCGCCACTGCCGACCTCGTCGCCACTGCCGACCTCGTCGCCACTGCCGACCTCGTCGCCACTACCGACGCTGCCGCCACCCTCGAGGTACTCGGCCCAGGCGGCCTGCGCCTCGGACTCCGGCTCGAAGTCGCTGAAGCCGGCCGCCCCGATGTAGTTGCCGTGCTCGTCGTAAGCGTGCTCGCCGAACGCCTCCCGGTACTCGGCGGCCACCTCGCCACCCTCGGCCGCCTGCTTGATGGACAAGCTGATGCGCCGGCGCTGCAGGTCGATCTCGATGATCTTGACCCAGAGCTCCTCGCTCGGGCTCACGACCTGCTCGGGCAGATCGACGTGGTGGTTGGCCATCTCGGAGATGTGGACCAGTCCCTCGATGCCGTCGCCCACCTGGACGAAGGCGCCGAAGGGCACCAGCTTGGTGACCCGGCCGTAGACCAGCTCGCCGACGCGGTGGGCGTTGGCGAACTCCTGCCAGGGATCGGACTGGGTGGCCTTGAGCGACAGGCTGATGCGCTCCCGGTCGAGGTCGACGTCGAGGACCCGCACCTCGACCTCGTCGCCCACCGCCACGACCGCCGACGGGTGGTCGATGTGCTTCCAGGACAGCTCGGACACGTGGATGAGGCCGTCCATGCCGCCCAGGTCGACGAACGCACCGAAGTTGACCACGCTCGACACCACGCCCCGGCGCACCTCGCCCGGCTTGAGGTTGGTGAGGAACTCGTCGCGCTGCTCCCGCTGGGTCTCCTCCAGCCAGGCCCGGCGCGACAGCACCACGTTGTTACGGTTCTTGTCCAGCTCGATGATCTTGGCGTCGAGGGTCTTTCCGATGTAAGGGGCCAGGTCCCGGACCCGGCGCAACTCGACCAGGGAGGCGGGCAGGAAGCCACGCAGCCCTATGTCGAGGATCAGGCCGCCCTTGACGACCTCGATGACCGGGCCCGACACCACACCCTCGCGCTCTTTGATGGACTCGATGGTGCCCCAGGCCCGCTCGTACTGGGCCCGCTTCTTCGAGAGGATGAGGCGCCCTTCCTTATCCTCCTTCTGGAGCACCAGGGCCTCGATCTTCTCGCCCAGGGTGACGACCTCGCCCGGGTCGACGTCGTGGCGAATGGACAGCTCCCGGGCCGGGATGACGCCCTCGGACTTGAAGCCGATGTCGAGCAGGACCTCGTCCTTGTCCACCTTGACCACGGTGCCGCTCACGATGTCACCGTCCTCGAACTCGACGATGGTGCCGGCGATGGCGTCCTCGAGGGACATGCCGGCCAGGTCGTCGGCGACGATCTGGCGAGGGGTGTACTCGCCGCTCTCGTCGAAGGTGCCCATCTCCGAGGAGGGGCTGGTGGTCAAGGTGTCGTCGGACATTTGGTCGTAGCTCTCTTTCCAGGGAAAAACCACGGCCGGGAACCCTCGTCCCGTCCCGTGGCGCGAAGTGCAGTCTACACCCGCCCTACCAGCAGGAACTCCGCGTGGTCGAGGTCGGGGGGCCGGGCGACGTAGTCGCCCGGGTTGACCGACCACAGCCCCTCGACCCCGAGCCCGGCGGCGGCCGCCATGAGGCGCAGTTCCCGGGGGGTGAAGCAGGTCGTCCAGAGATCGAACTCGGCGTCGCGGCCTGACTCGTCGCGCACGGTGGCCCGCTCGTGATTGACCCCGGCCGCAGCGTCGAAGGTGTCCCCGGGCTCGAGGTGGCGCAGAGCGAAGTAGGAGGAGAAGGCCGAGACGGCGACCCGGCCATCCACTTTGACCACATCGGCCATGCCGCCCAGGACGCCCGGGTCGTCGTAGCCGCCCAGCAGGCCGAAGCCGCCCTGGCACAGTGACAGGGCGGCGTCGAAGCTGCGGGGCGCGACCGGGAGGGCCCGGGCGTCGGCGCGCACCCAGCGTCCCGGCCCCGCGGCCTTCAGGAACGGCAGCGAGATGTCGAGGCCGACCACCTCGATGCCGGCGTCGGCCAGAGCCCGGCTGTGCCGCCCCGGGCCGCAGCCGACGTCGAGGACCCGCGAACCCCGTCGCAGGTGGAGCGCGTCGGTGAGGAAGCGGACCTCCTGGGCGGTGCCCTTGGTGAAGCTGTAGCGCAGGTAGGCAGAGCCGGCGTGGGCGGCCAGCGCCTCGAACTCCCGCCCGGTGATCTCCACGGTCGGATAACACTAGGTCCCGTGTCCGCCGTCAACGAGGCCCGCCGCCTGGCCGAGGACCTGCTCTTCCCCGAGGCGGAGCGGATCGACGCCGCTCCGGTGGTGCCGCGCCGCTATCTCGATGCCCTGGCCGGGGCCGGATTGTACGACCTGGCCGGGGAGGCGCTCCAAGCGGCCCGGGTGATCGAGGCGCTCGGCGGGGCCAGCCTGGTCACCGCGTTCGTGTGGATACAGCACCACTCCCCCGTCCGGGCCGTCGCCGCCGCCGGCGGCGCCGTGGCCGAGGAGTGGCTCGGGCCGCTGCGATCCGGGGCCCGGCGAGCCGGTATCGCCTATGCCGCCCTCCGCCGGGCCGGCCCGCCGGCCGCGACCGCCGAGCCGGCCCGACGGGGCGACGGGAGCTGGGTGCTCTCCGGCCACGCCCCGTGGGTCACCGGCTGGGGGCTCGTCGACGTGGTCATGGCCGGGGCCCGATACGGCGACGACATGGTGTGGCTGCTCATCGATGCCGAGCCGCAGGCCGCCATGGCGGTCGAACCGGTGGCGCTCGCCGCCCTCCAGGCCTCGGCCACGGTGAGCCTGCGCTGGGCCGGACTGGTGGTTGGGGCCGAGCGGGTGCTCGGGGTGGAGCCGTACGAGGACTGGCGCCGGCGCGACGCCGCCGGGCGGGCCGCCAACGGCTATCTGGCGGTGGGCGTGGCCGAGCGGTGCGCCCGGCTACTGGGCTCGGCCCCGTTGGCCGCCGAGGTGGACGGGGCCCGGGCCGGCCTCGACACCGCCACCCCGGCCTCGGTGGCGGCGGCCCGGGCCCAGGCCTCCCTGCTGGCGGTGCGGGCCGCCGCGGCGTTGGTCGCGGCGGGTGGCGGCCATTCGGTGGAGGCCGGAACGGCGGCGGCGCGCCTCATGCGCGAAGCCACGTTCCTGCTGGTCTTCGGGCAGACCCCGGACATCCGGGCCGGCCAAGCGGCGGGCCTGGGAGCCTGAGCAGGGGTCGTGAAAAGGCGCTCGGGAGGAGGCCGGGCCAGCCGGCGCGACGGTCGGCAGGCAGCCGGTCGCCCGACCCGGCGGCTCAGCCCGACCGGCGGCTCAGCCCGACCCGGCGGCGGAGCCCGACCCGGCGGTTCAGCCCGGCCGGCGGTTCAGCCCGACCCGGCGGCTCAGCCCGACCCGGCGCTCCGGTCGGCCGCGACGGCGTCGTAGCCCTCGAAGTCGCTCGCCGTGTCGGCGGCGTGCTCGAACTCGAGCAGGCCGACCTCGGCCCATTGGCGCCGCAGCCAGCCGTCGTTGGCGTCGAGCAGCCCCAGCTTGCGGACGTTGGGCACCAGCTTGGAGTAGAAGGCCCGCTGGAATCCCGCGAACGGGCCCTGGCCCCGCTCCGCCGCGGCCTGGGCCAGGTAGGGCATGGCGTCGCTCAGGCGCACGCCCATGTGGTCCCACACCTCGGGGGTGGCGGCCCGCAGCCGGTTGCGCACGGTGTGGTCCACCAGGAACTCCTGGCGCTCCCGTAGCTCGGCCGCGCTGAGCCCCCGGTACATCTCGCTCAAGCTGACGATGCCGAAGGCGACGTGGCGGGCCTCGTCGGACATGACGTAGCGCAGCAGCTTCTGCAGCAGCGGTTCGCCGGCCCGACGCAGAAGGTCCCCGAATGCGGCCAGGGCCAGGCTTTCGATGATGATCTGCATACCGAGGTAGGCGATGTCCCACCGGCTGTCCTCGAGCAGGCCGAAGATCTGGCCCTGCAGGTACGGCGACATCGGGTAGGGCTGGCCGACCTTCTCGTGGAGGTACCGGGCGAACACCTCGGTGTGGCGGGCCTCGTCCATGGTCTGGGTGGCGGCGTAGTACTTGGCGTCGATCCACGGGACCGTCTCGACCAGCTTGGCCGCGGTCATCATGGCGCCCTGCTCGCCGTGCATGAACTGGCTGAGCGAGGCCTTCAACGACTCGACCTGCAGCTCCACGAACTCCTTCTCGCCCCAGGCGGCGAGCGGGGAGCCGGGGATGGTGGCCGCCCGGCGGGCCAGGGCGACTACCGGCGCCTCGTCCACCGTCACCCGCTCGGGGTCGACGTCGGCCGACCAGTCCAGGTCGGTGACGCTGTTCCACTGGGAGGCGGCCGCCTTGTCGTAGAGGGTGACCAGTTGGGGCCGCTCCCGGTCGTAGGACCAGGAGAAGAGCCGGTCGGCGTGGTCGTGGACGACCCGAACCGCGTTCGGCCCCGCCGGCTGCTCCGTCGTGGTCATGCGCGCTCCCCGGCTCGGTCGACGGTGCTCAGTCTACGGCGCCCGCCCGCCCCGTCCATGGCGCCCCGTGGCCCGACGGACCGGCTATCCCTTGGCCGCCCCCCAGTCCTCCCCCCAGGCCAGGTTGATGGTCAGGGGCACCCGCAGGTCGACGGCGCCGCTCATCGCCTCGCGCACCGCCGCGATGGCCGCCTCCTCCTCGTCGGGCGGCACCTCCAGGATCACCTCGTCGTGGACCTGCAGGATGAGCCGGCTGCGAAGGCCGGCCGGGCGCAGCCGGGCGTCCAGGCGGACCAGAGCCACCTTGAAGATGTCGGCCGCCAGGCCCTGGATCCCGGCGTTCATGGCCTGGCGTTCACCGGCGCTGCGCACCTGGTAGCGACCGGACTGCAGCTCGGGGATCTGGCGGCGCCGGCCGAACAGGGTCTCGGTGTAGCCCCGGTCGCGCGCCTCGGCCACCACCCGGTCCATGTAGGCCCGGACCGCCGGGAACCCGTCCCAGTAGGCCTTGAGGATGGCGGACGCCTCGTCCACCGGGATGGCCAGGCGCGACGCCAGCCCGTAGGCCTCCATCCCGTAGGCCAGGCCGTAGGACACCATCTTGGCCTTCGACCGCATGGCGATGGTGACGTCCTCGGGCGACACTCCGTAGATGCGGGCGGCGGTGACGTTGTGGATGTCGGTGCCGGTCCGAAACGCTTCGATGAGAGCCGGATCCTCGGCCAGGTGGGCGATGACCCGCAACTCGATCTGGTTGTAGTCGGCCACCAGGAAACGGTGGCCGTCGGCCGGTATGAAACACCGCCGGAACTGCCGGCCCTCCTCGCTGCGGATGGGGATGTTGTGCAGGTTGGGCTGGTCGGAGCTGAGCCGGCCGGTGCGGGCCACCGTCTGGTTGAAGGTGGCGTGGATACGCTCGTCCGGTCCCACTTCGGCCAGGAGCGACTCCCCGTAGGTGGAGCGCAGCTTCTCGACCTCCCGGTAGCGCAGCAGGGAGTCCACGATGGGATGCTCGCCCCGCAGCTTCTCCAGGGTCTGGGCGTCGGTCGAGTACCCGGTCTTGGTCTTCTTCTGCGGGGTCAGGCCCAGCTTGTTGAAGAGGATCTCACGCAGCTGGGGGGTCGAGTTGACCACGAAGTCGACGCCGGCCAGATCCTGGATCTCCCGCTCCAGGCGCCTGGCCTCCGACGCCAGCT
>JAKBAX010000275.1 GCA_021808785.1 Actinomycetes bacterium | reverse complement strand
GAATCTCGGCGCGACCCGGGACGATGGGCCCGTCACTCGGCCTACGGGGGGGATTCGAGGAGGTCTGGATGGCGTACGGTCCGGACGAGTACCTCGATCCGGATGCCAGCCTCGCTCGAGCTGGCGCGCTCGTCGGACCGGATCTTCGCATAGTGCGTACTGCATCGGACGGCCTCAACGAGCACCGGAACTTTCTGTACGGTCTGGCCGCCCTTTGGATTTTCGGAGGCGGCGAGTGTTCGGCTTTCACCGCAACGGCCCATGACAGCTACTCCGGCACCCTTACATCCCCGAGCTCGACTTCGATCTGCGGCGGTGAACCTCAACAGCAACCGGCGGCGGCACGTCTCCTTCACACCACCCGCCGGATTACGGTCACCGGCGGGTCCGGTGGAGGGGGGCGGCTGGACCTCCCGCCGCATCACGGGGTCCTGCTGCACAGGGAGAGTTGACTCGCGGGCTGCGAGCGCCCCTGGCCCCGAGAGGCGGTTCTTGCTCATCCCTCGGTCCAGGCGCCGTCGGGGACGGAGACGGCCACCACGGCTATGTCGTCACGGGGAAGATCGGCCTGGAACTGCATCACCTCGTCGAGGAGGCGCCGAACCAGGACGCCCGGCGATTCGCAGGGCTCGGCCAGAAACTCCATGAGGCGCTCATCGTAGAAATGGTGGCCGGCGTTGCGAGCCTCTGATACCCCGTCAGTGTAAGCGACGATCAGATCACCGGCTTCGAGATCGATGGTCACATCCTCGAAGTGGGGGGCGTCGAGGATGCCGACTAGAGATCCCGGCTGCCCGAAGGTCTCCGGCGCCCCCTGGCGCCGAATCAGGATGGGCAACGGATGGCCGCCGCAGCTCACCGTAGCGGTCCAGTCCCCGGTCCGCTGGCGTAACCGGACGACGGCGAGGGTGCAGAATCGGTCGGTGTCGTGACGAAGGAGCACCTCGTTTAGGGTGGTGAGTGCACCTGAGGGCTCGGGTTGGCGCACCGCAGCCGCTCGCACGGTGTGGCGCGCCACAGCGGTCACGACGGCGGCCTCCACTCCTTTGCCGCAGATGTCGCCGATGACGAGACACCAGTCGTCCGGGGAGACCTCGAACACGTCGTAGAAGTCACCGCCGATTTCGCTTCCATCACCCGCTGGTCGGTAGCCGGCCGCCAACTCCAGGCCGGGTATGAGCGGATGAGTGGGAGGAGTGAAGCTCTGCTGCAGCGTACGGGCCAGCATCCTGGCCCGCGCCTCGGAGCTCTCAGCCCGCTCCTTGGCCCGGAGCAGCTCGCGCTCATACTCTCGTCGCTGGCTGGCATCGAACACCGCAGTGCGGACCACCGTGGCGGCACCCGAGGCGTCGTGCTCCAGGACCGAGTTGACCAGCACCGGCAGTCGGCGCCCGTCGGCGCACACGAGATCCAGGGCGATCTCCCGGGCCACGCCTTGCATTTGCAGCATGGGCGCGTAGTGCGTCTCGTGATAGATCCGGCCGCCCGCCGACAGCAGGTCGACGAACCGGCGCTCCCCTACGAGGTCGCCACGCTCGTAACCGGTCAGGATGAGGAAGGTCGCGTTGACCTTGGCGATTAGACCGTCCGGCGTGCTGGTCAGGTATCCGCAGGGCGCCCGGTCATAGAGTTGCTCGGGATCGTCACCGGCCAGGGCGGTGAGGAACGCATCGAGCGTGGCCGTCGGTTCACGCTCCTCCTCGGTTCTAGGGGCGCACAAAGGCGGCGATCGCTGCGCTGGTTGCGTCCGGAGCGCTCAGATTCGGACAGTGACCGGTAGCGTCGAGCAGCACCAGTTGGCTGTCGGCGATGGTTTGGGCGACGTATCTGCCGACGGCCACGGGGGCGATCACGTCCTGGCGGCACTGCAGCACCAGCGTCGGAGTGACCACCTGCGCCAGGTCGGCTCGGTTGTCGGAGGTGAAGGTCACCCGGGCAAAGTGACGTGCGATCTCGGGGTCGGTCCGGCAGAAGCTCTCGGTCAGCTGCGCTCCCATCTCGGGACGGCCGGGATTACCCATGATGACTGGGGCCATGGCGCTCGACCAACCCAGGTAATTGCTATCGAGCGAATCGAGCATGTCCGCAATGTCGGCTTCGGTGAAACCACCCCGGTACGGTCCATCATCGATGTAGCGGGGCGAGGGGCTGACCAGAACCAGCTTGTCGAAGCGATCCGGTTCAGCCACTGCGGCCAGAACTCCGATCATCGCCGACACCGAGTGGCCGACGAAGACGGCGTCGTCGAGGTCCAGTTCACGACAGAGATCCAGGACATCTGCTGCATAACCGTCGAGCGAATCGTATCGGACGGGATCATAGGCACTCAGATCGGACCCACCGGACCCCACATGGTCGAACAGGACCACCAGGAAATCGGCCTCGAAACGGGGAGCGAGCTGAGACCACATGTGCTGGTCACAGCCGAAGCCGTGGGCGAAGACCATTGGTTGGCCATCAGGCCGTCCGGTGATCGTCACGTTCAATCGGTCGATCACCCCCACCCGGGGGACCCTACTCGCATAGCTCGCGTTACCCCGCAGATTAGGCTCATGACGGCTTTGCGCGCTCGTCGAGCCCGCCTAGCGACCGCCGAAGCTCCTCGAGTCCGGCGCGCAAATCGTTGTGGACCTGGGCCAAAGGGGCACCGGTCAGTGCGGCGGTGCGGCGCGCGGTGCGTCCTGCGGCGACCAGAGCAACCGTCTCGAGTTGCCGGCGGCTCAGCCCGCTGGCTTCCGGCCATAGCCGCGGGTATGTCGCAGTGACCCGCCCGATGTGCCCGGACAGGATGCTCCACATCGCGGGTGGACCGTCCGTCGCGGATAATTCGGACCGGGACGCGACGACCGCCTCGATCACGGCGTGCTCGGCCGTGACGCCGTCAGCCACCGACAGGCGGGCCAGGACCCACAGAGCATCCAGGTGCTCCTGGCAGAACTCGAGTAGTCCGGCACCGACGTTGAGGCCGGCCGCAGGGCGGCCCCGGCGCTGTCGTCTCGGATAGAGCCTCGTGCGACTATTGAAGACCATCGCGATGTACCCCCGCGAGCGATCGCGTCACCAGGGGCTGGAGCGACTGTTTCCGGTGGTGAGCCCGGTGGATCATCCGAAGAGAATCCTCCGCCTTCCCACTATAGCGAGGCGGGGGCAAAGATCGGAATGGACCGGAAGTCATACATAACGGTGACAGTGACGCCGAACCGGTCACACGATCGCCGGCCCTCTGGTCTGTCGCACACCTTCGACCGGGACGCTCACCTGTCCGCGGGTGTCCTCGATCAGGCTCTGCCTCGAGAACATGGCGATCACCTTCGCGGCCGATCGGGAAGGCGCCCGGAATGTCAGGCGGCGTCCCATCCGGGCCAGAATCTCGGGCCGGGCGGTTCCCACCGCTCGTTATCCCCACGGCCCCCCTGCACCTCGGTCCCCCCTCCTCGGGGTCCGCACGCGCCCTTTCAATGCTTCCCGCACAGAACGTGGATACAGAGCTCGGGACAGCGTCTCCCGGTCGCCGAAGGCCGGCGCGGTGAGCCTGCTCAAAAATTGGCCTCCTGCCTGGGCTCGCGCGTCCGTCGAGATCGCACAGACGATCCATCCGTAGACAGCAGGTTGTCCGCTTGCAGCAGCGTTGTGCGAGTAGTATTTCGACTACAGCGAGGTCGCAAGTGCTGAATCGGAAGCCAGTTCTATGCCGGGGAGTGGCGCAGCGGTAGCGCACCTGCTTTGGGAGCAGGAGGTCGGGGGTTCGAATCCCCCCTCCCCGACGGCGCCTCCATGACCGCCCCGTCCGGGCCCACCGCGCGCAGGCGAAGTCGCGGCACATCGGCGAGCGGGGTGTATTTCACCACCAGGACCGATACGTCGTCTTCCAGCCGGGTGCTGCGCACCGTCGAGCTCAGTCGCTCCCGGATGGCGCCGGCCGCCTCCTCCGCGCTCCTCTCCCCCAGTCCCCGGGCCAGTGAAACGGAGTCGGCGCCGTGGTGACGCGACGGGCGGACGTCGTCCAGGCCGTCGGTATGGAAGCAGAGCGTATCGCCCGGGACCAGCACGAAAGCGTGGGCCGAAAGGTGCGGTTCCAACCCCAAGGGGGTGGTGGGGACCACGTCGAGGAGCGAAACGTCGGGACCGGAGAGCGTCACCGGCTGCGGGTGGCCGCAGTTGATCAGGGTCAAGGAGCCGTCCTGGCCCAGCTCGCCGAACATGGCGGTGACGAAGTCCTCCTCGCCGAGGAACCCGGACAGGCTCTCCTCCACCCGCTCGGCCACCTCGGACAGGGTGGCGAGCCGGCTGGCCGCCTCCCGGAACGCCCCCACCACCGCGGCCCCGAGTCGGATGGCCTCCACCCCGTGGCCCCGGGCGTCGCCGATCACCCACCGGGCCCGGGCACCGTAGGGCACCGCCTCGTAGAAGTCGCCGCCGACCCTCGCCTCCTCGGTCGCCGCCACGTGCCACCCCGACAGGGCGGCCGGCCCCACCCGGCCGGGCAGGGGGCGCAGCAGCGCGGACTCTGCGGCATCGGCGATGGCCCTCAGCCGGACCGCCCTGGTCTGGAGGGTGAGGCGGTGACGGGCGGTCACGATCCCGACGACGGTGGCGACGCCCACCACCGCCACCTTGACCACCGAAGCCTGGAGACCACCGTCATAGGAGGCGGCTCCGATGGCGGTGGCGAAGGCGCAGAAGCCGACCAGACCGACCATGGCCGGCCGGGCCAGGGCGGCGGCGGCCACCGGAGCCATGACGAATGTCGCAGAGAGATTGCCGTGGCCGCGGTAGCACAGGTCGATCACCACCAGGAGGACCAGTACCAGTAGCCCCAGGGCCGTTCCCTCCCGGTCCTGGCGGTCGAAGTGCTGCTGCTCGCGCACCAGCCAGGTTCTCAGCTGCTTCATCCGTGCGCCTCCCCGACACCGGTGCCCGACTCCGGCTGGAGGGTCGGACACCCGGTCCAACCGTAACCTCGGGCCGCCCCAACGCAGCCCCAACTGCAACAACTCGCGGCGCCCCCCAACCGGGCTCGCCCGGAGATCGCAGCCGCGGACGACTAGGCTCGCGTCGCGCTGCGGGCGTAGCTCAACGGTAGAGCTCCAGCCTTCCAAGCTGGTTACGCGGGTTCGACTCCCGTCGCCCGCTCCACGGGCGCCCACCCCGGGTTTCCGCGATCAGGTCATGCCCCAGAAGTACCACGTCCCGGCCAGGACGCTCCGGCTGCTCGCTGCCGCTGCGGTGGTGGCGCTCATCACCGGATACCACGCGGCCCGGGCCGAGGCCGGACCCCCCGTTGCGCCCACCCTCTCCTGGTCGAGCGCCGACGCGGCGGGCGGCCCCCCGCCCCTCGCCTACGCCTCGGCGGCCTACGACGCCGACAACTCGACGGTCGTCCTCTTCGGAGGGGTGACCGCCGCCGGGACCCTCAACGGCACCACATGGGTCTGGAACGGCCATTCGTGGTCGGCACCCGACACGAGCGCCGAGCCACCGGCGCGCCAGATGGCGTCCATGGCCTTCGACCCGACACTGCACCGGCTGGTGCTCTTCGGCGGACAGGCTCCGAACGGGACGCTGCTCTCCGACACATGGGCGTGGAACGGCGTGACCTGGGTGCAGATGGCCGCGACCGCCACCAACCCCCCGCCTCGCGAAGCTGCCGCCATGGCCTATGACGGCCACGGCCAGCTGGTCCTCTTCGGTGGTACCGGCTACGCCTCCGGCTCGGTGCCGACCACCACCCAGCCCCCGACGACCAACACCGCCCCGGCGCCCAACCCGGCCCTCACCGGCGGGGCCGACCAACCGGGCCGGGCCGCTCCCACCAGAGGCTCGTCGAACGTGCTCGGGAGCTCGACCACTGCGACCAGTGACGTGACGTTGTCGGACACGTGGTTGTGGACCGCCTCCGGCTGGGTGCAATCCACCAGCAGCGGACCCTCGGCCCGGTCGGGAGCGACCCTGACGACGGACTCGGCCAACGACACTGCGGTCCTCTTCGGCGGTCAGGGCCCCGCGGTGGCCGGCGGACCGGCCGGTCTTCTGGCCGACAGCTGGGTGTGGAACGGCTCGACCTGGACCGAGGCCGGCTCGGGCGGAGCGCCGCCGGCCCGG
>JAKBAX010000274.1 GCA_021808785.1 Actinomycetes bacterium | reverse complement strand
CGCATCGGTCAGTGCCGGCCTCAGCGCTCCCTCGAAGCCGACCCGATCGATGTGGACCTCGCCGGGCGCTTCGTCGGCCCAGTCGCTGTAGACCTGTCGAACCAGCACCTGGGTGCCGTCGGAAGGGTTCTCCACCCAGTTGGGGCCGGTGCGCACCGGCGAGAGGGTGATGTCGAACGAGCCGTCTGCTTCCAACTGAAGGCTTTCGAAGCCGAGGAAGGCAGCTGAGCGTCCCGGGGCACTCGGCGTCGGTGGACCGGCGTAGATCTGTATGTCCAGCCGGCGCTCTCCGTGGATACGCCCCCAGAGGCGGTAGGTCTCCCCGCCCCGGATGCGGCACGAGAGATAGCGCTGATCAGGATTGTCGGCGCCGCAGAGCAGCCTGGCATCGTGCACATGGAAGATCGGGAAGTCCGGGTCATGGATCACCTGCATCTCCAGGGCCTTGACCACCACCGCGGTGACCATGGCAAAAGCACTGGCCCGGTGCTGGGGGTCCGAATAGTACGGATGCGAGCGCACGTACTCGCCCGCCTCGGCCAGCGAGGCACAAAGTTGGGCCCACGCCGGTTCGATCTCCCCGTCGGGAGGCTCCGCCCCGATCATGTGCGGGTCCGTGGCCAGACCAGGTCCGGATAGCGGTCGTGGTAGAAAGCGAACCGCTGGCGCAGGTCCTCGGGCTCGACACCGTAGCGGGCCGGGTCGTACTCGCGGGCGCCCTGGCGTTCGGCCGAGTTCTCTTGCCACCACTTCCCCATGCGCTGAGCGGCCACATCGGATAGGTCGTCACCCAGCCAGGTGTAGAGCTTGCGGATCTGTCCCATGGCGTCGGCCTGCATATCGTAAAAGCCGATGTCGAAGAAACGATCTTCTCGACCGTCGTCACGAAAGGCCATCAGCCTGCGCAGGCACTCGACCCGAACCTCGGCCAGATGCCGGCCGAGGTAAGGCTCGTCCGGATCGGCTGTCATCGGGGTCAGAAAGGCCGAGAACAGCGCCGCCTCAGAAGGGATCATCGCATCAACGTTGCGGTGGGTCTGGACGAACCGGGCGTCGGGGTAGACCCGGCCGAGCTCGAAGATCCCGTGCATGTGCGGCGGGCTGCGGATGAACCACTTCTTCGGTCCGCACTGCCACTGCAGCATCTGAAGTATCCGCCTGTGGATGTCGTAGGCCGGTGTCATGTCGCAGGCGAACAGCCAGGTGCTGTAGGACGGGATGCGGCCCCAGGCCTCGAAGAGCTGCGAGCGAAAGTCGAACGCCAATAGAAAGACGCACTCGGTCGGCCCCCGGCCGTCCTCGTTCACCGGCACCTTGTCCATGGTCTCGGGGAAGTCCCTCTGGCGCGTCTCGTGCTCGGCCTGGGCCTTGGCGATCCTCGGGTCGGCATCGGTGCCGACCTGGGCCAGATTCTCGGGCGGGCTCGGCTCCATCGCCTCGAACGCCCGCAGCACCCTCCGGGCCGGATCCTGGGCCATGACGAAGCCCAAGGCGTTCGACCCGGTGCGGCCGAGGCCTACGCCGACGACCGGCGAGAGGATGTGCTCGTCGGCGATCTCGGGATGCTCGTTCCAGCTGTGTTCGAACTTCAGTCGCTGGACCAGCTGTTCGACGATCCGTTCGGCCAGGGTCACCTCGCCGGCCGTCGTCAGTGCGGCCTCCTCGTCGAGGGCCTTCACCAGCACGCCGAGGCCTTCCTGCCAGGTGTCCGGGCCGAAGTCCGACAGCCCCGTCCGCCTCTGTGCCTCACCCACCAGCCGGTCGAAGCCGAGGCCACCCTGGCTCGGTCTCATCGTCAGTGCCCTCCGGCGGACTTGACCGGGCGCTTGCCGTCGGGAGTGTCGTAGGACGGGCCGCCCATCGTGTGAACCCGGCCACCGTCCACGAAGATAGTCTGGCCGGTCGTATAGGTGGCGGCGTCGGAGGCCAGCAGGAGGGCCGTTCCGATGTACTCGTGGGCGGCCCCGACCCGGCCCAGCGGCACCCCCGGGATGGTTCCCGCGATGGGTCCGGTCGCTTCCGCAGCCGGCATCCCCTCAGGCGTAGTGGTGCCGGCGCACAGGTTGTTGACCCGGACTTCCGGTGCGCCCTCCTTGGCCAGATAGTGCGTCATGTGCGTCAAGGCGGACTTGGTGCAGCCGTAAGCGATGAGCGGGGGGAGCACGAGAAAGCCGGCGGTCGACAGGACGTTGATGATGCTGCCCGACCCCTTCGCCCTCATGGCCGGCATCAGCATCTTCGACAAACGGAAAGGAGCCAGCAGGTTGACATTCAGGCAGTCGACCCAGTCCTCGTCGGAGTTCTCGAACATGTCGTCACGGATGGGCGCCGCAGTGGCGTTGTTGAAGAGGATGTCGACCGTCCCGAACGTGCTCTGGGCCTCCGCTACCAGCCGTTCGAGATCGGCCTTGACGCCGACGTCGCATTGCACGGCCAAGGCGTTGCCGCCGGCGGCGTTGATCTGATCCGCCAGAGCCTGATTGCGGGCCGCGGTCCGCGCCGCTACCACCACGTTGGCACCGCAGATGCCGTAGGCCCACGCGACGTGGGCGCCGATCCCCGGGCCCGCCCCGGTGACAATGGCCGTCTTTCCGTCCAAGCGGAACCGGTCGAATATCTCTTCGCGACTTGGAAACACAGCGTGGTCCTTCCGATGGCTCTCCGAGATCGTCGATCCTCCCGGACGTATCCGTCCGCGCACATCGCCGACCGGCCGCTCCGGGTATCCGAGAGAGTTGTGCCACTCTTCGGCACAGTGTGCGGCTCTGAGAAACGCTACTCGACGGCGAGCGGCAGGGCAACGGTCTTCATCGCGGCCTCACCCGTCCCTCAGAAGTTGAGATGCCGGGTGCGGGCCAGTCGGATTCGGCGTCGATCAAACCCAGTTGGGGTAGCGTGGATAACGTTCGCCTTGCACGAGCAACTCGAAGATGCCGTGGCCGGTCATGCCGTCCATCTCGAACCGCATGAGCTGGTCCAGCGATACTGCCGAGCGCTCGATCCCTTCGAGGCCAGTGGCGGAGGTACTGTCCCAGATGTAGTAGGACAGCGGACCCGTGCGCTGGCGCCGGGCCGGTCCGGGCCCGTAGTAGACACCGCAGTGAGGGTGATCGCTGTGAGCGCTGACCCGATACTCGTGACCGCCGGTGTCGGTGAAGATCACGTCAGCGCTGAGAGGCCGCTTCAGACTGCCGTCGAAGGTTATGTCGTGGCGAAAGCTGACGAAGCGCTCGGACAACGTTCCGTCTTCGTGGGTGATTCCGCCATCGACGTATTGGACGGTCCCGTCGGCGGATTCCCACACCCAGGCTTCGATGGCCCGGTCGGCGAACCCGGCCTCGAACCAGAGCCAGAAATCCACCTGGTCGGCGACACGGATACCGAATGTACGATCCCTTCCGCCATGGAAACCGTCTATCGGAATCCGCTCCCCGTCGATCTTCACCCAACCGCTGTAGCGTGCGGGTTGCTTGATGTGGGTCATGTCCACGATCGTTCGTCCCCGCTTGCGGATGGTAATGGGGAGCAACTCCCACAGTGGCGCTCTTGACTCGTAGTTGAGCTCGGCCTCGATCCCCGCCGGATTGGCGCCAACTTCCAGCTTCCACCGTTCGAGAGGCTCGACGCATGTCCACCGGATGGGCCCGGCATGCAGGGCGCCACGGTCTGTGGTCGAGCGCCGGAAGACGTCGAGATCCCAATGGCGACCGTCGGCCAGAGCAAGCTTGAAATAGCCGTGGGCGCTCTGGGTGTTGGGGTTGTTCCCATAGCCGGTAGTGATCAACAGGCTCCCGTCGGGAGCGTGAACATTGAAGTAGCAGCGGTCTGACCATGACCGCTCGGTGTCGCTGACGTGGTCAAGAGTCCGGGGCAGTTGGTGAATGAAGTACTCGTCCCAAGGACCGTAGGGCATTGGCGTCCTTCCCGATATCGATGTCGGACAATACTCATCCCGAGCGAAGGCCGGCGCACTCTGTCCTCTTCACTTCGAGCCCAGAGCCCGCGCTTACACTGCGGAGGTGGTCGAAGGTTGCCTAGGTGGCTGGTGTGAAAGGAGGGGTTTTTGAGGCTGATGCGGCGTGGTTGATGGTCATGCTGCTGGCTGTTCCGGTCCTGGAATTGAGCCGATGGTGGACGCGGTCGGCGATTGGTGGCCGCGATGTCGGAGCGGTGCGGCACTGGGGGCTGCCATGGGGTGGATCAAGGTGTTCATGCCATCACCCAGGTCTCTGTGGGGCCGCTTCGGACACCGAGGACGGCGAGGCGAGCGAGGTTGTGGGCGGCCGCGAGCAGGTTGAAGTCGGCGTCGACGTTTCGGCGTCCTCGTACCCGTGCTCGTCTGCCGCCGTGGCGGCGTCGCATCAGATGAGCAAGCCGGCGTTCGACCTTGGGTCGGGTCTGGCGGTAATCATCCAGCCAGGTCGGATCTTGGGCCTGAGAGCGCGCTTCGGCCAGGCGCGCCTCGTAGCGGCCCACCTGGATGGTCCGTCCCCCCTCAGCGGTGGTGCAGTCGCAGCGCAGCGGACAGCCAGCACAAGCCTTTTCGAAGTAAGCGATGCCATCGCCAGATTCGTTGCGCCGAACGGGGACTTCTTCACCGGCGGGGCAGGTGACGGTGTCGGCGCCCAGGTCGATGTAGAAGTTCTCCTTGCTGTAACGCCCGCCGGGAGCGACCGGCGGCTGGGTCTTACAGCCCGAGTCGATACCGCAGCGGGCCAGATGGTCCAAAAACTCCCCGCTGCCATAAGCGGCGTCCCCATAAACCTTGGAGCGGGTCTGGCGGCCGCGGCGGCGCTGATGGCGGGCCCGAACATTCGCAGCTCGGGTGGCCGCCCGAGCCGATCTGGCCATCTCAGCGGAGGCCTTGCCCCCACGGCGACGGTTCGTCTTGCGGCCGCCTCTGCCGCCCCCGGCCCGCCTCCCATCGCCGCTGTCCTGGCCAGCAGGACCGTCGGAGTCAACCTCGTCGCTATCGGATTCCTCACCGGTGACCTCGGGACCGGTGAGATCATCGATCAGCTCTGCCGCCACCGAGGCGTCCCCCGCGTTGGCTGCGCTGACCTCGGTGTCGGTGATGATCTCCGAGTCCGGGTCGATCGCGATCGACCCCTTGTAGCCGTCGAAGCCTCGAGCCGAGGTCTTATGCCCATGGCGGGCCTCGGGATCGACGACCGAGATCACCCGATCTTTGGCCACCCGCCGGGCGATACGGAACACCCCGCCGTCGCCCTCCTCCAGATCCTGGCCCAGCACCGTGGCCAACAGCTTGGCCGCGTCAGCCACCGGGCCTTGCAGCATCTGACTGTCCAGGTGGGCCAACATCGCGTAACCGTCGGCAGCCCGAGAATGGATCAGTTCTTCCCGGGCCGCCTGGTCGTCCCAGTCGATCTGCGGCTTGGCCGAGGAGGCGTAATCGTCGCCGGAACGGATCAGCCCCCGCAGCCGGGTCTCCAGCACCGCATCGGCCACCTTCAACAGCGCCCGGATCGCCGAGCGGATCAGCGTGATGGTGTCCATGGTGGCCACCGCGTCGTAAAGCGGCGTGGAGTCCAAAACCCGCTTGGCCCCCACCAGACCGGCCTCGCCCGCCACCTCCACACTACGATCGAATATCCGTCTCTTATCTTCGGAGCGATCCAGCCGGGCCCGGAAATCGACCAGCACCGTGTGAGCGAAACTGGCCCACCCCCCACAGTCATAAGAGCCCACCCCCGCCGCGTAACGCCAGCGGGCATCGAAGCTGTAACGCTCGGTCGCTTCTCGGTCCGACAGGCCCTCCAGCCGTTGCAGCACCATCACCGTCGCCACCACCGACGGCGGCACGCTGCGCCGGCCCTTATCGGAGAACAGATCGGCGAACATCTCATCGGGGAACAGCCGGTCACGCTCGCGGTGCAACAGCGCATAGATCGAGTTGTCTGCCAACGCCTCGTCACAGAACCGATCCATATCGTTAAGCACGCTCGGCTGGCGACCCGCCACCCCCAGACTCACCACACACCCCGCAACCAGAATCCCATGGGCGTAATTCTGGCCGATCCAGACCACCAACGCGAGCACCCACGCCCGCGAAAGACACCACCCACCTAGGGGCTGCAGGCGAGCGG
>JAKBAX010000273.1 GCA_021808785.1 Actinomycetes bacterium | reverse complement strand
GAGCCGGCCGAGCCGTCCGAGCCGGCCGAGCCGGCCGAGCCGGCCGAGCCGGCCAGGTAGCCCCCGACCTCGTCACGCCAGGACTGACGGCCGTCCTCGCTGTCGTCGGGAACCAGGTGGTCGTAGCCCGGGATGCCGTACACGGTGGCGGCGAAGGGGTGCACCGCCAGCCACCGCTCGTGGAACCGGTCGGCCAGATCTCTCGCTGCGTTCACCCGCCCAGTCTCCACCATCGGCGTCGCCCGGCCCGGCGATCCGCCCGGCCGAGACCGCCGCCGGCCGGTTAGCTTGACCGGTATGGCTGCGAACGACTTCAACCAGCAGATCATCGATGAGTTCCGCGCCAACGGGGGCGTGGTCGGGGGTCCCTTCGAGGGGGCCCCACTTCTGCTCCTCCATCACAGGGGTCGCAAGAGCGGCGAGGATCGGGTCAACCCGCTGGTCTACCAGAAGGTGGACAAAGGGTGGGCCGTGTTCGCATCGTTCGCCGGCGCACCGGTGAACCCGGCGTGGTACCACAACCTCTCGGCCACCCCCGAGACGACCATCGAGCTCGGTACCGAGACTCTCCCGGTGCGGGTGCGAGAAGCGCGCGGCGAGGAGCGCGACGCCATCTGGGCCCGGCAGAAGGAGCTCATGCCCGGCTTCGCCGAGTACGAGGAGAAGGCCGGTGACCGGGTGATCGCGGTGGTCGTGCTCGAACCGAAGTAGCGCTACGCGCCCTCGATGCGGCGCAAACCGAGAGACCGCACCGCGGCAATGCTCGGACCCTGGCGATCCAGCACCCACCGGCGGCAGTCGCGGGCCAGCATGGGCCGGGCGAAGTAATACCCCTGGCCCAGATCACATCCGAGCGAGGCCAGCCGGCTCCACGTCTGCAAATCCTCGATCCCCTCGGCCACGATCTGGTGGCCCATGACCCGGGCCAGATCGATGATCGACTTGACGATGGCCTGGTCGCCCTTGTCGAAGGTGATGTTCTTGATGAAGGCCCGGTCGATCTTGACCACGTGCACGGGCAGAACCTTGAGCCGGGACAGGGACGAGTAGCCGGTGCCGAAGTCGTCGATGGCGATCTTGAACCCCATGTCGGACAGCCTGCGCAATGCCGCTTCGGACCGCTCGAGCTCGACCATCATGGAGGACTCGGTGATCTCGAGGGTCACGTTGTTGGGAGTCAGGTCGAAGCTGGCGACCATGTCGCGCAGGCGGTCGACCATGGCGGCGTCGAGGAGGCTGCGGACCGACATGTTGACCGCCATATCGAAGTCGTAGCCATCGTCACGCCAGCGTTTCAGCTCACTGAGCGCCTGGTGGACGACCCACCAGGTGAGAGGTTCGATGAGACCGGTCTGCTCGGCGATGGGGATGAACTCGTCGGGCGGGATGAAGCCGAGCGCGGCATGGGGCCACCTGAGCAGGGCCTCGAAGCCGGCCACCCGACCGGACGCGATGTCGGCCACCGGCTGGAACCACAGGTCCAGCTCGTCGTGGTCGATGGCCTTGCCCAGGTCGGTGGCGAGAGCCAGGCGACGCGACGACGAGTTGTCCATGGACCGGTCGTAGACGTTGATGCGGCGAGCCGAGCTCTTGGCTGCGTACATGGCCACGTCGGCCTTCTTGAGCAGGGTGTTGGCATCGAGACCGTGGACCGGGGCCAACGCGATGCCGACACTGGCCCGCACGGTGAGGGCCACGTTCTCGATCTCCATGGGCGCCCCGACCGAGGCCATGAGCTTCTCGGTGATGGAGATGACCTCGTCCACGCTGGACGCCGCGGCGACCATGAACGCGTACTCGTCGCCGCCCAGGCGGGCGGCCAGACCGTACTCCCGAACGCCGGTGCTGACCCTCTGGGCCACCACCTTGAGGACCTCGTCGCCGGTGTGGTGGCCTAGGGCGTCGTTGATCTCCTTGAAACCGTCCAGGTCCATGAGGACGACGGCGACCATGCGGTTGCCACCACTGTTCTCCAGGGCCTTGGCCACCACGTTCATGAACAGGGTGCGGTTGGCCAGCCCGGTGAGGCCATCGTGGTATGCCTGATGCTCCCGTTCGGCCACCGACCGGCGGAGGTGGTCCAGGTGATTGGAACTGGTGAGAGCGGTGCTCAGGTGCGCGGCCAACGCCTGGAAGAAGTCCAGATCCTCCCGGCTGAATGTGGAGGAGGCATCACCGTGGCGATCCCCGGCGACCAGTACCGAGGAGCGGTCACCGCCCACCGAGAGGGGGACGAACATGGCGTCTTTGAACTGCCGATCGAGCAGGTAGGGGTGGTGGGAGCTCGGCGAGAGGTGCAGGGCCGCTTGGGTGGCGAGGACGGTGGCTTCAGGGGCCGAACTGGTGGCCACCTCTTCGGTCAGGCGGCCCGCTCCATCCAGCCGGAAGCGGACCAGACCATCGGGTTGGGCGACACAGAGCTCCGCGGTCTCACAGTGGAGCACTGACCGGGTCTCATTGAGGGCGACGCTCAGCACGTCATCCCGCTCGGTTACATCGGCGAGCGACTTGCTGAAAGAGTAGAGCGATTGAAGGTCCCGGAACCGGGCCCCGAGGCGCTCAGACGATCGGTACCACCAGCCGAGAAGCAGTACCGGGCCGGCGAGGACCAGGAGCGCGAACGGCTCTCCCCGGTAACAAGCTATGCCCACGACAGCCAGCGCGATTTCGGCCAAAGGCGTGACCACGAGTTGCGCCATCAACTGGCTGACGTAGTGCGCGCCGAGATCGACTCGATTGCACTTCAGGACGCCACTGACACCAAGTATCGCGACCAGATTCAGAGCGACGGCGGCGGCCGCAATTCCCGGCCACCACAAAGCCGAAGCCGGGGATGATCCGTGGGTCAAAGTGTGCAACACCGCGACGCATGCACTGGCGGCCACGACCTGATTGGCGATGTTGAAGGAAAGGCGTACGACTGTCTCCCGCTGGGGCAGGAGTACGACCAGATTGCTGACCAGAACGGTGAGCACCAGGTACTCGGGCTTGACCAGTACCGCGCCGACCAGGATCGGCACGCCGGTCAGCTCGAGCCGCCATGTCTGCCGCCCGACGTGCAGCGCTACTGGAAGTAGGGCGAGTACGGCGATCGCCGCTCCGATGAAGAAGCAGTCGTACCACGGTCCGATGGGCGCAGCCCGCACGTAGGTGACGGCGAGAACCGAGAATCCGGCGAGCGCAGCCATGAAGATCACATAGGCCCAGACCGCACCCGGGGTGCGGGCCTCGGATCCCACCGATTGCGCGTCGGCACTCTCCGTGGTCCCGGCCGCGCCGCGACGAACGCTCCCCGCATCGGCGGCCCGGCCGGCCTCAACGAAGGGGAGGGCCCTCTCGCTCACGGTGTAGGGGCTTCCTTAGCGGCCAGACCCATGCTCGGTCAGCACCTTCTTGAGTTTCGGAAAATGGAGAAATGGGATAGGGTTTTGCGCGAAGGGAGAAAGAGCAGAAACAACTCGCTCTTTCTGGGCAATTCGGACCAGAGCCCTTTCAGGGGCGGCGTGACAGCAAGGGAGGTGGCTGAAGAATGCGGAATGCTCGTTGGTAAGGCCAAGACAGTATTGCTCGGAAACCTCAGTGCTTCGATACTTCTCACGGTGACTAGGCACGAGACTCCGACAGAGTAAGTTTCGGTCTGAGCGGTGGAAACCTGTAGCGGGATACGCCGCTCAGACCAAGCTTTCCGAAAATTGCGACAGAAGTAACATGAGACTGCAAAAGCGACTCGGGCGGCGATTTTGGCATCTTCTGTCGGCAACAGCAATCTCTTCTGCCGGCGATGGCGTATTTGATGTCGCTCTTCCGCTTCTGGCCCTGAGCTATACCCGGTCACCTCTGGCCATCTCAGGGGTTGTGGTGGCCACTTATGTGCCGGCACTGTTCGTCGCCCTCCCGGTGGGAACCCTGGCTGACCGACTCGACCGCCGTCGGCTCATGCTGTCGCTGGAGGCGACCCGGTTCCTCATCCTGGTGGTGTTCACAGCCATACTGATCCTGCACCGGGGAAGCCTGGCCGCCATCTACGCAGCCGCTTTTGCCCTCGGCACCTCGAGCATGGCCTTCGACGTGGCCAGCGGCGCCGTCCTACCAACCATCGTCGGTGAGGACAATCTGGTCCGGGCCAACGCCCACCTGCTCAACGCGGAGACCACGTCGGAGAATCTGGTGGGCCAGGCCATCGGTGGCGCCGCACTCGCCGCCGGTAGAGCCGTGCCGTTCGCCGCCGACGCGGCCAGCTTCGTGGTGTCGGCCCTCCTGCTCCGGAGGGCCGTCCCCCCCAATCCGCCAAGTCAGGGAGAGAGCTCGGTCTGGCAGGACCTACGAAGCGGCCTCGGGTGGTTCATCCGCACGCCCTCCCTGAGGATGCTGGCGCTACTCATCGCCAGCTTTGCCTTCTGTCAATCCATGGTCTTCGGGGTCCTCGTGCTCTACGGCAGAAAGGTGCTGCACCTGTCACCGGGCGGGTACGGACTGATGATGGCTCTCTCGAGCGTGGGGCTGATCGTCGGGGCGTCCCTGGCGCCCCGCCTGAATGCGTGGCTGGGCACGGGCTGGACCTTGAGCGCGGTAGGAGTCGTCGCGGCCGGGGCCTACGCACTGTTGGCCAGCGCCGGCAGCGCGCCCATGGCGGTCCTCGCTCTGTTCATAGAGACGGCATCTGTGATCATCGGCTCCTCCGCCTACCGGTCGGTCCGCCAGCGGCTCACTCCTCCGGAGCTGCAAGGACGTATTGCGAGCGTCTTCCTCTGCCTCACGCTCTCCTGCCCACCGGCGGGCGCACTGGTCGGGGGCCTGGTCGGAGGAGCTGGTGGCCTGAAGAGCACCTTCTTGGTGGCCGGCGCCCTCCAGCTCGTCGTGGTGGCCGGGATCGGGCCATCGCTCATACGGGCTCTGAGAGACGGTGGTCCGCGGCCGCAGATCGCGGTACGGGCCCGAATCGTCGCCATGCTGTCCGATGCGAGCGACGACTCGGACCTCGGCGCATCGAGTCGGGCTGCCGCGATGCCCGGACCGCAGGACGTCAGGCCCGCGGAGAGGGCCCTCGGCCTCTGACGAGCAGGACCTCGGTGGCCAGCCCGGCCCCCACGATGACGAAGTCAGTGTTCACTGCAGCAGCCACATGACCGATCCGTCCGGTGCCCGGCAGTCGTGGAGCGCCGGCCGCCCGGTGGCGGCGATCAGGGCGCACGCCGCGGCATCGATGTCGTCGTGGCTCCAGGCGGTGTGCGCATCGCCAGGCAGGCGGACCCGGTCGGCCAGGAGAGCCAGGCGGGCGCCCCGGCCGGCCGGCGTCGATTTCCGGGGCGGCCAACGCCGGCCGTTGAGCCGGTGGAAACACGCCGCCGGGAACGCCTCCACCACTTCCGCACCGTCCTGCTCGAGCGCCCGCCAGACGGTGAAACCGGTATGCATCCATCCGGGGGCCGCCCCCATGTCGCTCGGGGTCACCCACGACACCGCCGGCCAGCCGGCGGAGGGCACCTCCGAACACCGCCCGGTCCGGAACTTGGGCGATACCGACAGGTCGCCGGCATGCGCTCCGACGCTCAGCCCACCGGGCGCGTCGACGGCGACGCGCACCGCCGGCCGGCAGAAGGCGGTCAGTTCGATCACCGACCCGTCGAAGCGGGCGGTCACCTGCCAGACGGGCCTTTCTCGGTGGGTGCCGGCACACGAGAGCAGTACGGCGTTGACCCGGCCCTGGCCCACGTCGACGCCGGCGTACACCTGTGGGGCAGCCGACGAAGGCGCCCCGGCGTTGGTCGGACCACTGGGAACGCTCCGGTCAGACGTTGACATGGCCCGGTGGGATCTGCAGCAGGGCGACCAGCAGCACCGCCCCCGCGATCACCACGGCCAGACCCTGCACCCACTGGGCCGTCTCGGACGGCCGGCCGGGCGAGCGCGGGGTCCACGTCAGGCCGAGACCCACCAGCAAACCGAATACCAGTCCACCCAGGTGGTCCTGCCAGGCGATGCCACCGGAGAAGCTGAACAGGGCATTGATCACCAGCAGGGCCAGTATCTGCTGGGTGGGCCAACGCCGGAGCCGGGCCACGACGAAGTAGGCCCCCATCAGGCCGAAGATGGCGCCCGACGCCCCGACC
>JAKBAX010000272.1 GCA_021808785.1 Actinomycetes bacterium | reverse complement strand
TGCAGAGGATGAACCTCTCAACGTTGTCGTACACCCGCCGGCCCTGCTCCACAGCTGCGACGATCGTGGCGACGTTGTCATCGGTCAGGATCATGGTGGCGGCCTGCCGGGCGACCTCGGTGCCCGAGCGCCCCATGGCCACTCCGATGTGAGCGGCCCGGAGCGCCGGAGCATCGTTGACGCCGTCGCCGGTCATGGCCACGATGTGGTGGGTGGCCCGTAGAGCGTCAGCGATGCGGAGCTTGGCTTCGGGAGAGCTCCTGGCGAAGATCACCTCCTGGTCTCCGGATAGCAGCGCTTCGAGATCATCGTCGGACATCCTGGACAGCTCGTCGCCCGTGACCACCGGAACGGCCGCGTCGCCGGTTCCGATTCCGACCTGGCGGGCGACCTCGGCGGCGGTCGTCCCGTAGTCTCCGGTGACGACGTGGAACCTCAGGCCGGCCGCGTGGGCCTGCTTCACGGCCGCAGCCACCTCGGGTCGGGGCGGATCCAGCAGCCCCACCAATCCCACCAGGCACAGATCCCGCTCGGCGTCAGCCCGGGTCGCGGGCAGCCGCTCGCCCTCGCCGATGCGACGCAGGGCGACGGCAAGCACCCGTAGGCCACTGCGACCGTAGCCGTCGAGCACCTCGGCCAACCGCCGCCGGTCCCCGTCATCGAGCGGGCGGGAGTGGCCGGTCGGATCACAGATGGTCGGCACGCGACCCAGAACCGCTTCGGGCGCGCCCTTGGTGTGGATCGACACCCCGTCCCCACACCTGTCGACGGTGGTCATGATCCGGAGGGTCGGATCGAAGCGGTACAGCTCACGGCGATGTCGTTCCCTTGCAGTCGCGTCCACGTCCACACCGAGGCTTCGTGCCCACTCGAGCAGGGCGACTTCCGTAGGGTCGCCCGATGCAGGTGTCTGGCCGATATCAGCCGTGCTGCAAGCGCCGACCGTCGAGGCCACAGCGCGGACCGACTCCAAGCCGCTTCCGCCCCCGTCGTCACCCGCCACCTCGACCGAGCCCGAGGACGGGGTCCAGACGGAGTGCACCCGCATCCGGTTCTGCGTGAGCGTACCGGTCTTGTCGGTGCAGATCACTGTGGTCGCACCCAGGGTCTCGACGGCGGAAAGCCGCTTGACCACCGCTCCACGGCGGGCCAGATCCTGCACCCCGGCGGCCAGTGCCAAGGTGATGGTCGGAAGGAGCCCCTCTGGCACGTTGGCGACTATCAAGCCGATCGAGAAGCCGAACGCCGCCGACAGGGACAATCCGGCCGCCGCGCCCACCGGGAGAAAGGCGGCAGCTGCGACCACCGCGACGATGGCGATGAGTTTGGCAACTCGTCGGACCTGCCTCTCCAGCGGGCTCAGATCCCCCGCTACTTTTTCGGACAGAGCGGCGATCCGGCCGATCTCGGTCCACATCCCTGTGGTCGTCACCAATGCCGTAGCCTCCCCGGCCAGGCAGGCACTCCCGCTGAACACCGTGTCCGGAGCCGAGAGGGCATCGCCGCCCCGCGGCCCGGCCTCAGACGATCGGGTCACCGGCTGAGACTCGCCCGTCAGAGTCGACATGTCGACCTCCACCGCGCCGCTCAGGATGCGGGCGTCAGCGCTTATCCGGTCCCCCTCCTCGATGAAGAGAATGTCTCCGGGGACGAGCGCCGCCGCATCCACACGGCGCCGACTACCACCCCTGCACACCTCCGCGGTCTCGGGGAGATAGGTCGACAGCGCCTCGACTGCATGCTCGGCATGAAGTTCCTGGAAGAAGGCGAAGACCGCGTTGATGACGATCACCGCCACGACGGCCGCGGCGAGGGCCTGCGTGCCGTTGATGAGAGCCAGTACCGCGGCGGCCGCCAGGAGGAGGGCCAGCGGGTGGGTGAACTGGGCGAGCAGCTCCCGGGGCCAACGGCGACCACCCCGCCGGCTCAGCACATTCGGCCCATAGACGAGTAAGCGGCGCTGAGCCTCGCGATCGCTCAGGCCTTCCCGGCACGTATGCAGATCACGGAGCAGGAAGGGAAGCGATTCCCGAGGATCCCAGGATTCAGCCACGCTCGAATGCTGCCGGACGGGTGGGAACGATGTGAAGGGCCGTTGGACCCTGACGGTGGGCGCGGACCGCCCCGGGACATCTGTCCCGGGGCGGTCGGGGGGGACCAGTGGTGAGCGGCGAGCTACTCCCTGGTCAACACCACCTTCAAGGCGCCTGTGTCGGCGGCCCGGGAGAAGAGGTCGTAGGCCTCGACGAACTCCTCCATGAGGAGGTGGTGGGTCGCGAACCGTTCCGGGTGGAGTTGGTGGGTGGCTACCAGCTTCAGCAAGGTCGGGGTGGAGTAGGTGTCGACCAGTCCGGTCGTCACGGTCACATCGCGAATCCAGAGCTCCTCCAGGTGCAACGTCACCGGCGCACCGTGTACTCCGATGTTGGCGACACGACCTCCGGGACGGATGAGCGACGCAGCCAACTCGAAAGTGGCCGGCACGCCGACCGCCTCGACCGCAACGTCGGCCCCGAGACCACCGGTCAGGCCATTGATCACGGCCGAAGCATCCTCCTCGCCGTTGTTGACCACGATGTCGGCACCGAACTGCTTGGCCGCTTCCAGCCGGTTCGCGGCCAGATCGATGGCCACGATATGGGCCGGGCTGTACAACCGGGCCCCCATGATCGCGGCCAGTCCGATCGGCCCCGCTCCGACCACCGCGACCACATCGCCTGGGGATACCCGGCCGTTCATGACCCCCACTTCATACCCGGTCGGGAGGATGTCGGCCAGCATGAGCAGGTCGGCGTCCTCCACCCCCGGAGGCGCCTTGTAGGTCGAGGTGTCGGCAAATGGAACTCGTACGTACTCGGCCTGCGTGCCGTCGATCTTGTGCCCGAGTATCCACCCTCCACCACCCAGGCACTGCCCGAACCGGCCCTCCCGGCAGAATCGGCACGCCCCGCAGGAAGTGATACACGACACCAGCACGTGATCTCCGGGCTGGAGCGTCTTGACCCCCGATCCCACGGACTGCACCGTCCCGACCGCCTCGTGTCCGAGGATCCGGCCGTCGGTGACCGCCGGTACATCACCTTTCAATATGTGTAGGTCGGTGCCGCATATCGTCACCGCATCCACGCGCACGACCGCATCGGTGTCCTGTTCGATTGTGGGATCGGGCACCTCCTCCCAGGCCTTGGTTCCCGGTCCGTGGTAGACGAGCGCTCGCATGGATTCCTCCTGGGTTCACGTACCCTTCGCCGGGAACCGTAAGACGCCACGATGACCGGGCGGAAGAGCCGAAGGTCCCTTGCTCATCCGATGGAGCGAACCGACAGGTCCGGACGCGGCGCAGCTGGGGCCACCCGCATCTTGGCATCGACGGTGGTCACCCCGGCCGGGCTCACGACGACCGGGTTGAGGTCCATTTCGGCTATCTCGGGGAACTCGTCGGCCAGTTGGGCGGCTCTCAGAATCAGGTCTTCCAGCGACGCGACGTCCACCGCCGCGGCACCCCGGAATCCGAAGAGAAGCGGGGAGCCACGGGTGGACCGAACCAGCTCGGCGGCATCGAGGCGGGCCATCGGCAGGACTCGGAAGGATCGGTCCTGGAACAACTCGACCGTCACTCCCCCGGTCCCGAACATGATCAGTGGACCGAAGGCAGGATCATTGACCAACCCGACGATGGTCTCCACCCCGGGGTCGACCATCGGTTGCACTACTGCGCCACCCATTTCCGTCCCGAGCGATCGCTCCATTTCTTCGTAAGCTTCTCGGACGGCGCGGCCGGAGGACAACCCGAGGCGCACGGCCCCTCGCTCGGTCTTGTGCAACAGATCGGCGGAACCTCCCTTCAGAGCCACCGGAAATCCGAGACTCTGGGCCGCACCGACCGCGTCATCGGCGTTTGCCGCCAGCAAGCTCGGGACCGTTCGGATCCCGTAGGAGCCCAGGAGATGAAACGCCTCTTCGGTTGAAAGCCATCGTCCCTGCGGGCTGTTGTCCAATGCCGCGTCGATGAGATGCGAGACGGTGAGCCGGTCGACATCTACGAAGGCACAGGGCTCGCCCGTGGGCTGGTTACGCCACTCACCGTACCGGCAGGCTCGACCGAGAGCCCTGACCGCGGCCTCCGGGAAGCAGAAGGAGGGAATGGTGCGCGAAGGTGTCGTCAGAGGTGCCGGGGCGGCCACCATCCCGAGAAAGTTGGCGACGACCGGCTTGGACCCCGAACCGTTGACCCGAGCCAGTTGCGCGGCCACGTCGTCGGCGTCGGTCACCAACGGCGGGACGAAGATGACCAGCACCGCGTCGACATTCTCGTCGTCGAGTAGCAGGCCGAGCGCCCGCCCGTAGTCCTCCGCCGAGGCAGATGCGATCATATCCACCGGGTTGGCCACCGTCGCCGACGCCGGAAGGAACGATCGCAAGCTGTCGAGAGTCGCCGATGCCAGTTCCGGAACCTCCAGGCCGACCGCAGCACACGCATCGGCAGCCAGGATGCCGGGTCCACCGGCGTTGGTGAGTATGCCCACCCGCCGACCGACCGGCACCGGTTGGGCCGAGAGGACCTGAGCGCAATCGAACATCTCCTCGAGGGTGTCGACCCGGATCACCCCGGTCTGGGTGAACAGGGCGTCCACAGCCGCGTCCGGGCTGGCCAGCGCGGCGGTATGCGATGAAGCGGCCCGGCGTCCCACGAGCGATCGACCGGACTTGACCGCGATTATCGGTTTGGTCCGAGACACCCGCCGGGCGATACGGGCGAAGCGCCTGGGGTTACCCAGCGACTCCAGGTACAACAGGATGACGCCTGTGGCGTCGTCCTGTTCCCAGTACTCGAGGAGATCGTTGCCACTTATGTCCGCTTTGTTGCCCATGGACACGAAGCTCGAGGTGCCGATCCCCCGCCGGTTCGCCTCCTCCAGTATCGCGATGCCGAGACCCCCGGACTGCGACGCAAAGGCGACATGGCCCGGGGCCGGGGGTACCGGGGCGAAGGTGGCGTTGAGGGAGACACTCGGGGCGGTGTTGATGATCCCCATGCAGTTCGGCCCCACCATTCGATACCCGGAACGACGGGCCAACTGCAGTAGTTCCCTCTGACTGGTTCCGCCAGCCGCGCCCACCTCGGCGAACCCGGCCGATATCACCACGACCCCCCTGACCCCCTTTTGCCCGCAGTCCACCAGCACCTGGTCGGCCTGGGCGGCCGGGACCGCCACGACGGCGAGGTCCACCTCTCCCGGCACGTCGAGGATCGAGGGATAGGAAGCCCGGCCGACGATGAGGCCGCCGTCCTTGTTGATCGGGTAGATCGCGCCACCGAAGCCGCCCCTTACGATATTGGCCACCAATTCGTGGCCGATGGTTCCGGCTCGGTGACTGGCCCCGATCACGGCGACTGATCGAGGCTCGAGGATGCGGCGGACCGACGCGACGCGGGCCGTTCGCTCCCGATCGGCCACGGCCCGGATGAGTGCGTCGCTGGTCGATATGTCCATCACCACCTCGACGACGCCCCCGTCGTGGGTGCTCGACCTCTCGAAGCCGACCCGGCTGAACACGCCCTGCATGGCATGGTTCTGCCAGAGCGTCTCGGCTCTGAACGTGGTAATGCCGCAGCCGCGGGCATGGGCGGCCAGATGCTCGAGCAGTATGGTCGCCAATCCCCGGCCCTGATGCCGATCCTCGACCACGAAGGCCACGTCGGCTTCCTGAGGTCTGGCGGCCGTCCGGTCGTAGCGAGCCACCCCGACGATCTCCTCCTGAATGGTCGCCACGATGGCCATACGGTCGGTGCCGTCCACCCAGGTGAACCTGGCCACTTCCTCGTCGCGCAGGTGGGGGTGCGCCGAGAAGTACCTCAAATAGATGCTTTCCGGAGACAGACGCGAATGGAATGCCACGAGCCTGTCGGCATCATCGGCCGTGATGGCACGAATGCAGACGGTACCGCCGTCGGACAAGACGGCGTCGCAGGGCTGGAAGCGATCGATGCCGGCGGCCACACCGAAAGTGTCCAGCAGTCCATGTCTGTCCGAATAGGGCCGATCGGCCCTTGTCCGATGACCGACGGCGCCGACGAGGGACTCGAGCCTCTGTCAACAGCCACGGTCTCG
>JAKBAX010000271.1 GCA_021808785.1 Actinomycetes bacterium | reverse complement strand
TTTCTCGCAAGGCGAGTGCGCTATGCAAACAGGTCCTGCAACAGGACGGGCGTTGTGCGTAGGACAGGGCAGTCGATGAGGATGGGAGCCCACGTTGCAGACAGACGTACTGGTAGGGCCGGGCGATTGGGTCCTCAGTCATCATGCCCTTCAGCGTGCCTTCGAGATGGGCGTGACGGAGGAGACCATTGTCCTGACGATCGAGGAGGCGGAAGTGACCTACCCCTCTCGGGATGGTCGCTCCATCTCCAAGCGTGGTGCCCTGGCTGTCTGCTGGATCGGCCACGTCATCGTGACCGTGCTTCCAAACACGTACGACATCTACCTACGGCCGGAGGTCCCCCAATGCCGGCGGTCGACCAACCACCCAACCGCCCCTCGGGTGCCTTCCGGGCCCTGGCTGCCCCCCTTGCAATGGAGGTCAAAAATAGGGTAAGGACCATTTCCTAAAGAAATTGACGGCCGGACCTGGGATTGCGCCCCAGGTCCGGCCCGTACACAAGTTCCGTCCCCATCTCTAAGGAGGAGTCCCTATGCACCGTTCCAAAATACTACCAACGCGAGTTTCCAAGCGCCAAGGTCTCGCAGCAGTAGCCGTAGGTACTGCAGCCGTTGCCGCTCTGGCCGGTCTCCACTTCAGCCATCACCCGGCTGCGGCCGTTGAGGTCATGGCGATCGACCGCACGGCCAGCCTTCATCGACCCGGCTCGACATGGCCGGCGGAGGTGAACTCAGACGCCAGACAGCTGGCGGCCCAGGCCATGGCTGGCCACTTCACGAAGCTCGAGCTCATCGGTATCGGTGCCAACCCCGCCGAGACGGCCACAGCCGCCACCGTCAATCTCAAACTGAGCTGTGGCTCACCCCAAACCTGCACTGACAGCCAGACGGCCCTGGCCGCGCAGATCGGCGCAGCCGCAGAGCAAGTTGCCTCCGTGCCGGTCAGCCAGTCCGGCACCGACATCATCGCCGCGATCAAGACCGCAGACGCCATATGCAACGGCGCCCGATGCAGCATCGCCCTCCTCACAGACGGAGCCGACTCCCTTCTCCTAGAGCCAGGGACGGCGGCGCAGCTCGCCGCCCGGTACGAACCCCTCCTGCCCAACCTCCACGGCGTCTCGGTGAACCTGATCGGCCTCGGCGCTGACGGTTCCCCGTCGGACGTCGTAGCCCGCACCGCCCAGTTCTGGCAGCTCGTCCTCACCCAGGCCGGTGCCAGCTCCGTCCACATCGCCCGGTCGCTGTAGCAAGAACGAGGAGATCAACGTCATGAAGCACACCATCGGCACCCGCAGCCGTGACGCCGAAGACGCCGTCCGGGAGGCCCAGCGGGACGGTCAACGAGCCGGGGAGAAGGAGTTCCCGAAGGTCGACGGGTCAGGGGACAAGGTCAGCGACTACCACGAAGGCCGCCGCATCACCGAGTCCGAGACGACCGCCGCCTTGACGACGGCCGGGCACTTCGCTGGCCCTCGCGTGCAAGACGACCAGGTGCTCGCCAAGGCCCGCGCCGACACCGCCCAGCACATCACGCGGAGCAAAGACGCGCGCCAGACACACGAGGATGATCTCGCCGAGCACCGGGCCTACCGGCAGTCCATGCCGCTCTCCGCCCAGGCGGGATTTTGGCCCCGCTGGCTGGTTGGCTTCATCCTGGTCGTGGTCGCGGCCGCTAGCGGGGCAGCGGCCGTCGCTGCGCTCCAATCGGTCACTTCCGACTCGACAACCCTCGCCTACATCGTCGGCCTCGGGATCGCGCTCGCTGCTGTTGCAGGAGGGGCCAGCCTCGGTGCTCTGTTGCGCCGGCAGGATCTCGACCGGATCGAAAAAGGCGAGTACGCCACCACATCGGCGCGGTCCTACATTGTTATCGCTGTAGCCGTCGTCGGGCTCTTCGGTATTGCCATGGGCGTTGCCCTCCTTCGCCAAGCCGCCTCGACCGCTGACGCTCAGCGCCGCGCCGCGCAAACTTCGGCGATCACCGTGACCGTCCCGGGCCAGACCGCCGCAGCTCCTACCGTGACGCCGGTTCACCCCAGCGGAGTGCCTTGGTACGTGTGGCTCGGCTTCGAAATGGGCCTCCTTGGAGTCGCGTGCGGCGTCGAGTACCAGCGCTCGGACGTGCGCGCCGAGCACGGCGAGAAGTTGAGTGGTCAGGCCGAGGGCAGCAAGCTCGTCTGGATTCAACAGCACCAGGCCCTGGCAGGTGCGGTCAGTGGCCTCGAAAGCGCCGCCATGACCCGAGCCGACCACGACGCGGCCACCGCCCTCACGGGTCAGGCCGGCCGACAATTTGCGGCCACCCTCACCAACGCCTACCGCGAGGCTGATCTCATCCGGCGGACCATGGGTGGCGATCCCTTCGAGCAGGTAGCTACTGGATCGCCGAGCGCTCTGCACGATCAGTTCACGAGATCGCCCGGCGCCGACGTGGCCACGCTCGGAAGCGTGGCCCCAACGGTCGCACCGGCCAGCGATCCGGCGGAGGAGGCCGCAGATCCTGACGCCCCTGAGCAAGTTGCGGCCACCACAGCCGTGCTTCCGAACGGTGCCGTTGCCGAGCATCACCTCATCGACTGGACGCTGCTCAGCGAGGCCTACGCGGAGCTTTCCCGAACCCCGGAGCGGCCGAAGCGCCAGGAGAGCGAGGTCTGGACACCCGGCGCCTACCTGGCGCTCGACGGCTCGGCCAAAGCCCTCCGTGAGGCACAGGACTCCGCCAAGACATCAGCGCCGGCTGAGCCGGACGACAAGACGACAAACCGACATCAGCCAGAGACCGTGGACGTCGACGCCGAGCTCGTGACACGCCCGCTCGACGCTGCCCGCAACGGCCATGGGGTGTCAGCATGAGACGGCAACGCTTCTCCACGGTCGGGCTGGCTGCTCCCGGCCGCTTGCCCGCGGCCATCAAACTGGAGCCGGGCGGGGCCAGCACCAAGCTCTCGCTGCCCAGCCTGTCGTGGCCCTGGCGCCCGGAGCGTGAACAAGTCCCCGAATTCGACCGCCCTACCGTACCCCCGCCCGTCGGAAACCGCGGCAACGAGCCGGCCGCCATCGTCCTCGTCATCGATGACAGCGGATCAACCGCCTCCACCGACCCCAACGGCTTTCGCTACACAGCCGCCAGACGCCTCGTCAACCTCCTGGTCGACGGTGTAGGAGGGCCGCCTCTCGGCGACCGGATCGGCGTCGTCCAATTCGCCGATCAGCCTCAACCGTGGCTGCCGCTGACCTCCGTTCGGAACAAGCGAGACCGCCGAAAGGTTCGCCAAGCCCTCCAGCCGCTGGCCGGCGGCGGTACCTCCATCGCTCCCGCCATAACCCGGGCGGCGCACCTTCTCGCTGGCGCCTCCGACCGACGTCAGATCTGTCTGCTCTTTACCGACGGCGAGTCGATCGAGTCCGGCTACGACTTGCGCCGCGCCACCGAGCGCCTGCCCTTCGGGAGCCTGCACGTTGTGGTCCTCGGCGGCGAGCTCCCCGAGCAGTGGAAGGACGTCCCGGTTGGCTCCGTCAACACCCTTACCTCGCTATCCCGGCCCGACGACTTCGAGTGGCTTTTGGGCCGAGCGCTCTACCGCTCACTCGGCCTCGGGCCCTGGGCGGGACCACTCGAGCCCCCCGGCCCTGCGACGTCCGCCCTCTCCAACCACCCCACCTTCTCTTAAGACCCGAAAGGACACGCCCGCCATGCTTCGTCGCCACCTCTTCCGCTTGCTTCTCACCGGCGTCGTCATCTCGACGCCAGCCATCTTGCTCCTCCCGGCGGCAAGCGCCGCGCCCGCACCATCCGCCTCGCTACGGCTCGTCGACGCCTGGCCCACCACCGCGACCTCGATCACCGCATACGTCAACGGACAGACCGTCGCCGCCCTCGGCTTCGACCAAGCCAGCTCTGTGCTGCCAGTAGCAGCCGGCACCGACACCGTCACCTTCACCACGGGCCAGACGGTCGGCTTGCCGCAGGTGATTCGAACCACCATCACCATCCCAGCGGGCAGCTCCGTCACTGTGATAGGCCTCGGACAAGCTGGCGGCCAGGCGTTTCTAACCGCAAGCGACAACTCTCCGGCACCTCCCAGCGGACAAGCGGGGATCCGCCTGATCAACGCCGATCTCAGCCTGCCGCCCCTATCCCTCCAGACTCTCGGCAAACCGGTCATCGCCGAGGTAGCACCCGGCGCGGCCAGCCCCTACCACCCGTGGCACCCGGGCCTTCAGCGCTTCATCGCCAGCGAGGGAGCGGGCTCCGAGGCCCTAGACGTCGGAGCCACCGACGACACCCTCATCCCCGGCAGCCTGACCACCTTCCTGCTCGTCGGCGGCGGGGAGGAACCCAGCCGGCTCATCGTCCTCCACGACGCCGCGGGTCTCTCCGCCCTCCCGGTCGGCTCCGTTCCCACAGGCCTCACCAGCGGCGCCGTCCCAACCGCTCACACCACCTCCGTATGGGTCCTGATTGCGGGCATCATCGCCGCGTTCGCCCTCGTGGCCGGTCTTGTCTTCGGGTTGAGGCGCCGGCACAAGATCCGCACGGTCGCCGCGCTGGCTGCCGCGGTGCTCGCCCTCGGAGGATGTTCGCTCACCGGCAGCAGGTCAGGCGCGGCATCACCGCCTGCGACCAGGAGCGCCGCGGCCTCGTCGGTCCCATCGCGTGCAGCGACTCCGGCTCCGGCTCCGGCTCCGGCTCCGACGCCGCCGCTGTTGCCGACGCGCATCAGCCTTCCGACGCTCGGCCGCACCGCACCAATCATTCCGGTCGGCCTCGACTCCGGCGGGGCGCTGCCGACGCTCGCCTCCGCCACCGAAGCCGCCTGGTACCGGGGCAGCCCGGCGCCCGGCTCGGTAGGACCCGCCATCATCATCGGCCACATCAACCTAAGCGGCGTCGAGGGCATCTTCAGCGGCCTCGCCGACCTGCATACCGGCGATCCGGTCATCGTCACCCGCTCCGACGGCTCCTCTGTGACCTTCGCCGTCATCGCTACCGCCATCTACCCGAAGACAGCCTTCCCGACCGCCACCGTCTACGCCCCAACGGCGCTTGACGAGGTACGCCTGATCTCCTGCACAGGTACCGTCTTCGACCACCACTACAACGACAACATCATCGTCACTGCCGTCCGCACCGCCTAAAACCCGTTCACCTCATCCGAACCCGAGGACGCCATGGTTGCCGCCGTCGCTGCGCTTCTCTTCCTCAGTGTGATCATCGCCATCGCCGCCGGTCGTTACCGTCGACCCCAGCTCACGTACCGGCGACGAACCACATCGGGACCGAGCTTCACCTCGCTTATCGCGATCGTCGGGATCACGGAGTTGCTCTTTCGCCTGGCACAGATGAGCGCCATTGCCTTCATTCCGGGGGCGGCGAAGCTGATCGCGGGGTTCGGCGTGGCGCTCGTCGTCGGTCTCGTGATCGCTCGCGACGTCGTCCGTCTCTTCCTTGGTCTCGTCGGCCTCGCTCTCCTCGTCCTGGGTACGGGAGCGGCCGCCGCCCTCGAACTCGCCATCGTCGTAGCACTCCTCGCCTGGCTCCTCGGAGCTGTTCGCCGCCTGACGCCATGAGCAATACGGTGCAGGCATGAGCGGTCGCCCCGGTACTGGGCTCAACCCTCGCTACACCTTCGGGCAGTTCATCACGGGGGCTCATAACGAAATGGCGGTGGCAGCTGCCATGCGCGTAGTGAAGCGTCCCGGCCGGTCCTACAACCCACTTTTCATCACCGGCACAACCGGCCTCGGCAAGACCCACCTGCTCCAAGCCATCGGGCACGCCACCAGCGCCCGAACCCCGACAACCATCTGCCTCTCCTCCTTCGAGACGGCCGCCCGGCGACTCATCGTGAATCTTCAACAAGGCGAGCCCGGACTACCCGCCCAAGACCTGCTCCTGATCGACGACGCCGACGTTCTGGCCCAGCAACCAGCCATGCGCGAAGCCCTTCTCGACATGGGCCGCGTCCTTGTTGGACAGGATCAACAAGTGGTGCTGACAGTCGGCGGCAGTCGTCCCCCTGGCCGTGAGCTTCGCGACTGGTTCGGCAGCTTCCCCACAGGACGCACGGTGGAGCTTCTACCGCCGGACCGTGGAGCCCGCCGCCACCTCCTTGAGCACTTCGCTGCCCAGGAGCCC